>JBNKZR010000053.1:0-25546 GCA_050301735.1 Polyangiaceae bacterium | reverse complement strand
AGGTGTGGACGTCGTTCTGGCCGGCGCTCATGCTGGCGGTGGACGTGACCATCATCGGAGTCTGGGTGTTTGCCCTGCCACGGTTGTTGGGTTCGGACACCGCGTTCGGGCCGGCGTTGTCCACGGGGACGTTCGTCTCCTTCCTGCTCTACACGACCATGTTGGTGGCACCAATCGAGATCATCGGTCAGATGGCACGCGTGATGAACCGAGCGACGACCTCGGCGCATCGCGTTTTCGAAGTGCTCGATACCGAACCCGAAGTGGCGGACGCCGACCACGCGCACACGCTCGAGGTAGAGGGCCGAGTCACCTTCGAGGACGTCACGTTTGCCTACGACGGTGTGCGGCAGACGCTCAAGGGCATCTCCTTCGACGTGCGGCCCGGGGAGATGATTGGTCTTGTAGGCCCTTCCGGAGGCGGCAAGACGACCATCACCAACTTGATCGCGCGTTTCTACGACGCCACCGGCGGGCGCGTGCTGATCGACGGCGTGGACGTTCGTGAACTCGACGGCGGGCGCTACCGACGCCAAGTGGGCATGGTGCTTCAGGATCCGTACCTCTTTCATGGTTCGGTATTGGAGAACATCCGCTACGGCGCACCCGAGGCCAGTGCCGAGGACGTGGTGGCGGCCACCAAGGTGGCAAACGCCCACGACTTCATCTGCAAGCTGCCTCACGGCTACGACACGATCGTCGGAGAGCGCGGACACACCCTTTCCGGCGGTGAACGACAGCGCATCTCGATCGCGCGCGCAGTTCTGGCGGATCCCAAGATCCTGATCTTGGACGAAGCCACGAGCGCGGTGGACACGGAAACCGAGCACAAGATCCAAGAGGCAATGGATCGTTTGGCGAAGGGCCGCACCGTGTTCGCCATCGCGCACAGGCTGTCGACGCTCAGACGCGCGAACCGCATCTTCGCCGTCAAGGACGGGCGCCTGGTCGAGCAAGGTACCCACGAGGAGCTGCTCCGGCGGGAGGTCGGGATCTACCGACACCTCTACGAGTTGCAGCAGAAGATGCACGGAGCGAGTTGAATCAAAGGATTCAGGAAAGACAGGACGCGAAAAATGAACATGCGAATACGAGGAAGTGAACGACTCGGACTCGACGTCGGGGAGCCGAACGCCGAGCGCCGGGTCCGCAGGAGAACTGGGGCCATCTTGCCGCGACTGAGGTTGCGACAAGATGGTCGGCTGCAACTGTGTTCTGGTGACGAGCAGTGGGTGGACGTGACGCCCGTACGCTGCTTTCCTTGGTCGGAAGCGGGACGCTTCATCTCTCTGCGGGATGAAGCGAACACCGAGCTGTCTCTGATCGATGATGCGGAGACACTGGAGCCTGACACCCGGGCAGCGCTGCTGCGCGCGTTGGAGGTGAGCGGCTTCTTTCTCGAGATCGTCGAAGTCGATTCCATCGAAGAGGACTTCGAGATCCGGGTATGGAAGGTGAAAACGCGACGCGGCCCGCGCTCGTTTCAAACGGAGCTGGACGCTTGGCCCTACCCGTCGCCTGGTGGTGGGCACCTGATCAGTGACGTTGCGGGCGACGTGTTCTTCATCCCCCCACTGCCGACCTTGGACGAGGCCAGCCAGAAGCAACTGTGGCCGTACGTCGGCTAGATGGTGAACGTGCCGGTCGTCGTGCGCGGGAACGGCGACCGGTGCCTCAGCGGGTCATTCCACTAGATGGATTTCGATGATAGCTCGCGCTACTGGGCAGCCATCGCTGTTCTGCGTCACCAGGACGTCTGCCTTGCCGATCGCGGGGGGCGCAGCACTTTCGTCGACGACCACGCCCACCACGTTGATGCGCGCCAAATTGACCGTCATCCAAGCCGGGGGCTCGCTTCCGTTCGCGAGCTCGACGCGATGCAGTGCTGGTGTGATGTCCACTCCTAGTTCCTTGAGGTGAACGTAGAAGATGTTGCTGTCGGTTCGCAGCTTCGACGTCGCCAGGAACTTCGCGATCTCCGCCTCTGGGTAGTCGTCACAGTCCTCGGGGCCAGGCGCGAGCCCGGTGAGCGCCGGCGCGATCTCGTTGTTTTCGATGCAGCCATCACACGTGGCGGCGGGGCCTGGAGGTTCGTTCAAGCCACCAGCATCGGGCGCGGGTTCGATGGCGTCCGTGGGGGTTGTGTCGGGATCGACGGGTTCGATGTCCGTCGGGGTTGGAGCCAGCCCCGTATCGGGTTCGGGCGGCGGAGGATCAGTGCTTCCGTCGCGGTCCGTCAGGAAGGGCTCTTCTTGTCGAGGGATGAGCCCCAGCGAGACTTCGTCGTCGGTTGAGGTTTCCGGCGCAGGTTCGTCCGTCGCCGCTTCTGGCGTCTCCGCCGAGGCGTCAGGCGACGTGGGCAGGTTCGCGACGGGGCCATCGTCGGTTGCCGTCGCTGTTTCGGGGCCGAGGTCGCTGCCGCTTTCAGGCATCGATGGCGTGTCGCTGGTGTCGCCGGCGTCGGGACCATCGACGGGAGCCCCGATGTCTATCCCGGAGCTGCAGCCGACCGCTACCATCCAGACAATCGCCACGCGCCAGCTTGCCATCGATTGCCAAGTGTACCTGCTTAGCGCGACGACGTCTGCTGGCTCGTGGCTGAGTTGGCTGGAATTGTGGAGCGGTCGAGCTCATTCGGAGTGATGTCGACAGCCTACATTGCGTACATTGGGGCGCGATCTCGCGCACTCGAAGGAGCGAACCATCGTCGCCCGCTGCTCAACCTGATGCGTATGTGGGGAAGTGGGACGAAGTGACGATGGGCGTATGTGTCGGCAAGTCGTGGTGGCCTTGGCGTTGTTCGTTGCCGGCTGCAAAGGAGCTTCTGGTGAAACGGACGCGGAGGCGGACACTGCGGCCGGAGCAACTGATACCGATGTTGCGGATGTTTTGCTGGAGAACCAGGTGGCGGCCATCGCAGCGAGACCGGCGACTACGTCGATGAAGGCAAAGCGACCTACCTGTGGACTTGCACGCAAACGAGCGTGCTGAGCGCTTGGCGCCAAGTCGCGCGCAACTGGATGTCTAGGTTGGACGGACCGCGTGAGAACGGTCACTACGTGCGCTGCTTCCGCGATTGAGGTGTCACCGACGCCGCTCGAGTGGGGTGCTCTCCCGGCCGTGCTTCGCTCGAGGGCGAGCCGTATTTGCCCGCTGCGATCCAGTTCCAGGAACTGGTCGCTTTTTGCCGTGGGCGGTTCCAGGGCGACCGGCAAGCTACGCCAGAAGCTCGCCGGGGCTCGCGCGTGGCCCGCGTCGGCTTGACTTTTGTGCGCTGAGGGAACACCACGAAGGCACCGTGACCCCGCGCCGAAGCCTCCGTTTTGCCGTCTCATCCGTCAGTCTCATCGCGAGCATCGCGTGTTCGGAAGACAGTGGTTCTGGCACGGGCGATAATCTGGAGACGCCAGCGACGGAGCCCAGCGGACCGCAGCCGAGCGGTGAGGAGCCGCCGGGCGCAGCTTCGACGACAGCGCCGCCTGCGACCCAAAGCCCCCAAATTCCGGACCTGGAGGCCACGGACTCCACGCCTGTCGACGAACCAGAGCCCGCCCCCACTTCGACGGACACCGACGAGCCCGTTCCGGACACCGGGGGCATGGGCGGTGAGACTGGCATGGTTGAGGCCAGTGATGGCGGCCTCGCGGAAGCGGCTGGCGGAGCCGCCGGCAGCGGGGAGCCAGAGGTCGTCGAGCGTGAGCTCTTGAGCCAGACGGGCCTCTTCGCGGACATTCCTACCGAGACTCTTGGTCAACGCGTGCTCGAGTTCACTCCTCAGTTCGCGTTGTGGACCGATGGCGCGGAGAAGCGGCGCTGGGTACACATTCCAGAAGGCGAACAGATAGACACCTCAGACATCGATGAATGGGAGTTCCCCGTCGGAACCAAGCTTTGGAAAGAGTTCTCCCGAGACGGCATTCGCATCGAAACACGCCTGCTGGAGAAGCTGCCACCCGAGCGTGCAGCGGAGGGGTTCGAGGGCTGGCTCGCGATGGCCTACATTTGGAACGAGGAGCAGACGGACGCCGTGGCAGCTCCGATGGGTGAAGAGAACGTCAAAGGTACGGAGCATGACGTTCCCAGCCAAGAGGCGTGCGGCAAGTGTCACGACATGCGCGTCGAGAAACCGATTGGATTCAGCGCCGTGCAGCTCAACCACGACGGTGCCGGCGCCACGTTGCAGACGCTGTTGGAAGCGGGTTGGCTCAGCGATCCTCCGGCGGTTGCTCTGACCGTGCCCGGGGATGAGGTCGAACGAGAGGTGCTGGGCTATCTCCACGCGAACTGCGGTCATTGTCACCGTGCGCGGTCTCCGGTGAACAGCCGGGTTTCCAGTCTACGCTTATGGCTCGAGAGTGAGTCGCTCGCGAGCGTCGAGGAAACGGAGGCTTATCAGGCCCTCGTCGACCAATATACCGAGTCGGGGCAGGGCTCCATCAACCTGTATCGTGTCGTGAGTGGCGATCCTGACAACAGCGAGCTCATGCGCCGGATCACCATCCGACAAGATAGTGCGGAGCTCATGGGCGTGGAGCTCGATGGGCTCGAGGTTGATGACGTGCCGATGCCGCCGCTTGGCACGGAGATCCCGGACGACACGGCGATCGAGCTAGTCCGCAATTGGATCCTGTCGCTCGCGCCGCCGGCGCCCTGAAGGCGCCGCTGAGCGGCCCAACTGCGGGCTGTTCGGTTCGGGGGACTGACTGGGTTCGGATTGCTGGGTTGGGATTACTGAGCTTCAATCCTCAGGATGTTGCCCCGCGCCATGTTGAGGACGTAGACCTCGCCATCGGCGTCCTGCGCGAAGGAGGCCAGACTCTCACCAGGGATGCTCGCGCCAGGGATGAGGTCCTCCACAACGTCGCACGCGCCACCCTGTCCATCGTAGGTGAGCGCGAAGATATCCCCGCGGACGTAGTCAGCGAAGATGTAGCGACCGATCAGTCCCGGGATCTGCGTGCCCCGGTAGACGAAGCCGCCGGTCACCGAGCCCTGAAAGATGCCGCCGGCACCGCTGGGAGTGTCGTAGGCGTAGATTGGGTCGGTCGCGGTCGTGCCTTCGAGCAGAGTGTGACCGCAGCCCGGGCAGGTGCCCATGCCTTCACGGGCGGACCAGCCGAAGTTGAGCGGACCAGACCCCGCGGGAGCAAAACTGACCTCTTCGGACGTGTCTTGTCCGACGTCACCGATGTACAGATCGCCCGTCTCCTTGTCGAAGCTGAAGCGCCAGGGATTTCGCACACCGTAGTGCAGGATGCGCGCATCGACACTGGCGCCCCCGGCATCGGCTGAAGTGAGATTGCCGGCTGGTGGCGTGTCCGGCGCATCCACGTCGAAGCGGAGGATCGCCCCCAGCGGGACGCTGACGTCTTGGCCGTTGCCGTTGGGCCCATGCTCGTCGTTGCCACCACCGCCGTCACCCAAGCCGTAGTAGAGGTAGCCATCGGGTCCGAAGGCGATGTTGCCGCCGTTGTGATTGCCCTCGGGTTGGTCGAAGCCGAAGAACGACTGCGACAGCGTCGCCGTGTCGCCCTCGATGACGTACTCTTCGAGGGCACTGCTGCCGCCCGCCCCAAAGATGCTCGCGGGACAGGTCGGGGTGAAGGAGACGTAGATGCGGTTTTCCGTCGCCCCGTCGAAGTTCGGGTGCAGTGCGATCCCGAGGAAGCCGCACTCGGCACTGGTCGAGGTGTTGAGCGACAGGAGGGTCGTCGGTGTGTCGCTGCCTTCGCTGAAGCGCAGCAGATTACCACTCCTTTCCGCAACGAAGAACGTCGAGGGATCACCCGCAGGAGTGACCATCGCAATGGGGCTATCCATGCCTCCCAGCACTTCCGTCAATTGCAGTGCGGGTGGCGGCTCGCCCGAACACGGCTCATAGGCGCCTTCGACGGGCTGCGCGGGCATCTCGTCGGGTTCCGCTGGCTGTTCGTCGATGGGGTCGACGGGTGTTTCGTCGACGGGCTCCACCGGCATCTCGTCCACCGGGGGCGTGGCGTCGGGAGCCGCTGGTTCTTCACCTGGGGCGGGCGTCTCGTCGGGCTGCGTACCGGCAGGCGGCGTGGACGGCTGGCCGTCGACCGGTGCCGTCGTCATCTGTGCCGGTTGCGTCGGGGTCCCTCCTGCGGGGACGCTACTTGGACCTGGCGGCATTTGTGCTCCGGGTTGCCCGGAGGAGGAAGAGCCACCTGGCCCCGGCGGCATTGCGTTGGGGTTGGCGGTGCCGCTGGGGCTACCTCCTGGGAGCGCGGGCTCACCACCGCCATCTCCATCGTCGCTGCCGCAGGCGTTGAGCACGGAAAGTACGCACCCGGTGAGTGCGAGGAACGTCACTGATCTTCTCATGGTCGATGTCTTTCGACTTCGGCGTTCACGCCGGAAGGTGATCTTTGGCAGTTCTTCTACCGTCGTGCGACAGAGAATAGGGCAATCGCCGTGCGAGCGTCGGCTCTGTGCCGACAACCTCATTCATTGCGGGACGGCGCTGGCGATGCAGGAAAAAAATCGCGCACCACTCGATGGGAACGGCACAATTTTCGAGTGGCAAATACGGACGTCGGGAAGGCGAAGCGCCAAGACTTCGCGTGATCTGAGCAGAAAGTGCCAACTGCGACTTTGCGCGGCACTACTGCCGTTGCTCGCTCGCTGCTTGCGCAACCGACCTCGAACTGGCCTCGGTAGCGGTAACCTCTCACGGTCTGCCTCACAGACTCTCCAGAAAGGCCAGCAGCGCTTTGCGTTCAGACGCCGTCAAGTCGTCATAGGTATCGCGACTCACCGCTGCTTCGCCTTCGTGGGCGAGGATTGCGGCTTCGATTGTGAATGAGCGGCCGTCGTGCAGATATGGTGCGGTCTTGGACAGGCCCCACAGGGGTGCTGTGCGAAAAGCGCGAGTTGATGCCGTCGCGGTGGCCACTCCCGGAGATCCTTTCGGGAGCACCTCGTGGAGCAGCAGATCCGTGTAGGGTTGGATGAGGGTACCGTCGTCTGTCTCGAGCTCGGGAACGTGGCACGTTGCGCACCCGATATCGGCGAAGAGACTCGCGCCTTCATCTTCCAGTTGGCGATCGTGCCGGTCACGGGGAGGTGGCGCGAGCTGCTGCATGAAGAAGACCAGTGCCTCGATCTCGCCGCTTCCGATTTCCGGATCGGGAACGTCGTCGCCGTCCTCATCACTGCCGAAGGTGAGCCCTTCTTGGTCGGGCACCGTGATGCCGAGCTCGTTGGTCAGCCCGTCACGGGCGAACTCCGCCAGATCCGGAACGTTGGCTTTCCATCCCAATCGCCCGAGCCGGCCGTCGGCTAGCACGCTGGCTGTGCCCCGAATGCCATCGCCGTCGTCGTCGTCCGGATCAGCCAGGGAGAGGATTGTCTCTTCCGGCACGCGCTCGAGCAACCCCAAGCCGAAAATGGCTGGTGTTTGACGCAATTCGAAGCAGTTCGTCTCGTCGTCTGGTGGTGGTCGCAGGTTTTCGAGGCTCTGGTGGTGCACCATCGTTCCCGACGGGGGCTCGATGAAGTCCCCATCGTCGTCGATGATGCACTGTCGGGTGACGTCCACATCGCTCGGTCCTGAGCCCCCGATCGTCGGTTGAAAGTGACAGGCCCGGCAGGAGTCACCATTGAACGTGGTGCCCAAGCCTTCCCGGATGCTCATCTCTCGGTCGAACGTTTCTCGGCCATGAGTGAACATATCGAGTTGCTCATCGTCCAGTTCGACGGTGGGACCGCCGAAGTCACCAACGTGTGGAACCGGCGCATCGGGGGGCAACAGCCCTAGACTTCGCTGGGAACGGCCGCCCAATGACTCGAGGAACTCCACAATGCGGTCGCGAGCGCGCTGCGAGAGGTCCTCGTAGCGCTCACGCGCGCGCTCGGCTTCGCCCCCGTGCAGTCGAATCGCGTCGTCGAGCGTGTCCGCGGCGCCGTCGTGCAAGTAGGGGCCGACGGCGGAGACGCCCCACAGCGGCTGGGTGCGGAACTCGGAACCTGTCGCGTCGTTCATACGGATCCCGTCTGCGCGCTCGTCACCCATGTCGTGCAGGAGCAAGTCCGAATACAAAGGAATCAGGCCGCGCTTCGAGCGCAGGGTGGCGACGTGGCAATCGCTGCAGCCGACGTCGTCGAAGAGCTCCGCGCCTCGCCGCGCGTCGTCGCTCGGCACTTCGGGTCGCGGCGCGGCCAGCAACATCGCGAATGAAACCAAGTCGAAGAGGTCATCGGGCGAAAGCTCCGGATCGTCGACGTCGTCGTCATCGACGGTTGGTTCCGAAGGGGCCGCTGCTTGGGCTTGTCGGATGCGACCGATGCCGCCACCAGCGAGTTCGAGCGCTGCGGCGTCCGCGGCGCTCGGTACGGGTAGCTGGTTCTTCAAGGCGTCCGACAGGGGGTCGCTCGTGATCCCGGCGTGGTTGAACAGCGGACCGCGAATGAAACCTTCGATGGACACCGTTTGGCTCTTGCGGCCGAAGCGACCCACGAAGCCGCGGTCGTAGTTGGGTCGTCCGCTGATGCCATCGTCGTTCTCGTCGTCGGGGTCGGAGTTGGCCAAGATCGCCTCTTCCTCTAGCTCGGCGATCAGGCCCACCCCAAAGAAGGGGATGGGATTGCGGAGCGACGCGATGTTCGTGTCCTCGTCGTCCGCTTCTCGTCCGAAGCCGCTCAGCGTGTAGTGGGGTTGAACTCCCGAGACGCCGGTGGGGGTGAACGAGTCGTCGGAAAGCCGCTGACCAACGACCAGGAAGTTGCGGTAGCGTCCAGCGCTGCCACCCGTGCGCGGCTTCTCGTGGCAAGCAGTACACGAGGTGACGTTGAAATGCGGGCCCAGTCCAGTATCCGGTGTGAACTGCCTCAGCGCCACCTCGCGCCCGCGCTCGAAAGTCTCCAGTTGTTCGCTCGTGGCGAAGGGCAGGGGCTCACCGAGCTCTGCGAAGATCCCTTCAGCAATGTCGTCCCGTTCGGGGTCTGCAGTCGTGGTCTTGTGGTCGGAGCAAGCGCAGGCCGCGAGTGCCATCAGCACCACACGAGGCCAAGTCGAGGAGAAGGTCATCACGATTCCTGATTCTACGGTTCTGCCAGCGGCCAGCGCGAGGGGCCCTCTTGGCGGAAAGGCTCTGCCTGGATAACAAACATGGGCCATCTGCACGGGGGTCACAACACACTCGCCGTCTGGTCCGGCGGAGCTTCAGCGCGCGTCGATATCGCGCACCAAAGCGACGCCCTCGTAGGGCGGCGTTGGGCCGAGGAAGTTTCCTCCGACAGCGTACAGGCGGTCACCAACGCCAAACACGCCGTGGAGGTCCAGTGTGGTGTCGACCACCTCCTCAGTAACCTCCAGTGACTCCAAGTCAGTCAGGTCCAGGGTTGCAGCCGTGCCGTTGACGCCACCGACATAGGCGCGTTCGGCGTCACGCATCCAGATACCGTTCAGTCCGGCAATTGGCGCCAGTGATTCGGTACGCCACTGTTCGCCGTCCCAAATACTCACGATTCCGAGCCCGCGCCCGCCCACTGCGACGACGAGATCCGAGCCCGTACCCCACAGTGCGATCAGATCGTCGCTCGCACCTACCAACTGCTCGGTCCATTCGTCACCATCGTAGTGCAATACGGCTCCGCGCTGTCCCACCGCGTAGATGTCGTCGTCTGCGCTGCCCCACACCTTGAACAGTGCGTTGACCCCGCTGCGCTCGAATTCCGGCAGGACTTGCACGCTCCACTCCTCGCCGTCGAAGTGTAGCAACGTCGCTTCCCCTTCTTCACGCCCGCGTCCCCCCACCGCCCACAGATCGTCGGGCTGGTCACCCCAAACGCCCCACAAGTCTTGTTCCGTGGGGGTCGGCTGAAGCTCCCACTCGTCACCGTCGAAGTGCAAGACCGTACCCTCGTTGCCCACTAGCGTGACGTCGTTACGACCGAAACCGTGTGCCCAATTGAGCAACGGCGCGGACTTGGGCAGTTCGACGTCCTGCCACTCATCACCATCGTGGAATAGCACGCGTCCCTCCTCTTCAGAGCCGCCGACCGCCCACAGGGCATCGTCGGCGGGGCCCCAAACGGAGAGCAGCCAACCGACGCCTTCGGCGTCGAAGGCCGTGGTCCACCCACCGGGCTCGGGTTTGTCGTGGGTTGGGCCGCAAGCCCACAGGGTGCAACAGCACAGGCTCAGAGCCACGTGTCGAAGGAGGGCTTTGTCGGACGCGGGGATGGCTTCCATGGTCGGATCTCGAATCTATCGCGCTACAGGGACTATAGTTGGAGAGTGATCTTGCCTTGTCCAGTCTCAGCCAGCGGTCTGCACGTGACGAATGAAGCCAACTGCCAGACTCTCGGCGTGTTCCGAGCGTGCCGTCGAGCGCCGATCTTCGCATTGTCCATTGCTCTCGTCGGTAGCGCAGCGTGTTCCAACGGCGGAGGCGGCCCGTCCGAGCCGGACCCGGAGGTGGACTGCGACGCGCGTTGCGACGACGGCTCTGCACCACTCGCGTTGGGCATTTGGGATGGTGAGACGATCGTCGAGATCGACGGGCCGCGCGCGATGGAATACGGGCCCCAGGGGGGGCAGCACTTCTTCATCGATGCTCAAGTCTTGGTGCCGCTGGAGGACCGCTTGAGACTCGACGTCGACTTCGTCGACGACTTCACGGGCGAGCGCACGGGAGCTGCTCGTTGGCAGGAGAACGTCGAGGGCTGCGGTCACGTGATCACGAACATTCCCGTCGTCATGTTGGAGCCCGTGGAACAGAGCGGCAGCCTGGAGGTTGCCGTCACCTTGGGCGCCTGCGAGTGGGAGTTCGACTTGTCGGACGTCGACGTCCGGGAACCCGGTTTCGAAGACGGCGCCGTGGGAAACGGCAGCGATGCTCCTGACGCCGGCTGAGCGCCCGGCTACCAGGGGTAGACGAAGGGCGCGAGCAGCGCGCAAATCGCGCCGAGGAGCAACGTCAGTGGCAATCCCATGCGAACGAAGTCCATGAAGTGATAGCCACCCGGACCATAGACCATCAAGTTCGTCTGATACGCGACGGGCGAGACGAAAGTGCTGCCCGCGGCGATCATCAAGGTGAACAGCATGGCTTGGGCCCCGACGCCAGTTGCCTGGGCCGTCGCCATCGCCACCGGGAACATCAGTACCGCCGCACCGTTGCTGGTGATCAACTGGGCGAACGCTGCCGTCAACAAGAACACGGCAAAGATCACGACGTTGGACGGCGCGCCATGGCACACTGCTAAGAGCCCTTGTGCTATCAAGGAGGCGAGCCCGGTGTTCTTCACTGCTGCGCCCATCGCCAAGGCCGAACCGATGACGATGAGTACGGGCCATTGGATACTCCCACGCGCCAGTGCGCTCGGAATGCAGCGAGTGAGCACCATCAAACCCGCGCACGTGAGTGCCGCGAGTGCCGGTTCGATCACGGATGACGTCAACAGCAGCACGAGCAGCCCCACGATGGCCAGAGCAACCGGCGCGCGATCGTGGCGCAGGCTTCGCGAATCCTCCACGCTGGAGGCGAGGTAGAAGTCCGTCGACGATTGAATCGCGCGAGCGGCATCGGGCGGGGTATCGAGCAAAAGCGTGTCGCCAGCGCGCAACACGATTTCGCCGATCTTGCCTTTGACGGCCTCGCCGTCGCGGTGCACCGCAACGATGGCGGCGTTGTGACGCGCACGAAAGCCGGAGTCCCGCGGCGTCCGTCCCTCTAGCGCCGAGCTGCGCGCGACGACCGCTTCCACCAGCACTCGCTGGGGCCCCGAGGGCGGCGGTGCGTCCTCGATCTCTTCCTCCTCCCCCAAAGGAGTCAGCCCTCTCATCTTGCGTAGGTCGACCACCGACTGCAGCACGCCGACGAAGGCCAGGAGATCGCCGCTTCGCAGTTTGGTATCGGGTGTGGCCAGGCGGATCTCTCCGGCGCGCTCGACTTGGGTCAAGAACAGGCCCGGCAGGTTGCGTAAACCGGCGTCATGTACCGTCTTGCCGGCGACGGGTGAATTGGTGTCGACGCGCACGCGAACCTGGTAGCTTCGAGGTTGCTGCTTGATCTCTATGGACGCGCGGTCGGGTAGCAGCCAGCGCGAGAGCGCTAGGACGAGCAGAACCCCGCCGATGGTCGTTGGAGCTCCGAGGGCGGCGATGCCCCAGAACAAAGACACCGAGTCCAGGCTCTCGGCGGCAACCCAGGTCCCTCCTGCCACCTGAGCCTGGTACAACTCGGCCAGGATGACGTTCGACGCGGTGCCGATCAACGTCAGTTTGCCCCCGAGAATGGCCGCGTAGCTCAGCGGCAAGAGGAGCTTTGACGGGCTCATGCGCAACCGTCGCGCCCAGTCTTGCACGATGGGGAGGTACATCGCGACGATGGGCGTGTTGTTCATGAACCCGCTGAGCAACGCGACGGGCGCCATCAGGCGCAGTTGGGCCCTGCCCGCGGTTGGTGGGTGGCCCAGCAGACGCTTGGCAATGTCCTGAATGGCGCCAGTTTCCGTCAATCCTGCGGCTACGATGAAGAGCGACCCGATGAGTAGCAATGCCGGGTTGGCGTACGCCTGAAGCGCCTGATCCAGCGTCAGGATGCCACCTATCGCCGAATCCCCCAACAGGATCAACGCCAGCCCTCCCACCATGGCCACGTCGACGGCGACTCGATTGCTCGCCAAGAGCACGATGACCAGTGTCAGCACCGCGCTCACGAACCAGGTTTGGGGCGTCACGAAACGTGTTTCGCCCGGTTGTCGTGCGGCGTCAACGTCGAGGCTGACGCCGCGCGGTCGGCTGGCAAGCACGGTATTGGGTGGAGGAAACGAACACCCACGCTGCCGCTCGCGTGCGCCTCGATGTCACATACGTACGTATTTCGTCTGCCTCGAAGCGGGTCAATGATCGCCGAGGAACGGGACGAATCGCACGCCGAACAGAACTTTCTTCTCGAAAGCACTCGGCGCGTTCGACCCGGCGGTGCGCGTCCACACTTCGAGCTGTTGCACTCCACTCTTCGGTCCCACGGGGATGACCAGCTTGCCTCCGATGGCCAGCTGCTCGAGCAGCGGTTGGGGAACCTCCTCGGGTGCGGCCGTCACCAGGATCACGTCGAATGGCGCGGCCTCGGGCCAACCGAGGTAGCCGTCGCCCGTCCTCAAGTGCACGCCGCGTCGGAGGTACCCCGTTCGCTCCAGATTGGCCCGGCCGAAGTCTGCAACTTCGGGCAGGTACTCGATGCTGTAGGTCTCCTTGCACAGCTCAGCCAGCACGGCGGCTTGGTAGCCGCTCCCGGTGCCGATCTCCAGGCAGCGCTCCGTGGGCGCGATGCTTGCTGCTTGGGTCATGAAACCGACGATGTACGGTTGACTGATCGTCTGCCCTCCGACGATCGGCAGTGGGTGATCGCCATAGGCTGCGTCCTGGTACTCGGGCAACACGAAGCGATGCCGGGGAACGACGTCCATCGCGGCCAACACACGCTCGTCGTGCACGTCGCGGCTTTGAAGTTGCTCGGAGACCATGCGTCGTCGGGCGTTGGCCATTTCGTCCAGCGGCGCTCGTCTCGAGTGGGGTGGGGAACGGACGGGGACTGTCGCGTCGCCTGTCGAAGGGCGCGGTTCTCCTTCGTCGGAGTCGCCATCAGATTGAGTTCGTGATTCGCTAGATCGTGCGGTCATGGGAGGCTCGTCAGGAGGATGGGCGCGTGAGGTCTGGTTTCGCTCGCACCCCGGGCACAAGCTCGAAGTGGCGGCGGCAAGCAAGACGATTGCGGTGCGGTGCATGACAATATCCCGCCCCAAGGATAGGCGTCACTGGCCGTTGGGCAATGCCGGTTCGGGCTTGCCGTCTTTCCAGTGCTTGAGCACGACGCTACCATCGCGGATTTCCACGAACGAACCCCCCCGTACCCAATTGCCGGAGTTGATGTAGCGGCGGCCCGGCCCCAAGTCCACATCCTCTGGGCGGTGAGTGTGCCCGAATACCACGACGTCGAAGCCGCGCCGCAGCAACATGTCGGCCGCTTGGTAGTAGACGCTGCGCTCGACCAAGTTCTTGCTGCGCCAGCTCCGCAAGCGTTGCCAGAACCCCTCCCACACGGCCCACAGGCGATAGATGTCGGGGTAGATGCGCAAGAATGGCCCCGCGAGTTTGGTCAGCAGCTCGTACAGAGCTGGACTGCGCAAGAAAGCAGGGTCGTACAAGTGACCATGCTCGACGCGGACGCGTTGCTTGCCGCTCGTCACGTTGAGGAACGGCGTGATCTGAATACTCGACCAGCTCTGCAGAAACTGCTCGAGCACGATGTCGTGGTTGCCGACGACGTAGTAGACCTCCAGCCCTGCGTCGATGTGGGACCGAATGCGATTGAGCACGTCGACGGAGTCGTGGGCGAGGGTAGAGAAGCTTGCCTGAAGGATCTCGAAGCCGTCGCCATTGATACAGACGTTGAAGCGCTCGCGCCGCGCGTAGTCGAAGAACGCGCCCAAAGCCCTGCGCGCTTCACTGTAGGGGTTACCGACGTGCATGTCGGAGACCACCAGCAAACGGTCTTGTCGGGTTTCGATCAACATCGACGGCTCAGCCGGATGGTTCGCGGTCGGCGAACTCGGGCATGTACATCATCATCGTCCCTGCAGGGCCCGCGGCATGTTCCTCTGCGGCGCCGGGTGTCGCCTTCTCGAGTGCTATCAGCAGGCGCGAGTTCAAGGAGCGCACCCGCCCACTGAGCCGGTGCAGGAGCTCGAAAGCGAACGTTGGGTCGCGTCGCAGGCGAACGAGCAGCGCGCCTGTGCTCATGACCAGGACTCGGGTTGCGCCCACGGCAGTCGCAGTGGCATCGCGGGGCAAGCCTTCCAGTACGCTCATCTCCCCGAAGAAATTCCCTCGATCGAGCAATGCCAAGTCGATTTCGCCGCGGTTGGACGCTTTCGTGATCCGAACGCGCCCCGACTGGATCACGAACATTTCGCTGCTCGATTCCCCTTCCCTGCAAATCACCTCGCCGTCGGCATAGTCTCGCTCGAACTCGGCGCTGTTCGTCACTTTCTTGGACACCGCCGCACTGTACCTGGTCAGTTGCTGCGGATCTAACCCAAGCACTCCGAAGCCAGCCGCGAGCTCCAGGGCTGCATCCCGCCCCTTCGGACGGCCGTCGTCTGGGCCGGCGTGCGGTACCGATTTGGGAATCGCCGCGGTGAGCCCCACCGAGGGAGCTGACTTTGGACTGTAAGGGATGCCCGTGCCCGTCGTTCGAGCCACCGAACCCTCAACTTGGAGAGAACGATGACGAGACGCTGGATATGGATTTCGATGATTTGCGTGGCGATGACGTCACTTCTGAGCTGCACCGGATGCAGTACTGGCACCCAGGCGGAGGTTGCCCGTCCCGACGAGGCCGACTACGACACTGGGGAGGCCGAGGCGCCGGCCGTGCAACCAGTCGCTCCGGGGAGTGCAGCGCGCGCCGACGAGTACCACGCTCGTCCTCAGCCTGCGCCCGCTGCCGAGGCAAGCCACGATTCAGAAGGGGGCATGGCGCCGCAGAAGCGTTCCCGTGTTCACTCCGAAGCACCAGTCTACCGTCGACCCGGGCTCGCCACGCGCTGGGGCGAAGAGCGCTCGAGCCAGATCCGAGAAGTGAGTTTCGTTCGGGGGAGCTCACGTCCGGACGCGATGGTCAGCGTCTTCTACGACGACGAAGACGGGGTGAAGGCCGCAACGGGTCGTGACCTGGACTTTGCCTACGCGGGGGTATTTCCGGTTGGCGGTGGTGCGCTGACCGTCAGCTTGGTCGACTCCGGGGGCGATCCTCTGCCAGCTCTGCAAGCCGGTGGTCGGCATTACATCTTCGGCGACCAAGGTGACCGCTATGCCATCCGCATCACGAATCACACGCCGGGGAGGTTCGAGGTCGTAGCGACGGTAGATGGTCTGGACGTCATCGACGGTGGCGACGGGTCGACTTCGAAGCGCGGCTACATCGTCAACCCCTGGGGCTCCCTGGAAATCGAGGGCTTTCGGGATAGCGCATCGAGCGTGCGCGCCTTTCGCTTCGGTTCGGTGGAGGATTCCTACGCTGCGCGACGGGGCAAGGGACGCAACATCGGGGTGATCGGCGTTGCGCTGTTCTCCGAAGAAGGATTCGACCTGCCGCCAGACGGCGAGGTCTGGCGTCGGCGCCAGGCGGACCCGTTTCCCGGCCGCTTCGCGCCGCCACCTCCTGGAGAATGGTGAGCGCGATCTAGGCCTCCAGCAGCCGCTGGCTCTTCAGTAGAGGTTCGGGTCGATGGGTAGGGCGTCGGTGGACATCGCGAGGTTCGCCGACGCCGTATTCGAGCTCAAGTCGAGCGGTACGTCCACGTCTTCGTAGCGGGGATAGAGTGCCTGGTAGACTTGTAGATTGCCCAACACCCGCTGCACGTAGCCACGAGTCTCGGAAAACGGAATGCGCGCGATGAACAGTTCCACCGGCAACGTGCTCGTCGCGTGTCGCCAGCGAAGCGCCGCGGCTGGTCCCGCATTGTACGCGGCTGTAGCCGCTGCGGGGTGGCCGTCGAAGGCATCGAGGAGTTTGCGCAAGTAGAAGGCGCCGTAGAAGACGTTGCGGGCGGGGTTGTCCAACATGCCGTCGATGAATCGTTCACCCAGATCGCCTGCTATGCGCTGGGCCGTGGGTGGGATGATCTGCATCAACCCTCGCGCCTTTGCGGGCGACTCGATGCTGGCGTGAAACCCGCTTTCTTGGCGCATCACTGCGTAGATGAGCGCCGGTGAGACGTTCCAACGTCGGCTCGCTCGTTCGACCCAGGTGGAGTAGGGTGTCGGGTAAACACAACGCCACAACCATGGCTCTTGCGACGACGGGCGATTGAAGAAGCCCCGTTTGGTGGCTTGGTCGACACCGATGAGGAACCGTCGGCGACCGGCTTCGATGTCCCCGTAGCCCTGGCACTGGGCCCGGCCACGCTGCGCTTGCACAGGCTCCAACCACTCCGGCTCCAACGCTTGCAGCGCATCCTGGGACAACTCGCTGAGGCCGAGTTCTTCGAGCGTGGGGACGGGGGGAGGGAGGGTGATTGACAGAGCGGGCTCTGCGTCGGGCTTCAGGAACGGGGGCAGCTCTTCGCCCATGGCCAGGAGTCGGGCTCGGCTCTGGTGCCCCGCGAAGCTCAGGGGCGAGTTCAACGCCAGATCGCGCAGCAGTTGAACGGCGACGTCCGCATGTCCCAAGTGCTCCTGGGCAACGGCCTCGAGCAACTGGTACAGGCTGGCATCCGAACCCGCGGGATTCTGGCCTCGCAACTTTCGAAACCAGAAGGCGGCTCGCTGGTATTCCCCCAACGCAAACCAGGCGACCGCGCGTTCACGCTGGGCGGCTTCCGTGTACTCGCTGTGGGTGTAGTTGTTCAAGAAGCCAGAGTGTGCTTCGACGACCTTCCGCCAATTGCCCAACACGAGCCACTCACTGCCGATTCGGAAGCGAGCACCCTGAGTCAAGGGGCCCTTCGGGGTCGAGCTGGCCACCTTCTCGTAGAGCGCGATGGCCTCGTGAATGCGCCCCGCGCGCGAAAGCGAGCGTGCCGCGTAGTACTGATCTCGCAGCGCTTGGTAGCTGCCCTTCTCCGCGGCATCGAGCAGCCACTCGGCAGCCGCCTCGTAGTCGCGCGCTCGGTAGCGGGCCCAACCCTGCAAGTGCAGCGCGTCTCCCGGGCGTACCCGGTAGTACGGGGCTGCCAACACCACCTCGACTTCGCGGTCTGTCTCTGCGATGCGGCCCGCTTCTGCGAACTTCGTGGCGCGCAGGTAGCGTTGCTCCGGTTTGAGGGGAGTCTTGGGGAAGTACTGCTCGATGAGCTCGTCCGCTCCAGCGGCTGCGGGCTCCAGCGGCGCGTCGACGGCGAGCCAGCGCCAATCAGCGAGCGCGCCGTAGCGTTGGTCGAGAGCCAGGTACACCTGAGCGCGAAGCTTACGCACTTCGGCCTGCAGGCGTTTGGAGCCACGGGTGAACGCAGCGGCGCGCTGCACCAGCTTGGCGGCGTCGCGAGGGCGTTCGGCGTCGAGCTGCCGTCCTGCTACCAGCAGCAGCTCTTCCGCGTCCCTCGAGCGCTCGACCTCTGGCAACAGGGCCAAGTAGCTGGACGAGCGGATGGCGGCTCTCCTGCGGAAAGGCTCGACCAATTTGGCGATCTGCGGCCAGTTCTCCTTGGCCGCGGTCAGGTGCGTCAGCGCCGAGTCGTACTCTCCGAGCTGCAGCTCGACGTACCCGACGACCAAGTCTCGGGCCGACATGTCGCGGAATTCGGGCTGTTCCAGTAGGCTGCGCGCGTCGAGGAAGCGCCGCTCGGCGAGTGCCAATCGCAGTAGCTCGTTGGCGCTCGCGGGCTGCTGAGCCTCGGTCGACCGTCGTGCCGGCTTGCCCGTCGGTTGGGGAACGGTGCTGGCGGCTGGGGCGATGCGGACCTCGCTGGGCGTTTCCTCCGCGGGAGCGTCGGGCCCTTTCTGGTTCGGCGTGCGCGTGCACGCCAGCGCCAAAGAAAGGGCGAGCAGGGAGGCGAAGCAGCGCATCAAGACCTACATAGTGTGAATCAGTCGGCTGTCATCACAAGAAGTCAACGGGCGGGCTTGAGCGCCGGGCCGGCGACGATGAGCGGGACGTTTTCTGTGCTTCGGCCCGTTGTGGTACTGCCTTTCGACCTTGACGACTCGTGGCTGGATCTCGAGATGGGCCCCGTTTGGGCTCGAGTGGTCTTGCGTGCTTCTGGCGTCGCTGGCTTTCGCGCTGACGTTTGGGCTCAACTACCCGATCGATAATCAAGCGGTCTACTTCCTGCAAGCGTTGCGCCAGAACGACCCAGGGGTGCTCGCTCGGGATTGGTACGCCGCTGAGGTGACGCACTACCACCCAGCCATCACCCAATTCGTCGCGCCGCTGCTGCGACTGTCCCCGTCGGGTTGGGCGATCGCTGTCTTGCACCCTGTGATCATGGTTGTTGGTTGCAGCGCCTGGTACACCGTCTGCCGTCGCTTGGTGCGAAGCCGTCCCCTGGCGTTGGGGGCATTCTTCCTCGTCCTGTGCTTGATGACGTTGTCCAAGACGCTGAGCACCGGCGTCAGCTACATCTTCAACGAGGCTTTTCAGCCGTCGACTCTCGGCAGCGTTGGGTTGTTGTTGGCGCTGCCCCCGTTCTTGTCGCGTCGCTGGTTGCTCAGCGGCATCGCCCTCGGCGTCAGCGGCTTGTTCCACGCGAACTTCCTGGTGTTGAACGTCGCGGCTTTCGGCTTGGCCCACTTGTTCCTGGGTGGGGATTGGCGTTGCATCGTCCGTCGACTGGCCCTGCAGTTGGGGCCCTCGCTTCTCGCCGTCGCCTTCCTGCTCGTACCGATGCTCGCCACGGTCGCTTCGGAGCACGGGGCAGAGGCGCAGCGCATCTTGTTTCAGATCCGCTCGCCCCACCACTACGCTCCGACCCGGTTTCAACGCGATCTCATCCCCCTCGTGTCGTGGTCGGTATTGGGCGTCGTGGCCTGTCGACTGCTACCCAAGGGCCGAGCGCTGCGCTTGCTGCAGCGCTGGTGGCTCGCGACGGCGGTGGTGGTCTGGAGCGGGACCCTGCTCACCAGCTGGGGCTACATCGCCCGGGTCGCCCAGCTGTTCGTGTGGCGGCTGGCGCCGTTTCTCGATCTCGCGGGTCAGAGCCTGTTCTGTTTGGCACTCGCTCGCTGCGTTGCGAAGCCCGCGCTCCTGCGGCGCCTGACGATGAACGATCGCATCTCGTTGTTCGTCTCGGTGATGGCGCTGGCGTGTGCGTACGCTTTGCGCGGAAACCCGCGGCTGACCGAGGCATTTTGCGTGATGTGGGGCTTGGCGATGCTGATCGCCGGCGCGCGCTGGGCCGTCTCGCGCTGGGGGCGTCGCGGAGCGCGTTTTGCCACGGCGACGCTGCCGTTTGCCGCGCTCTGTGTGTTCGCTTGGTACGTCGAGCCAGCGCTCAGTGAACTCGAGCATCGTTCCAACAAGCTCGAGCCGTTGCCGAGCTACGACCAGCAGCTCTACGACTGGATCGCCAAGAACACTCCGCGCGACGCTCGCTTCCTGAGTCCACCTTGGCATCACACCTTTCGCTACGACACGCAGCGCGCCATCGTCGTCGACTGGAAGGCGACCCCGATGCTGCCGGACGAAGTGCTGGAATGGTTCACGCGCTTGAAGGACGTTACGGGTCGGCCCGGCTTCAGGGGCTTCGCTGACTTGAAGGGCTATAATCTGATGGACATGGCGCGACTGCGGCGCTTGGACGCCAAGTACGACGTCGACTTCGTGCTGGTCGCGAAAGGGCCACATCGTCGCCTGAACCAGCTGAAGCCGGTGTATTCCAACGCCCGCTGGGTCGTGTTCGACGTGCGCCAGCTGTGACGAAAACCTTGCAGGGTGATGGGCGCGGGGACGTCCGTCTGCTATGGCCCTGCGCATGCGCCGACGAACTCTGGGACGCACCGACTTGCAGGTGACGGAGCTGGGCTTGGGTACTTGGGGCCTCAGCGGGGACGGCTACGGGGAAGTCGACCCCGCCGAGCAGGATGCTGTCATCGACCGCGCTTTGGATTTGGGCATCAACTTGTTCGAAACGGCGGACGTCTACGCAAAGGGCAAGATGGAGGCGAAGCTGGGCGAGCGCCTGCCAGACGACGGCGAGACGTTCATCGTCACCAAGCTGGGGACGGACACGAGCGCCGAGCCACCGCGCAAGCGGTTCGACGTCGAGTACTTGAAACAGGCCTTCGACAAGTCCCAAGAGCGCATCAAGCGCGACGTGCTCGACATCGTACTGCTGCACAATCCCAGCGTTGCGGCGTTGGAAAAGGGCGAGGCGACGGCGTGGCTTCAGCAGCAGACGGATGCTGGCCGGCTCCGCGCGTGGGGCATCAGCGCCGGCGACATGGAGGTGGCGCGCGCGATGCTGAAGCTGGAACAGGTGCCGCACGTCGTGCAGCTCGCCTTCAACGTCTTTCTTTCGCGCGATCTGACGTCGCTATCCAAGGATTTGGAAGAGCGCAACATCGCGGTGTTCGCGCGTTCGGTGCTGGCGCATGGTTTGCTCGCCGGTCAATGGCCGACCGACAAGAAGTTCCCACCGGAAGACCACCGCTCGGAGCGTTGGACCGCCGATCAAGTCCGGCGACGCATCCACCAGCTGCGCGCGCTCCGAGTGATGAACACGGCCGGCAAGGTGACCTCGATGCGCGGTGGGGCGGTCGCCTATGTGCTGTCCAACGAGCAAGTGTGTAGCGCCATCCTCGGCCCGAGAAACGTGGTTCAGCTCGACCAGCTCGTCAGAGAGACCCCCAGCGAGCCCCCGTACCTGACGGAAGTCGTGCGTCAACGTCTGCACAGCGAGCTGCAGCGTGTGAACGTCGACGTCTAGCGGTCGGTTTGCCACAGAGCCCGGCCGCTCAACGTTCGCTGGGTTCGTCTCCCGGTGCGAGGTGGGTGGTGTCCATTTCCCGCCCATCGGCAGGTTCCGTGTGGATCACGACGTCCTCCACGCGAGGAAAGGAGCGACGCAGGGCCGCGGCGACCTGGTGGGTTAACTCGTGGGCCTCTCGCACCGACATTTCAGGATCCAGGTGAACGTGCAAGTCCAGGTGAACGTAGTCTGGGGCTCCGCGTGACCGGATCTTGTGTGCACCGCGCACCCCCGGGACCGCCATGGCGATGGCGTGCACGCGTGTGGGCTCCAATCGTGCCTCGTCTGCGAGGGTAGCGAGGTTGTGGCGCAGGATGTTCCAAGCGACGTACCCGATGAACACCGACACCAATGCCGCGACGACGAGATCGGCCCAGGCCCACCCGAGTGCGATGGCTCCGAAGCCGAGCAAGACGGCGCCAGCCGCGACCGAATCGGTCGCGGTGTGCTTGGAGTCCGCCTCCAGCAACGCGCTGTGCAGTTGTCGACCCTTGCGTGCTTCGTAGCGGCTGATGAACAGGTTGACGACGACCGTGGTCGCGACGACGCCAGCGGCTGACCACGACACTTCGGGCGTGGAGCGCTGCCCTATCAGGCCGCGGTACAACTCGCGGAGCACTTCGATGAATCCGGCTCCAATTAAGAGGCCGATCACTACGGCTGCCATCGTTTCGAAGCGCCGGTGACCATAGGGGTGTCGCTGGTCGGGGGGGCGTGCAGCGATGGCGATGCCCACGAGCCCAACGACGTTGGAGGAGCCGTCCAACACGCTGTGCAGGCCGTCAGCCACCAAAGACAGCGCGCCCACCTGCCAACCGACGATCAGCTTGGCGGTCGCAACGAGCAGGTTGAGCCACAGCACGACCCACAGCACGCGCGCAACTTGGGCGTCGCGTCGTGCGACGCCACCCTGGCCGTCGGCGTTCACGGCCGCACCAAGTGCTCCAGCTCGCTGGCAAACGCCTTGTCCCGGCGCAGGTACCCGCTGGAAAAGACCTGGATCTTCGTGCCGTTGCCTCGCCGGCGCAGCAACGCCTTGAGTCCCCGCACGTCGTGCTCGGTGAGTTCGCACAACGACAGCTGCACGCCATCGGTGGTCCACGTGTCAACCACGCGATGAGGGCCCGTGTCCACACAACTCAGAGGTTGCTCTACCCTCCAGATGAACATGAACGATTCGTCGGGTTCGGCTTTCCAATAGCGAACTTCGAAGGGGGCGGCGCCAGCTTGGGCAATCCTGCTCAGACAGAAGCCGTAGTCGGAATCGGTCGGAGTCGCGCAGGCGTGTTCGCCTTTCGCTCGGTTCTTCTCTTCACGCTCCGTCCGAACCCAGTGCATGAACGCGCCGAGAGGTGAATCGTCGGTCTTCTTCAACAGTCGCGCGTCGCGTTCGCGATGCAGCTCTTCGCGTTGAATTGCACGCTCCAAGCGGTCGATCGCGTACGCCGACGCTTCGCCACATTCGTTCTTCGCAGTTGCGAGTTCGGCCCAAGCTTCGTCGAGTTCGCCCTCGGCGGTGTGTGTCGACGCCGCATCGCGCGCAGCCAAGCAAGCGGGCGGTTCTTTGCGCTCTGAATCACACGCCAGACAGAGCCAAAGAACCAGGGCCAGTCCGCGACGAAACACGACGACCGCATAACACGAGCTCTGACCGATACAAGCCATCGGAAAGCTGCTGCGCGCGCAAAGAGTTCGTCGGCGAGAGACGTGTCGCGAGCACGCAGTGAGCTTGAAGCTGTGGCCGACATTTCGCTGGCGTTCGACCTGGTGTGCTTCAGAGTGCTCGCCCCTAAACTCCGCCGCATGAAGGTCGCGATGCGACGACCCCAACGTGTCGAAGCGTTTTCGCCTGCGCCTCGCCGACGGCGAATGAGAGCACGCTGGGCCTTACATGAGCTGCCGAGCCGTTGCGCGTGAACGGAGTGAAAGCGAGAGCTGAAATAGCGCACAGCGGCTCGGGGGAGGGACCCGAGCCGCTGTGCTGTGCCGCCGATTTCGCTAAAAAAAACCGACTCTTCTGAAAATTCTGCTGAATGAGAAATACAGGGATTTATGAACAGGAGGGAGGGACCCGACAGGGCCCTGGGTGAACATACCGCACTCCTGTTTGGTGGCAAGGGTGGTCATGAGTGTTATTGGCCGGACGGGGAGTACACTGTGGGTGTTCAGCCCACGCCCGTGAAGCGGTGGCCCCGAGGCCAATCGGGTTTCCCTGGGGGCGGAGGCTGTGGGGCCCTGGCTCTCCCACGGACGGGCCCACGCCATGCCAAAATGTCTTGCGAATGTTTCCAGTGTTACAGCAAAGGGCTCTCCGGCGCCGTCGGTGTTTTCCGGTGGCAACGGCGACCGCTCGGTGTGGCGCAAAGACGGGAGCACAGCGGTGTGGGGGCTTCGGGCGCTGTGGGGTCGCGGGTCTGGAGGCAGGGCAGGTGGCTCCATCGACGCCCGCCCGGGTTGCTGCGAATTCGGAGCGATTGCGTTCCGAGGCGCCCACACAGGTCTTGCAGAGAACCGACCCACGTCGACGGCCAGACGTTGAAGTGGCGACGCGGCCTCGTTCGCGACGTCATCGACGAGCGACGCGTGTGGAGTTAGCGCTTCGAACGTGGTTGGGAGCGGCAAGAGGATGGAGGGTTTCGTCCGTGGTCGAAGTGCTCGACTCCGGCATTGGGAAGAACACGTCGGGTGACGGCGTGAGTTGGCTCTCGAGTGTTGGTCGCTTCGGCGCTGGCCGTAACAGCCTTCTTGTAACCGACGAGCTTCTCTTCCGTCTGACGGTCCGTTCGTCGGCCTTAGTGCGATGTGGAGTGCTTTCGTCCTTGCCGGCGAACGCCGGACCTTGTTTGCTCGCGTCCCCGCCAAACCAGGAGACCCCAATGAGTTTCAAGAAGCTGAGCATTTCCGACCTCTCACTCTCCGGCAAGCGTGTCCTCATGCGCGTGGATTTCAACGTGCCCATGCAGGATGGCCAGATCACGAACGACGCGCGCATCGTGGCCGCACTGCCGACGATTCGCCACGCGTTGGACCAGGGCGAGCGTCGTGTTGATGAGCCATCTCGGTAGGCCGAAGGGCAAGCGAGTCGCCGAATTCTCTCTTGAGCCCGTTTCCGGCGCGCTCAGCAAGCTGCTCGATCGCCCCGTCAAGTTCCTGGGGGACTGCGTGGGAGCCGAGGTGGAAAGCGCTTGTGCTGCCGCGAAGCCGGGTGACGTGATTCTGCTAGAAAACCTACGTTTTCACGCCGAGGAAGAGGGCAAGGGCGCTGACCCTGCAGATGTGAAGGCCTTTCGTGCCTCGCTCACCAAGCTCGGCGACGTGTACGTCAACGACGCCTTTGGCACCGCTCACCGCGCGCACTCGTCGATGGTTGGCGTGGACCTTCCGCAGAAGGCCGCCGGGTTCCTGCTTCAGAAGGAGCTCGACTATTTCGGCAAGGCGCTGTCCGAGCCCGAGCGTCCATTCTTGGCCATCCTCGGAGGCGCCAAGGTCGCCGACAAGATCCAACTGATCGAGAACCTGCTCGACAAGGTGGACGAGATGATCATCGGCGGCGGCATGGCCTACACGTTCAAGAAGGAACTCGCTGGCATGGCCATCGGCAAGAGCCTGTACGATGCTGCCGGCGCGAAGATCGTGGGGAACCTGATGAAGAAGGCCGGTGAGCGTGGGGTGAAGATCCATTTGCCCGTCGACTTCCAAACTGGTGACGACTTCAGCAACGATGCCAACGTCGGGTATGCGACGGAAGCAGACGGCATCCCCGACGACGT
This sequence comes from Polyangiaceae bacterium, assembly GCA_050301735.1. Classification (GTDB taxonomy): domain Bacteria; phylum Myxococcota_A; class Polyangia; order Polyangiales; family Polyangiaceae; genus SZUA-265. Next base: position 335 of record JBNKZR010000053.1, on the reverse strand, counting down.
CGAGGGCATGGATTGCGGACCCGAGTCCCGCAAGCTTTTCGCCGACGCAGTGGCACGCGCCAAGACCATCGTGTGGAACGGACCGGTGGGGGTGTTCGAGTTCGACAAGTTCGCAGAGGGCACCAAGGCACTGGCGGTTGCGGTGGTCGAAGCCACGAAGGCGGGGGCGACGACCATCATCGGCGGCGGCGACACCGCGACGGCTGCAGCGAAGTTTGGGGCTGACGACAAGGTGAGCCACGTCTCGACCGGTGGTGGCGCTTCGCTCGAGCTCATCGAGCAGGGCGACCTCCCCGGTCTGGCGGCGCTGCGCGCCGCCCCCAACGCCAGCAGCT
>JBNKZR010000052.1:0-25954 GCA_050301735.1 Polyangiaceae bacterium | reverse complement strand
GCCAGCTACAGCCCAGGCGGGCTCGACGGAAGCTGCCTCGCTCTCAACGGAAGCTCCGTCAGTTTGCCATCCGACGTGGCGAGCCATGATCAACTCACCATTGCGACCTGGATAAACTGGAGCGGCGGCGCCTCCTGGCAACGCATCTTCGACTTCGGCGCGAGTGATGCCGGTGAGGACGCCCAAGGATCGGGCACGGGTTATCTCTTCCTCACTCCGCAGTCCGACGTTGACCCGGCAGGTGTGCGTGCCGCGTTTAGACCGACAGGCGGCTCCGAAGTCGTCGCGGCCATCGCAGACTCCTTGCCGGCGAACGTCGAGTCACACATCGCCGTGGTATTTGACGATACCGGCGATGAGCTCGTCCTGTTCCTCGATGGAGTACGAGTCGCTTCCACGCCGGTAACCGGCTCGCTGAGCGATGTGACCATGCTCAACAATTGGCTCGCTCGGTCTCAGTTCACTGTCGACGACGAGTTCGCGGGCAGCTACAACGAGCTACGCATCTACTCAGCTGCACTCAGCGCAGAGGCCCTGGGTTTCAGCTTCGCGCAAGGCCCGAACGCCGTCTTCCCCTGAACGAGCGGACGACTCGGAGCCGCCCGCCTGGATCACCGATCGACAATCGCGCTCGCTCATTGGGGGGCATGTGCGGTGGCCGCTGAGGCCACGCGCGGGGGGGAGCGGCGCTCGATGATCACTGCGGCGACGACATCTCCCGTCACGTTGACCGCCGTCCGGCTCATGTCCAGGATGCGGTCGACACCCATGATGAGGCCGACCCCGGCCGGTGGAATGCCCACAGAATCGAGCACCATCGCCAGGATGACGATGCCCACCCCAGGCGTGGCGGGCGAACCGATGGAGGCCGCAACCGCGGTGAGCACCACCAACGCCAAGCTTCCGAGGCCCAGCTCGATCCCGTAAACTTGGGCCAAGAACACGGTGGCAACCCCTTGGTACAAGGCTGTGCCGTTCATGTTGATCGTCGCGCCGAGCGGGATGACGAACTGCGATACCGATTCGCGGACTCCCAGTTTCTCCTCGGCTGTCTTGATAGACAGCGGCATGACGGCGGCGGAGCTCGAAGTCGAAAACGCCAGAAGTAGCAGCTCGCGGAGCTGCCCCAGGAAAACGAAAGGGCGCTGGCGTGCGACGACGACGACCACGATGACGAACAGCAGCATCACGCACAGAAGCCCGGCGAGCACCGTAGCGACGTACACGGACATGCCCAGTAGCGCGTCGACACCGAGCTTCGCCGTCAGCTGCGCCATCAACCCGAAAACCGCCAGCGGAGCCAAACGCATCGACCATTTGACCACCGTCATCGAGACCTGCTGCAACGAACTCAGCAGCTCCAGCAATGGTCGGGACTGTTTGGGGGGCATGGTCACCAGCGCGACGCCAACGACCACACCAAACAACACCACCTGCAACATCTCTACGTTGACCATGGCGCCCAGCGGGTTCCGCGGCAGCAGCGACACCAGAGCTTCAGGCAGTGGCTTGGTACCGGACCCCTCCATGGTCGTTGCCGGGGGCAGCTGGCTGACCAGCGAAGCGCTAATGAAGTCACCGGGACGGATGATACTTGCCAACGCGATGCCGATCACAATCGCCAACGCTGTGGTGACTACGAAGAACACGACCGTAGAAAGCCCGACGCTGCGAAGCTGCTCCAGGTCTTCACTCGCAGCCAGACCCAGAATGATCGACGCGAAGACCAGCGGCACGACGATCATCTGAATCATGGCCAGGAAGATGTGCCCTGGAAGCGCGAGCCAGCTCCCGGTCGTGGTCGCGATCGCCGGATCGACCCAACCCGCCGAGGGCCCGAGCGCGAGGCCACCCAGGATCCCGAGCAACATGCCGACCAAGACCTTGGCCCACAGCCGACCCCGGACGAGACCTTGAAGACGGTCGCTGAGGTGCTTTAGCGATCGTGGGTGGAGGTGGGCCAGGGGGTTGTCAACGTCGCCGATCATTGCGTGTGCCTCATCACCTCACTTTCACACACTGAGACAGCCGCCGACAGCGCCGCCTCTCGTTTGGAGCTGGAGCGCATCGCGCGCTTGGTGAAACGCGGCGCACGCTGGCGCCGAGAGGGCCGTATCCTCAGCACGGCAAAGTGCCGGCAGAAAAAGCGGAAAGCGCGAGCGCGCGCAGGCCAGGGACCGCGCCGGACAGCAACGGACGGCGGGTGTTTCGGAACTCGCCGACCGGTTACAGCCAGTCTCCAATTGACGCGTCGTGCTGTTGTGTCGGCATTTGGGCATCCCTTTCGTATGCTGATGAACCCTTGAACTTCGAGAGTTTATCGCCGATGCGTCGGGGCTCCCCCGTGCGCGAATGACTACTTGCTTGATGTACCTTTCAAGATGCGTTTGCCCGATGCCCGCAACCACGCAAATTAACTGACGTCATGTGGAGGCCAACCCAAAGTGCCTTCGGGATCTGCACACACATCTGCTACATCACGGCACTCGCCTGTGCCGGCTGTGTGGTGTACACGGAGGATCTGCTGCTGGCGGAAGGCGCAGGTTCAGAGCTCAGTACCGAAGCAGCGACGGACACGTCGGAGACGGATGCAGCGCCCGACCCGACGGGAGGAGCCAGCTCCGAACCCAGTGGGCCCGCACCGGTTCCACAAGCGCCCGCCCCTCCGACCCCGGCTCAGATGCCTTCCGGCGAAACCGACGCCGAGGCCCCCGACGAAACACCGGCAGCGTCTTCGGAGCCAGCCACGACCGATGCTCCGGCAGACGACGACGAATGCCCGAACTCGGACAAGACCGAGCCCGGGCAGTGCGGCTGCGACGTCGAGGATACGGACAGCGACGGTGACGATACTCCCGACTGTCTCGACGAATGCGTCGACGACCCGGACAAGACGGAAGAAGGCCTCTGCGGTTGCGGCGAGGCAGACGACGACAGCGACGGCGACAAAACGCCGGATTGCCTCGACGAGTGCCCGGATGATCCGGAAAAGACCGAAGCCGGCGGCTGCGGCTGTGGCGAAGTCGACATCGACGACGATGCGGATGGAGACGGCGTCTTCGATTGCGTCGACGAGTGCCCGGATGACCCCGACAAGAGTGAACCAGGCGCCTGCGGTTGCGGGTATCCCGACACCGCCGTGGGTGAGGAGGCGATCTGCGACGTGCTGAGCTCGGCTCTGGTACACCGCTACGACTTCACTGGCAGCAGCGCGAACGTGGCCGACCGGGTGGGCAACGCCGACGGCACCGTGAACAACACCAACCTGGCTGGCGACCAGCTCACCCTCGCAGGCGAGGATCAGTACGTCGATCTACCGACGAACGTGCTCGACGGCTTGGTCGACGCCACTGTGGAGGTTTGGGTGACTTGGGCGGGTGAGGACTTGTGGCAGCGCATCTTCGACTTCGGCAGCAACGACGGCGCCGCGGGCGATCGCGGAGCCGCCACGTCGTCCTTGTTCCTGACTCCCTCGAGTGGAAGCACCAACCGGGAGACGGGCCTACGAGTAGGATTTCGCGCGCTCGATCAGGATGAGGTGGCCGTAGTACAGGTCGACCCCTTCCCCACCAACGTCGAAGTCGTCGTCGCCGTCGTGGTGGACGACACCAACGATACCCTGTCCTTGTACAGCGATGGCAAACAGGTGGGTCAGGTCGAACTGCCCTACAGCCTGGAAGACATCGACTTCGCCAACACGTGGATCGGACAGTCCCAGTACGAGCAAGACCTCAACTTCGTCGGCGCGATCAACGAGTTTCGCATCTACTCTCGAGCGCTGAGCGAAGCCGAACTCAGCTACAGCTACGAGCAAGGCACCGATCCGGCCTTCTTCTGAGGCGCTGGGCGGCGCGTTCAGGGTGTTTCGGCAGCGCTGAGCTACCCAGTGAACATCACGACGGGAGACGCGGGATAGACCCAGCAGCGGAGGCAGAGTCGTCCTCTTGCCCACGAGCTCGGCTGCAAGCATCGGCGCGAGAGGGTATGCTCGGTGCATGAGGGCATGGAGCAGGGCAGAGCCGAAGTCACACCGCGGTCGGAAGGACGCCCCAGATCCGCTGCAGGTGCTGGAGCGCAGGCCTGCTCAGCGGCCCCCTTCCTTGCTGTTGGTCTCCTCCTTGGCTTTCGCTCTCGCCTGCGGTGGCGCCGACACGGGCATCAACAGTGCAGCCACCTACGACCCCAACGTCGCCCGCTACCGCCTGCTGCTGCACGAGAATCCCGTCGATCCCGGGGCCGCGTTTCGCTGCTACGGCGGTTGCCAAGAACAGACCAGTCCTGAAAAGTACCTCGCTTGCCTGAGCCAATGCCCGGCCTTCGAGGTGACCCAGGGTGTGGCGTGCGCCCCTCACGAAGTCCCCCCCGTCGCTGCTTGCATCACCGCCCGCAAGCTGCCGGGCACTGACAAGGACGAGATCGACGCCGGCTACGTCGTCGTCGCGGTGCTGGCCAATATCGCGCTCATCGTCGCGCTCGGAGTCGCTTGCACGGACGCGCGGAACTGCGGTGCCTATTACTACTATCCCGCTCCAGGTCCGAATTGGAACTACTGATCGAAGCGCAAGTTTCCACGCTATGCTTGGCAGAGCCATGCGGCACCCGGGCTCGTCGATCGGCTCGTTGCAGACTGCCCGCATCGAACGGACCTCCGCCGTTCGTTTGAACAAGCGCGTCAATGCGACCATTTCCCGCAGTACGACCCCTAGAGCCGAAACGTCCGCCCTTCGGGCCCGTAGATCCCCGCCCCAACAATGCACGCTCTGGTCCGTCGCGATGTCGCAACCCCAGCCGCCAGCCCCACGTAAACCGCTCGAGCGAGCCTGACCTGCCCGTTATCACCCCGCCGCCGCGGCCTCGACGCGTTCTTTCAGCGCGCGGTTCATCGCGTCGAAGCCGGGTTTCACGTCGCGCTCCAACTTGGCGCGCAACAGCGGCACGAGCAACCCCGAAAACTCCTCACGATGCACGAAGCGCGTCCCTTGCGACGTCGGCTCGAGTTCGAAGACGTGTTCCCCGTCGAATAGACCAGGCATCAAGAGCTTGCCGCGCCAGCGCAACTCCTTGCCCGGCTGCACGCGCAACAGACGCGGCTTGAACGTCATGCGCGAGTGCCCCTCGGCGCCGAGCTCGACCTCCAGCGTGGCACCCTCCTCCAACGCCCCCTCCATGCGATGGATGAACGGATTCCACTGCTCCAAACTGGCAGCATCCGTCAACACTTCCCACACGGCAGCGGGCTGGGCAGCAATCTCAATCTCGGTGCGCATTTCGTACATGGTCAGTGGTCCTTTCCGTGCTTCGCCTCACAGGCGATAGCCCACTTCGTTGGCAGGTGATGACCCTTTGTACGGAGCCATGGGGCGATCCTCAGTGACCGCGCCGGACGAAGACATTGACAGTGCCGGCCACGGCCGAGCACTGCGCCCCAAGTACCCGGCAATGCTCAGGAAAGAGCTTGCCGCGCTTGGGCGGGGGTCTGGCCCGTCCAGCGCTTGTAGGCGCGATGAAAGGCGCTCGGCTCGGAGAACCCGACGAGAAAGGCGACCTCGCTGATGCTCACGTTGGGTTGGCGTAGCAGGCTGTGGCTCAATTCGCGGCGCAGCTCGTCGAGCAGCAGCTTGTGGCTCGTGCCCTCGTCGGCGAGCTTGCGATGCAGGGTGCGCACGCTCATGCGCAGGTGGGCGGCGACTGCCTGCGCGTCGGGGTTACCGCCGGAGAGCTGCGAAGCCATGAACGCTCGGACGCGGTCGCTGAGCGTGCTGATCTGGGGAAGTTGCTCCAAGACTTGTTGCGCGTGTTGGTCGAGCACGGCACTCAAGCCCGGATCGGATTCGAGCAGTTGCGCATCCATCTCGTCGGCAGCGTAGACGATCGCCCGCTTGCCGCTGCTGAACCCCAGCTCGCACTCGAAGTGCTGCTCGAGCAGCGAGGTATCTTCGGGCTCGGGATAGTCCAAGTAGACGCGGCGCGGGTTCGAAGCGCTGACGGTCGCGCGGCGCACGATGCTGACCGGATTGGCCAACACGAAGTCTACCGCCGCTCGCGGTAGCAATCTGCCCCCCGGCAGCACGTGCTCGACCACGACCTCATCGCCCGCCCGCGTTACCTCGAGGCGCGCCACGTCGTGACCGATACGGAAGTAACGCTCGACGCGCGAAAGCCCCTCCCCCAGTGTCCGGCTCTTGCGAAAGGCGTACTCCACGACGCCCAGATCCCCCGGCTGGATCAGAGCGCTGCAGCTCAGGCCGAAGTCCGCATCCCCCGTCAGCTCCACGGCGCGCTGCCACAGCACGACGACCCGCTCGTGGGGCACGCGCTGGTCGGGATCCGTGAAGTCGTCAGCCGAGAGCCCCGCGGCGGCAAGCGCAGGACCGGGATCGATGCCCGCGGCGCGAAGCCCGGCGAGTACCGGCAGCGCGTTTCGCGCAACGACACCAGCGGGGTCGACCATGGGCTCTACATAGCAGCTCCGCGCGGCCTCCACAGCCGCTGGCTCGGGGCAAAAGCCTGCTTTTTCCGTCGCCATTCCTGCCGCACGCTTGACGATGCAGCGTGCTGGCCCAGCTCAGGCGGAACGGACAATCGTGCTCGCCCACTCAGCGCCAGCTCTTGGGTACCGCAGTGTCACAGGTGAACTTTCCGTCCCGACGGGTCGCCAAGCTCGACCACCCGTCGGGGCAACACGGCATCACTTCGCACACCGATGTTCGTCACAGACAACCCAGCGCGCCAAGCTCCGCCTCAGCGCGCGGGCTTGATGACGCCGAGCACGGCTCCCTGGGGATCGGCGAACACGCTGAAGCGGCCGATGCCTTCGACGTCCATGGGCGGCGCGATCACTTTGCCGCCGCGGGCGGTGGCGCGTTCGATGGTCGCGTCGGTGTCGCTCACTTCGATGAAGGAGACCCAATTGGCGGGTCCGTGGGTGCCGCCGGGAGGTGTCATCACGCCACCGGTGGCGGCTTCTCCGTGTTTGAGGATGTTGTAAGGGGAGTCGCCCGCGGCGGGCATCGGCATCTGCTCGACGCTGAGCTCGAAGCTCTTCTGGTAGAAGGGTAACACGGCTGCGGCATCGGGGGACCACAGCTCATTCCAGTGCAACACGGGCGTGGCTCCATCGTCGCTCTGTTCACCTTTGAACAGGGCAAACGGCGCCCCCTGCGGATCGACCACGACACTCATGCGCCCCACTCCGGGCAAAGCCATGGGCTGTGCCAGCACGGTCGCGCCATTGCCTTCGGCGGCGCGAGTCGCCTGGTCGACGTCCGGCACGGACAGGTACGAGAGCCAGCGCGAGCTCGCGCCCTTCGCGGGTTCGACGATACCGCAGACGTGTTTGCCCTCTTGGGTGAGCATCACGTAGCTGGAGCCATCGCCCATCTTCATCTCGGCGGTGCCCCAGCCAAACACCTCCGTGTAGAAGGCCTTCGCAGCCGCGACATCCTTGGCGTGGTTTTCGATCCAGACAAAAGTTCCAAACTTGTATGACATTGCTCGTTCTCCAGTGGGGCCTCGCCCCCGGTGGACAGCGCGAAAGCCCGGCTGCCGAGCTCCCGCATTGACGTGGGTTCGCCTGCCTGACGCCCGAAGCCGTGCAAGATCGACAACCCCTGTTCGATTTTCTGTTTTTTTGGGTTCGCCCCTGCCATCGCTCCCCGACGCGGTAACGTCGCGGCCCGCCGCGACGCCCTGCCCGACGCGGGAACGTCGCGGCCTGACGACGTTCGCGGCGCGGTCCCTTCAGGACCCACGAGCACTCAGTTCTTCGGCGCGGACTCGTCGAGGCCCTGAGCGACCAGGCCCGCGACCAGGCCGTGCACACGATCGGCGACGCTACGCGTGAGCGGACTCGCGTCCGCGCGCAGCGAGAGCTCCAACCCCGGCAACAGCTCGACGCGCTGCCAGGCCGTTGCGGGTAGCAGACCATCGCCGAGCCCGCCGTCGAGGGTCCGCGCGCCGCCGACTCGCGCGACCGTAGAGCCATCTCGCACAGCGCCGGCACTCGCCCCGGTACCAGACGCCGCCGCGCCATCGGCAGCCGTGCCAGACGCCGCCGCCTCGGGCGAAGCGGCTGGCGTCGATGCATCCCGTGACGTCGCGGCGCCAGAAGATGCGCTCGACGTTGCCGTTGCGACCAGCACCTCACGCGCCCGCGCGGGCAGCGGCTGCGACAGCACCCAGCGTTCGAGTTCGGAGTCGGACAGGCCGTCGATGCGCGCTTTGATGTCCGCCAGGCGCCACATGCCGTCGGCCCGAAGCAGTCGAATGGCCATCAGTCGGACCAAGGTGGGGCGTTGATAGCGCGTGGCCGTGCCCCGAAACTTGGGCGATGGCAACAGGCGACGGCGCACGAGATCGGTGATCTTGCGAGGCGCGAAGCGCGTCAGCTGGGCCAGCTCCACCAGCGACCAGCCGGTTCTCGCCGCCTCACTCTTGGGTCGTACGCGCAGGGCCTCTTCGGTGCCCATCGACTGCCTTCGCTTGCGGACCATCTCACCCTCACGTCTGCCCGAGTCGACTAACGACGCATAACTATGTCTGACAGCCGGCACCTAGTCGACTCTCGGTGCATAATCGTGTCAGACGGCCGATACCGAGTCGACTCTCGGCACGATATCGGATCAGACGCCACCTCGAGCCAACTGCCCAGCAACACCATCGTTCTCCGAGTCGACGAGCCACTCTCCCGCTGCCAAGCAGTCACCCACAACCACGAGGGTCGCGAGCTCCGCACTGGACGCCCCGATGGTACGCCTTGACGTCAATCGCTGCTGTTCGCTTCCGAGAGGCGTTGCTCGAGTAGACGCTTTTCCTCGGGGTGCGTCGCGAGTTCGAGGGCTCGGGCGTAGGACTGTCGTGCGCTGTCGTGTTGGCCGGCGCGACGCAGGAGTTCGGCTTTGGCGGCGTGAAAAGGCCCGTAGCGGTCGAGGCTGCGGCTGAGACCCGCGTCGCGCATCTCGCAGAGACCCGCTGCTGCGCCGTCCGCCATGCCGATCGCCGCCGCACGATTGAGCGCCACGACGGGAGATGAATCCAGACGGCACAAAGCATCGTACAAGCTGACGATGGCTGCCCAATCGGTCTGGGCGTAGGTCGCTGCCAGAGCGTGCTGCGCCATGATCGCCGCCTGGAGCTGGTAGGGGCCCACGTCCCGGTAACCGAGCGCCGCTTCGAGCAAGGTGTGCCCGCGCGCCAGCTCGTCGCGACGCCAGGCGCTGCGGTCCTGATCTTCGAGGGAGACGATGCCGCGCTCGTCGTAGCGCGCATCGCGACGCGCATGGTGAAAACGCATCAGCGCTTCGAGCCCGAGGGCTTCGGGCTGATCGGGCAACAATTCGTTCAGCGCACGGCTCAGAGCGATGGCTTCGTCGCACAGCTCGTGGCGCACCCACTCGTCCCCCCGCGTCGCGCGGTAGCCCTCGGTGAAGATCAGGTACAGAACCCGGAGCGCAGAATCGACGCGGGTCTCGAGTTGATCGGCGCGCGGCACGTCGTAAGGGATCTTGGCCGCGGCGATCTTGCGTTTGGCGCGCACCAGGCGCTGAGCCATCGTCACCTCCGACGTCAAGAACGCGCGGGCGATCTCTTCGGTCGAGAGCCCGCCCAACGTGCGCAAGGTCAACGCAATGCGTGCCGCCTCATCGAGCGCCGGGTGACAACAGGTGAAGATGAGCTTGAGCCGCTCATCGGGATATTCCGAAAGCTCGGCGTGTTTGGCCCAGTCCGTCACCGCATCGACGACGTCCGCGCGCTTGCGCTCGCTGACCGCGCGGTGGCGCAGCTTGGCTTTGGCGCGATTGCGCGCCACCGTCAGCAGCCAGGCCCCCGGACGCTCCGGAATGCCCTCCTTGGGCCAATGCACCAAGGCCTGCCCAAACGCGTCCGCCAGACAATCTTCAGCCTCCGAGAGTTCACCCGTCAGCGACACCAGTGCCGCCAGCACCCGACCGTACTCGCGACGGAAGGCCTGCTCGATCGCACGCCGCGCGAAACTCACGGGGCGCACCGTTTCGTGGCGGGAGGCCAGCTGCGGCCATCGGCAGTCAGGTGGGTCGACGCTGCTCCCTCTTCTGTCCGCGCCGCCCGTTCACCACGAGACAACGCGGGCCGAACGCGACGCGGCGCGCTGCGATTTCGGAAGCCCGACACGTTGCGGCGGGGCTCAGTGCATGCCCACGGGGCGCACCTCGATCGTGCCCCACCCGGCCGCCGGGATCTTCGCGGCCCATTCGAGCGCAATGTCCAGATTATCGACATCGATCAAGAAGTAGCCCACGAGCTGCTCCATGGTTTCAGCAAATGGACCATCAGTGATCACCTGTTTGCCTTCGCGCAAGCGCACGCTGGTCGCGGTGGTGGTGGGCTTGAGCGGGTTGGCGCCGACCCAGATCCCGGCCTCGCGAACCGCCTGGGCGTAGTCGATGAAGCGCTGCTTGATCGCCGCATCCTCCGCCTCGGTGCGTTGCGCGCGGCGCTTTTCGTCTTCGTAGATCAGAAGCAAGTACTGCATGGTGATTCGTCCTGTTGGGAGTCTGCCCTGACGATGCGCGAACCCAGGCTAGATCGACATCGCCGCGAGAAAAATCGGCGCCACCGCGCGGGCACACCAATCAACAAGCAACCTATCGGAAACGCACGACTTATTCGAGCCACCACGAGAAACCGAAGGCGTCCCTCGGTTGCGAGCCGACGACGCGCGACGCGCACTCAGCTCGCGACGTCTCGTGCCTCGGGCAGGTGCGCTGACGGGCCCTGGCGCGTGCTGAGTCATATGTCCAGCGCGCCCCGCGTGCTTGCTGGCCACTACCCCTAGCGCGTGCTTACCGTCCGCTGCGCGCCCCGCGTGCTCGCCCATGCGCCTCGTCCCCTAGCGCGTGCGCACGGTCCGCCCTCTGCCCAACGTCCGACCGCGCGGGACTGGCGAGCCGACACCCGTCGGTAGAGTTTTCGCCACGGCTGCGCTAGGACGCGGGACCCCAAAACGCCGGCGCAGCGAGCCACCGGCGAGTGAGCCCGAGCCACTGGGCAAGTGGCGCCCGCAAATCAACAGGCCCGAAGTGCTGCTCGAGATCCGAAACACCCCCATCACGAACCAAGGCGCCCAACTCATGCTGCGCGCCATCGTGCAACAGCTGGGAAGCGCACACACCTTCTGCGCTTCCTACCGCAACGCGACGGATGAGACCTGCCGCGAGCTCGGCTTTCGCGCCCTCGCGTGGGTGCAGTTCTTCGGACAGGGCGCGGACCTCGCCGGCAACGTCAAGGGAGCGTTCACCCGCTTGGCGCCGGGTTCCAACGTCTGCACCCCGAGCCAGATCGACGGCGTGCTCGACGCCTCCGGCTTTGCCTACGGCGATCAATGGGGCGCCACCAAGTCGCGCATCTCGGCCTCCTACTACCGTCGCCTGAAGCAGCGCGGCGGCAAGGTGATCTTGCTGCCCCAAGCCTTGGGACCCTTCGAAGATCCGGGCGTCGCCGATGCCTTCGCCGGCATCGTCGAGAGCGCAGACGTGGTGTTCGCTCGCGACACCACCTCCTTTGATGCCGCGGTGAAGGTGTGCGGAGCGCTCGACAAGATCCGCTGTGCCCCCGACTTCAGCGTGCTCATCGAGGGGCGCGCCGCGAGCTACGAGCCCGTCGTCGATGGCGCCGCGATCGTGCCCAACGCCAAGATGATCCAAATGGACGCGGCCAACCGACGCGCCTACCTGGAGCTCCTGCGCCACGTCGCCACGAGCGTGCAAGCCGCGGGCCTGACGCCCTTCGCCCTGGTGCACGAACGCGACGACGTGGGCCTGGCCAAAGAGCTGCAAGAGACGCACCCGATGCGCATCATCGAGGAGTCGAACCCCCTGACGGTCAAGTGGTTGCTCTCCCAAGCGCGCTTCGTGATGAGTTCGCGCTTCCACGGGCTGGTCAATTCGCTCTCCAGCGGCGTGCCCAGCATCGCCACGGGCTGGAGCCACAAGTACGACCACCTGCTCGCCGACTACGGCTGCCCCGAGTGCCTGCTGAGCCCCGACGCCGAAGCCACCGAAGTCGAAGCCCTGATCACCCGCATCCTAACCCAAGAGTACGACGCGCGCGTCGCCACTCTGCGCGCCGCCGCCGAGCGACAACGGCAGCTGTCGGTCGCGATGTGGACCCAAGTCGAGGCGCTGCTGGGGTGAGAGGGTCTTTGAGGTCGGTGTCTGTCGCCATCGCGTCAGCCTGCCTTCGTCAAGACTGCGCGGCGCATCAGCTCAGTCTCGCTCGATGCATCCCCTTGGCGCCAAAGCACACGGTACTCGAGCTTGGGCACGTTGCGGATGGGTCGGCCCACGCAGCCGCGCGGGGGTTTGCAGAAGTCGTTGACCAGCGCGATGCCCAAGCCCAGTGAAGCGAGATGCATCATCGCCGTCCAGCCGTTGGCCTCGGTGACGACGTTGAGACGCAACTCCGCCCCGGCAAAGAGCTTCTCCAGGTTCTCACGATGGGGAAAGCCGCGCGGCACGCTGACCAACGGCGCACCATCCAGCGAGCTCAAGCCGAGGCTGCGCTTCTTCGCCAGCGAGTGACTTTTGCTGAACACCGCTTGTAAGCCCACGAGCGTCAGACTAGTGGACTCGACGCCGGAATGAGGTCCGGACAGCGCCGTCACGCCCAAGGTGGCTTCCCCCAGAACCACGCTTCGGATCGTGTCGGTCGCGTTGCGCGTCAAGACGCGGATCCGCCCGCCGTGCGACTTCTGCAGTCGCGCTAGCGCGTCGGGCAGTAGATACAACAGCGCGCCTTCACCCGCCGCCAGCACCAGTGGCGTGTCCGGCTCCGTTCCACTCAGACGCGCGCGAATTTGTCCGTCGCGGCGCTCGACCTCGCGGGCATGAGCCAGCAGTTGCTGCCCGGCGCGAGTGAGCGACAGGTAGCGCCCATGCTTTTCGTAGAGCTTCGTGTCCAGCTCCGACTCCAGCTTCTTGATCTGGGCGAAGAGCGACGGCTGCGAGATGTGCATCTGCTGCGCCGCGCGCGTGAAGTTGAGAGCTTGCCCGAACGCCAGGAAGGAGGCGAGTCGCTCCGAGTGAATCATAGGCACTGCCTATAGCACATAGCTATTCAATAGTTCTGCACCACACGCCGACGCTTCATGCTTCCTCCTGAATCAGAAAGGAAGAAACGATGAACGAACTGAACGACAGCCGCATTGGCATCGACATTGGACGCGTGGTGATGTGTCCGACCGACGAGGTGACGGGACCGGACACCTCGTTTCTCAGTGCCAAAGCGGAGTTGGCGATGCAAATCCCGCCGGCTCCGGGCGCAGAAGCAGTCATCCGCACGCTGGTCGCGCGAACCGGCGGTAGTGCGTGGTACGTCTCCAAGGCGGGCCGGCGCGTTCAAGCACTGACCAAGGAGTGGTTCCGCCACAACGATTTTCACACGCGCTCGGGGATCGCGGCCGAGCGCCTGCTCTTCTGCTTCAAGCGTCACGAAAAGGCGCGCATCGCAGAGCGGCTGCGCCTCACCCACTTCATCGACGACCGCCTCGACGTGCTCGAACCCATGCGCGGCATCGTGCCCCACCTGCTGCTCTTCGGGGTGCAATCGCGGCCGGCGCCGCCCTGGGTGACGCCTGTGCGCGATTGGAACGCCATCGCACGGCTACTGCTGCGGGAAGGTGATGAACGCGAGCGGAACGTGATCGGTCAGCCACACGCCGTTGGCTGAACGATAGAAGTCGTAACCGCGCTCGCGCATCGCGCCCGCGGCCACTTCGAGCACGATCGCTCGCCCACGCCGGGCCCCGACGGCGGTCGCGGTCGCGACGTCGGGCGAGAGGTGCACGTGATGCCGAGCCCCTTTGACGAGCCCCGTGCGGCGGATACCAGCTAGGGCCTCGTGCACCGTACCGTGGTAGAGCGTCTCTGGCGGCACGGCGGGCTCCAACTGCAGGTCGATCGGCACCGAATGGCCTTGATTGGCGCGGATCCGACGGCCATCTTCCGACAAAGCAAAACGCTGCTTGTCGCTCGTGCGCACGAGCTCTTCAATCGCCCGCTGCGTGGTGCCCTGCCCTCGTCGATCGAGTGCTGCCAGCAGCGCATCCATCGCCACCCAGCCGCCCTCTTGCAGCTCGAGCCCATACTGCTCGGGATGATGACGCAGAACGTAGCTCAATCGTCGGCTGAGTCTCTTGCTCACGAATACCTCGACGCACCACTGTAGCGCGCCGCGAACGGCGAGCCAGGGTGGTGGGTCGGGGGTGGACAGCCAGGGTGGGTGGAGTCGGGGGCGAAGAGCCGGGGCTCTGCAACGGGTCAGAGGTTGCCGAACGGGCGCGCCTGCTTGACGAAGAGCTGCGGGCACTCGCCCGGATCGCCGTCGAACTTGAATTCGACGTCCATCGCCCACCAATCCGTGCCGTGGGAGTACGCCGGAGCGAAGAACTTCCTGATCTTCGCCAGAGCACCGCCCAACTCTCGGATCTGTGAGGTCGTCAGAACGGTCTCCCCAGCGCCGACCAACGGGGAGTTCGAGTACGACAGGTACTGGGTACGCTGGCCCTCGGTATCCCAATGATGCAAGTAGGCGTCCGTCGTCGTCCCTGCTGGGGGCAGCACGACGGAGTCTTCTCCGCGTTGAACGTTCACGTAGAACGCGGGGTACGCGCCGGATTTGTCGAACGGGTTGTTGGTCAACGCCACGCCATTGGCGTGCTCATCGGGGAAAGACCGGTGCACGAGCAGCGCCATGCCGACGTCCTCGTGGGCGATCCCGCGGTAGCGGCGTTCCTCGAAGGCCCGGAAGAACCACACGCTCGCCCAGACCTTGCGAATCGCGTTGTCGAAGGTGCGCTCGGCATCGAGCGGGTCGGTACTACTCTCGTCGCCGCTCTTGGATGTGTACAGACCAGCACCGGTGAAGCCGTCCAAGTCCTCGGCGTTGGTGCTCGAACGGAAGCGCATCCTCACGCCGGGATACTCTGCGGCGAGCTTCGCGCGCAATTCAGCCATGAACTCGGGGTCGATCGGCGCCTGCTTCATCGTGTCGCGAAGCTCCTTCAGCCGCTCGTCACGAACTTCGGGCGAAGCCATGAACTCCGGATCGGCCAGCATGGCGGCCACCTGCTCATCGAAGCCATGGGTCTTCATGAACTCGAAGTAGTAGTGAACCGGGATCGCAAACGCTTTGGGCACGGGCAAGCCCTCGATGTGCGCCAGCGTCGCAAAGTGCGCCGCCTTGCCTCCGTAAGTGACGGTCGCCTTCTTCACCGCATCGTAGATGGAGTCGGCATTTGCGCCATCGAGCGTGACCAGATCTTGGATGTCTCTCAGCTCCGTGGTCTCCTTGTCCACGTTCGGAATGGAGACGGTGCTGGGCTTGTGCTCCTCCCACCACTCGGCGGCAGCTTCTTCCGATACCTCGTCCAGATCGTAGCCGTCTTGGCGCACCTCCAGCCGCACCCAGTGCCCTTCGAGTTCTCTCAACTCAGGATCGTCGAACACGCCTCGGAGCGCCATGTTGGGAGTCCCGCGGTTTTGCGAGAGCACGTTGATGTGTGCCAGCGGCGTCTGGAATTCGTCGGTGATGATACCCAGCGTGACGCTGATGTCGTTCGGAACGCGATCGAGAACCACGATGTCCTGGAAATCGACGTATTTCGTCTGATTCTCCAGCTCGTCGGCGGAGATGAAACGTAGCCGACCGATGCTCGTGGCGAGGTTCAGCGCTTGGTAGTCAGAGCTGACCAGCTCCGACGTGGGCACCGCCTCGACATCCTCCGGCAGCTCTTGGGCGGCCTGCGCAATGGCCTCCGAGGTCGTGTGCAGCTTGACCTGGGATCCGATCCACGTGTGCTTCTCCACGAGATCGAACGCGGTCAAGATGAGCGAAGGGGTGGACGTGTCGTTGGGGGCAAGCTCGTAGACCCAGGTGTCGCTGCCCGCGTAGTAGGTCAACGCTCCGAGCAGGAAACGCCGCGACGGAGACGTGTACTCGGTGGCATTGAATTCGGTGAGCGAACCCACGGGCGGCAACAGATTGTCCGGCCCGACGTTGAGGTGTTCGGGATCGGAGGCGAAGTCGTAGTGGATCCCGTAGCGCTCGCTGTTGATGAAATAGACGGGGAAGTCTCCAGCGTCGTCGACGGGAGCGGCGCGGTCGACGAGCACTTTCACGGAAGTCCCAGCGGCAGTGTGCGACGAGAGCTGTTCGAAGTCGGACAGGCATCCCAGCTCCGACACAAAGTCAGGCGCCGTATCAACCATGACGGCGACTCCAGCGTCGACGACGGTCGTAGCTGGGGTTCCCGCATCGGGTGCCGCGACGCCAGCGTCGTTGGCAACTTCGTCATCAGAGGGGACTTCCGTCGCAGGCACTGGCTCCAACACGCACGACCATTGGCGGGCGGCGAGCGCCTCCGGGTCCCGATTACGCTCGTACTCGGGGATCTCGCCACGCTCCTCGGAATCGACACGCTCATAGGTGCCGCAAGAGAGTTCTTCGGCGGGCTGACCGCCGTCGCCTTGCTCCGTGCCGGGCGACGGAGCAGGCGCCGGACCAGCGTCGAGCATGCCCGAGTCCACCTCGTCGGATCCGGTGTCAGTCGACTCGGATCTGGTTGTTTCAGATGAACAGGCTACACAAAGTAGCAGCACAGCCACAGCACGTCCATACGCCGAAAAAGCGTGCAGACGTGCGAGCCGACGAAGATACGTCAACATGGATCTGATCGTAGTCCTGGATGTCAAAGTCGCGTTGGTCAGTCCGCTGCGAAGCAGTAGAAGCCGCCATAGCCGCCGCCCCCACCCACGGTGGATCCGTCACCAGCACCGTCCTGGATGAAGTTGGTTCCCGCAGCACAGGCGTGACCGGCGTGGGCCTCGGACCAGTGCGTGCCGCTACCTGCTGGCCACGAATGTCCCATCATGATGCCTCCGCCCAAGCCTCCGAAGCCACCACCCATGCCACCGCCCAAGCCACCGCCGCCACCTTCCTCTTGGGCCTCTGGCTCCGCAGTGGTGCTCGTCCAATCGTCGCAGCTGAAACCGGCATAGGTGCCGTCGGCCAAGGTCGCCGTCATGGTGTCGTGGTCGTCGTCGTTGACGCCGTCGTTGTTCTGATCCGTGCTTCCATCGTGGAAGAGTCCGAGTTCGTCGTACGTGCCGCAGTCCATCGCGCCACCCGCTGGGCGATCGGTATCGCCCTCGATGCACCCGCCACCGAAGCCGACTCCGCCTCCACCCGCGCCTCCACCTGCGCCTCCACCGAAGCCCCCTTCGCCTTTGCTGACCAACAGGCCCGCGGTATCCTCAGCCACCAACGCACCAGTGAAGTCATACCAAGGCCCCTCACCCACGCGGTCGATGGCGTTGACCGTGCTCGTGCTCAGATAGGCTCGCCAAGTGCGATGTCCGAAGCTCACGCGCCTCGCCATCTCTTGGCATATGGCATCGGCTCCCTCCAGACCCGTAGCTGCACCGTTGTAGCGCAGATCACCGCCAAAGCCGTCATCGCTGCCCGACAACTCACGGATGTGGTAGTAACTCGTGACGAAGAACGAGAAGTTCTCATCCGCACCGACGTCGACGACGTCACTGTCGTCTGGCGTCGCGGGCACGACCGGGTCCGGGGTCTCGGCAGGCTCCCCATCGACGGGGGTCGCGGGGTCGGTCGGTTCGGCTGGGTCCATCGGGTCGGTCGCACCTGGCTCGACCACTGGCGCCGGATCGGTGTTGTCGACAGGGTCGGTTGCGGGCTGCGTCGGGTCAGGAACCGACGGCTCAGTCGCAGGGAGCGTAGGATCCATCGTCGTATCTTGGGTCTCCATCTCCATCGACGGGTTCGTGGTCTGCGCGGGCTCACCCGTGGTCGGGTTCGAGGGGATGACCGGCGCGGAACCAGCGGGCGTGGGATCCGAAGGCGTGACACTGGATCCAACCGGTGACCCGGTGGTCGTGGCGTTCGATCCGGCCGCGCTCGGGGATTCGGTCGAGCTGACCTCCCCTGCGCCATCGCCACAACCGAACAGAGCGAGAAAGAGGGCGCACGGTAGGTAAGTATTAGTTTTCATTGAATCTTTGCGGCTTTCTAGTCGTTGATGGAAGCGCGTCATTCGCCCTCGCCACACACGTATTCGGTGGAACAGGTCTGCCCGTCGGGGCACTCATCGGAGGTGGTGCAGGAAATGAGTCCTTCGATTTCGAGGTCGAGGGTGATCTCAGAGGAGACTCTGAAGTCCACGCAGCCGCCGTCCACGGTGGCTGCGGCGAGACTGCGGCGCTCAACCGTCACCCGGGGGAAGCCGGACAAGCCCAAGTCGATGAGCTCGGTCACCAGCGGCTCGGGCACATCGAACGCCCCCGTATCGGGGACCACACATTCGATCCATCCGGTCGTGGCGCCGTGTGCGTTGACGGTGAACGTGATGAGGATCTCTGCATCCCCCGCGTCGGCAGGTGCCCAGGTAAGCGGAGCAGATGCTCCCCGAGCGACGGGAACCGTCGTCTGCTCCGACGTCAGTGTTTCCACGGCGGTCGCGGTCAGTTCGAAAGCACCAGTATCAGCGCCGGCCGCCGCGAGTGCAATTTCGTCACCGGCAGTGAACGCGGGGAATGGCTCGGCCAGACTTGCAGAGTAGTCGTTGGTGATCCCGTTGGGCCGTATCTCCCAAGGCTCCGCCAACCCCGACAACGTGAGCGCGCCCACCGATATCTTCTCCGGTGTCGGAATGCACTCATCGTCGCCCGCGCAAGTCAGGCCGGACTCACAAGGGGTGTCGCAGACGAGCGTTCTCGGGCCGAGCAACTCGCACGTCTCAGACTGGTTCAGAACCTCGAAATCGGCGCGTGGATTGATGCTGTTCAACACGGAACCCGTGAACAACGTTTTGTCGGCGCTCTGGTAGAGGCGAAACGAGCCGAGCCGATCGGTGCGCGTGCACGAATCGACAGCTGTCGCCACAGTTGGCTCGGCGGCGTCGGTTGGCTCGGTGTCATCAGTCGGCTCGGCGGCGTCGGTCGGCATCGACGCCGGATCGGGCTCGTCGGGCTCTGCGTCCGTGGCTGACGCCGCCTCGGGATCGGCAGCAACCGGGTCCCCAGCCGCTGGCTCGTCACCGTTTGGGTCGTCTTCGCCGGGCGGATCCGGTTGCGGTGACTCCGCCGCCTCGACTCCGTCCTCAGTCGACGACGAGTCGCCCCCTTCGGACGAGCACGCGCCAGCGATGAGCGCTGCGGCTAGTAGGAGCAGAGGTAGGGAGGGTTGGCTGGCCCAGCCGCCGCTTGGGCTTGCTGGTGGCGCTGCGCACGACTTCGAAAGTCGCGAACGCCCGAGGTGGGGATCCATGGGCAACTTGGTCACCCCTTTCGCCCGACCCCAGGCACAAAAAGCGTCACACGGTTGTCACACAACGGTGTGACAGTCCCGCGGCGACCCAGTTGCAGGAATCGGATGGTGGAGGGCCTGGCTCGCGTGCGCCCAGATGATAATGGTCGAATGACAGTACCATTGGGCCTTCCGATACTGAAGAGACCCGACCGTTTGGGCAGAAGTCGATACTCAAAGACGGTTGGGGGTGGCGTGTCGGCGCAGATTGATGGGGCGCCCACCGTTCTGCAGTGCAACACACTGGGATTCAGACCGATCGACAAACCCACGCCGGGTCCAGATGGGCTCGGGCTTCGCTCGCCCGCACCCGCTCATCGAATGGTCGCCCCCTGCCCTCTTCCTAGCTGAGCAGCTTCGGTTTCGTGGCCCAGTTCACGTATTTCCACAAGCCGGAGTCACTCAGCGTGGTCTCCGAGCGACTCTCGGCGCTGTCTTGAGTTAACGCGTCGAGGTCGGCTTGGGCGCTGCTGGCTGCCAACGCGACGCGTTCAGCGGTGCGTTGGTGCTTGGCTTCGAGTGCGTGGTCTTGTGCGTCGCGTTCAGCCACACGGCGCTCCTTGGCGACTCGCTTGCTGGCCGCGTTCTCTGCCTGGCGGCCCTCTTTCGCCTTCTTGTACGCGGCTCGGCGTTGCTCTTTGGCGGCTTCCTTCATCGCCAAGTACCGAGGGTCGGTGGCGCGCTGAGCTTTCTGACGTTGGTAGGCCGCACGCCGCTGCTCTTTGGCCAGCTCTTTGCGCGTCAGGACGCGGCGCTCCGTTTCGTCATCATCGCTGGCCATGCTTCAGCTGCCCTCCTGGCTCGCTCGCATCGCCTCGACCAGCGCTTTCGACAGCGCCTCCCGCAACACGAAGTCGAGGGATTTTGCCTTCAACGAGACCCCATCCCAGCGTCCCTGGGTGAGCGGCTGCCAACTCCAGGTCCCTTCCTCCCGTTGCGAGACCGCCACCTCCGAGCCGCGCCCCAAGTCCACCCGGTACTCGGAACCGTCAAATGTGGTCTCGGCGATCGGCGCCTCCTCGTAGCTGACACAGCCCCCATCTAGCTCTTTGATTTCAATAGGTTTCATGAGACGACGCCTTGCTGATACTGAATGAAAGTGCAGTATGCGCCCACACCCGGCGCGGCGCAAGCGACATGACGTGCGCTTTGCTGCGGGGTCGAGCCCTCTGCGCGGCGCGAGCAACGAAGACGTTTCGACGACGCCAGCAGCTCGGACTCCGAGACGGAGTGCGCCGGGGAGGGTTCGGCCTCTAGCCCCGCCCCAGGAGCGAAACCAAGTACTGGTAGTCGCGCCGGGAGATGACACCAAGCTGCCGTCCGATCAGCACGAAGCTCGGCAGGAAGACAACGGCGGCCAGCACCAGACTCAACACGGCGGGCAGCTGCAACAACGTCACGGCCCAACACGGCACGGTCGCAAACAGCGTCGCGAGCGCGGCGCGACCAAGCTCCGCCCAGGGAAAGACGTTCAACACCTTGGTGCCGAGGTATTGGGCGCTCTTGCCGACCAAGAGCACGATGGTGACGACCTCGGAGATGACGGTTGCGAGTGCCGGACCATTCCAACCCATGAGCAAGAACAGCGGATAGTTGAGCACCAGGTTGAGGACCGTCGCCACGATGATCGACCGCAGAAGCGTGCGCGTGTCGCCCATCGCGCGCAGAATGCCGCCGTAGATGCACAAGCGGAGCGGCAGGACGAGCAGGTAGAGACGGAATAGCCCCACGCCGCTGAGGTACTCCTTGGTGAAGAGCACCTCGATCAGCGCGGGCGCCATGGTGAAGGTGAACGCAAAGGCGGGGAACGCGAACAGAGAGACCTTGACCATCAATGCCCGCCACAAGGCGAGAAAGCCCTCGCTATCGCCCTCGCTGTGACGCTTGGAGAGCTCTGGGATGATACCCGTGGTGGCGCCGTTCGGGATGTTGCGCACGACCGGCAGCTCGCGGGAACAGTTGGTGTAGACGCCGACGGCGTCGAAAGGCATCAACAGGCCGATGGTGTACTTGTCGATCCAACGGTTGAAGCGCTGCACGCCCACCGACGCCGCTTGCGGCCAACCGTAGCTGAGCTGCGCCTTGAGCTGGCGCCAATCCACACGCAGGGGCAGATGCCGCTCGACCATCAGCAACAAGATCCACATCGCCACCAGCGGCAGCACGCTGCTGGCGGCCAGACAGATGACGATGGTCGTGATGGGCGCGCCCAGGAGCGCAGGAACCACGACTGCGCCGAAGCGGATCGCTTGCTGAAAGACCGTGTAGCGCAGGGCTCCTTGGGGGCGCCCCGTCGCGATCAGGTACGGAGCCGTCATCGCCGTGGGCAGCCCAAGACCGATGTAGAGCGCCAACCAGCGCAGGAGTGGCTCGAAGGGAGCATCCCCCGAGGACTCGAACGCCAGGCTGACGAAGGGTGCCGCGACGGCAACCCCACCCGCGATGACGAGGGCCACGCCGGTCATCAATAGCGCCGAACCGACGCCGATGCTGCGAGCGCGGTCGCGACTGTCGATGGGGATGAAGTGGAGCAGACTGTGTGGGATACCGAGGGTGCCGAACAAGTCGAGCACCTCGTACGCGCCGATCAACAGTGCAAAACGACCGATGTCTTCTTTGCTCAAGACGCGCGTCAGGATCACGATCAGACCCAAGCCGACCAGGGCCGTCCAAACTTGGGTCAGGACCGTCAGGCCGGCGGAGCGCGCGGCCGTAGCGTGACGTCGATCGCTAGGCAAAGCGGAGTGCGAAGCGGTTCAGCTGCTTGCCCAAGGGACGCGCCCACCAGCTTTCCATGCGGTCGAACCAGGTTCCCCAGGGCAGCGCCAGCACCAGCAACTGGTAGATGATCATGTCGAACAGAATGTTCATGACGAAGAAGATGCCCAGGTGCAAACCGGCGCAGGCCAAAGCCATGTAGGGACGGTAGCGGCGAAACCAAAACAAGAAGCCCACCAACTCCGTCAGCACGCCAGAGACCAGGATCAGACTGGCGACGACACGAGAACTGAGCGCCAACTCTTGCAGCGCGTTGAGATCGTAGACCCCAAACTTCGAGTAGGCATCCACGGACTTTTCGCCGATCCACAGCCACATGTGGCGCCCGTCCACCCAATGCAACCCGGTGCCAACCAACTTGCAGACGGCGGCGGACGTGTAGCCTAAGCCGATGAAGAAGAAGCTCGCGCCGAAGGCGAAACGTCGACGCTTGGCGGCGTCTTCGTACAGCCACATCGCCACCATGATGGCCATGACACCCGTGCCGACGAAGTGCGAGTCGTGGCAGATCTCGCCCAGGGAGTAGCGCGCGACGTACTGCACGTGAAAGGCGAGCAGGAGCACCGTGTAGGCCGCGCGGGGGAAGATGCGGAGCAGCCCCATCACCGCCGCGATCGTCATCACGACGGCGTTCAGCACCGAAAGCTGGTTGTGGAACAGAACACTGATGTCGACGTGGGTCGCGATGCCCAGCGGCTGAACCACAGCTTCGATGCCCTGGATGTACAGCCCCCACTCCCATCCGAAATAGAGCGTGTAGCCGAGCAGAAACACCTCGTAGGCCTTGAAGTGAAGACGCTCACCCTTCGACTCGGGCCTCTCGAACCCGAACAGCTCTTTGACCAGCTTCGTCATCGTCCTGTCCTTCACCTATCAGTGTTGTCCCAGCGCCACTTCGGCACCTTTGCTCGCGACTTCGGGATTCACTTCGTTCAGGCCGTCTTTTCCGAACCACACCAGCGGCACAGCAACGTCGCTGGCATTGCCGTCGGCATCCACGTCGCCGCTGACTTTGAAGACGAGCAAGTCGCGCCCTTCTGCGTGCTCGCCGAAGACCTTGCGTAGCCCACTGACGCGCTCCACGTTCCAATCCTTCGTGAGCTTGACGTACTTCGTGACGTCGTTCTGTGGGATGCCCAACGGGTGCAAGGCGAAGGGCTTGCCCGGCAAGCTCTGTACCGTTGCAGGCTCCCAGCGCTGAGCTGGGTCGACCCCGGTGACGTCGCGAACGATCGATCGTGTCCACGCGCGCCCCGCCTGCGAGAACATCGGGTAGATGCTATAGGGCCAGAACTCGCCCAGGTGAGTCGCCATCAACACCCCACCGACGAGCAGCATGCCGAGCAGTGCGCGACTTGCTCGACGGTAGGCGCGACTCTGGTCAGCGCTCTCGCTAGCAGCAGTGATGTCCGACGCAGCGCCGCTGGAAGCGTTCGCGTCGAGCGGCGACACCGCCGCGGCCTCGGTGGATGTGCTGTCGTCTTGTTTACCGTCACTCATGGTGCAGTCAGCCCCTGGTTAACGAATTCTCGACGGCAATGCGTCTACCACAGCGCCCGCCGGGGGTCCGAGAAATCTTTGCGCTTTGGAGAGCCACTACGACATGATGCGATCCGCAACGCTCAGGACCCAGAGGCTGTCCGCTAGTGGATTGGCGTCGCTTTCCAACTTGCCGTCTTCCAGGCAGCGCATTACCTCCTCCGCTTCGCGCAAGAAGCCCACGTGAGGCGAGAGCTTGCGCTGCGACAAGGCACGTGAAAGCGCGCGCAGTGGTGCGCTCTTCCGTGACGCGCCGTGGGGCGTGACCTCGAGCCAACGGGGCGAAAGTAGCGGCTTTCCGAGACGCGCCACCGCTTTGGAGCCGACCACGAGAGCGTCGTTGTCGAGCTCTGCGCTGACACTGGCGGCGATCGACGCGGCGCAACGCGGGTACACGAGTTGGACGGTCACGGTTTCGTCACCTCCTGCCGGATGCTTGCGCGCGAAGGCTTCCACCCGTTCTGGAACACCGAGCAAGTAGTGAACGAAGGACAGCGGATAGACGCCGAAGTCCAACCGAGCGCCACGCCCGAGCTCGGGCTTCTCCACACGCTCGACGGGCTTGGGCCAGCCGAGCTCGGCTCGCACGTAGTGGATGTCGCCGAGTTGTCCGGCACGCACCATCGAGCGGAGCTGTTGCACCAAGGGGTGAAAGCGCATCCACATGCCCTCCATGCAGAAGACGCCTCGAGCACGTGCCGCCGCGACGATTTGCTCGCCCTCCTCGTGGCTCGAGGCTAGGGGTTTCTCACACAGGACGGCCTTGTTCTGCTCGATCGCCATCAGACAGTGTGCCAGGTGATCGCGCGTGGGTGTCGCGAGATAGACCACGTCGACCGCAGGATCGGCGAGCAGCTCGTCGTACGAGCCGTAACTGTGCGCGGCGCCGTGACTGGTAGCGAAACGTGCCGCACGCTCGGGCGAACGCGAGGCAACAGCGTGAACCACGCCGCGCTCCGTCTTGGCAAGCTGACTCGCGAACTTGTGCGCAATCTCACCCGTGCCCACGATGCCCCAACGAAAACGCGACGTCGACATGTTGCTTGCTCCTCGTTTCACGACCAAGGCATGGGCTCGATCGGATCGAAGCGCGTGCTGACCAAGCGTCGACTGTGCTCCGGATCGGGGTATTGCAGAGCGTTTATTAGTTCCACGACATGCACACCGACACGGGCGTCGAGGCGGCAAGGGCGATCTTCACGGATGGCCGCCGCGAACTCTTGCGGACCGAGGCTGAAGTCGACGCGCTTCTTGCGGTTGACCAGATGGCGCGGCCGTTTCGTCGCGTAAGGGTAACGCCTACGAAAACGAAACCTGTCCGGCGGCTCCAGCGACAAAAAAGGAAACGCTAAGTCGAGAGCACGGATCACGTCCTCCATCGCCTTTTCGGTCTTGGCCGTCAGACGACCACGCTTGTGGGGCACCCAGTGAACCGGCGAGGTGTCGTCGCGGAAGTGGGTGACGGAAAGCGTGCCCTCCTGCCCCACGAGCAGCAGAGACTTGTTCCGCGGCGCGAGATCGCCGCAGGTCACCCGCGCCACGACACGACTATCGGCAAACTCCAAACAACCCACGGAAAAGTCCGGCGCCATGGTGTCGACCTTGATGCCTTTGTCCGGCACCTGACAAGACGCGAAACTCGTGACCGCCGAGACCGGTCCGAACATCGCCAACAGGCACGTGAGGAGGTAGCCCGCATGCTCGAAGGTGCAGCCGATCTCGAACTCGTCCTTCGCCGGCCAGGGTGTGCCGCGTTGAGTCTTCCAAGTCCACGGCGCTTCGTGCGGGGCGATCATGCCCGCGTCGAACGTCGCGTAGGCGAGCAGCGGCTCGCCGATGGCGCCGTCTTTGACGGCCTTCCACACCGTTTGGGCGGTGCGCCCGAGCAGGTTACAGGGCGCGCACGCCACGCGCAGACCACGGGACTCGGCGAGTTCGACGAGGCGGGCGGCCGAATCGACATCCATCGCCACCGGTTTTTCGGTGTAAACGTGTTTGCCCGCCCGCAGGCACGCCGCGGTGACTTCGAAGTGGCTTCGAGGATTCGTCAAGTTGAGCACCAGCTCCAGCCCGGGTTCCGCCAGAAGCTCGTCGAGGGACGAGCTTCCTCTGACGCCAAAGAAACTGGCGAACGATGCGGTTCGTTCAGCGTCCTGATCGTAGGCGGCAACGAGCTCCAATTCGCGACAGTGAACCAATGTGCTCATGTATTGGTCGGCGACAAATCCGCAGCCGACGATGGCAATCTTCATTGAGTGAATCCGTCAGGTTTCTC
>JBNKZR010000051.1:0-25986 GCA_050301735.1 Polyangiaceae bacterium | reverse complement strand
GCGTAGGCTAGCTATCGGCAGTCAGTGCGTCCAGCTACCGGCGCGACTCTCTGGCGCTATGGCCCTTCTGCGACAAATTTAGCCTGCTCCCACAGCAGGCCTTACGATGCGCCAACCATGGGATGCTACCGGATTTCCGCTGTCGCTATAACCATTGTCCTCACTTCGAGCGTCTTGGGCTGCGCTGGGCAGAGCGAACAAACCAAGAAGGAGATCCAGGGGTTACAGGATCGCGTAGCGATCCTGCAAAACGAGCGCGATCGCTTCGATGAGCGGCTGAGCGCGCTCGAACAGCAGCAGCAAATCCTCGTGAGTGCCGCCAAGGCTTCGGTCGTCCCGGCCGCGAATGAGACCCCTCCCCTGCGCGTCGTGCGCTTGACGCCCCAGGACGATGCGCCCGCTGCGTCCCATCAAGCAGCTGGGGATCCGGGAGCACCCGAGGCGGCTTCGGGCGGCCGGGTGCTGATCTCTGGCAGCGGTACGGAACTGACTGCGACTCCCGTTGATGAGGGCGACCAATGAAACGGGTCCTGCTCGTCGCGCTCTCCGCTTGGGCACTCACCGCGCCCGCGAGCGCGCAGGACGACACCGGCGCTCCGCCCGCCGCGCCCCCGGCAGCGGCCCCACCGCCTGCCGCTGTCCCCCCACCCACCACGGTCTACAGTCCGCCAGTCGTCAACAACACGACGACCACCACGACGCTGGACCCCAACTACAACTTCGACTCGCACTTGCCGTCGGATTCGCAGTCCGTGGTCGACGTCAATCAGGGCGACGGCTTCGACCTGCGTCGCGGCGGCGAAGGAGCCACGGTCGTTCGGGGCAAGGCGGGCGCCCCAGGTTTGGTGGCCTCCAAGGTCAGTGGTAATACCGGAGTGTACGTGGTTCAAGCCGGGGACACGCTGTCGAAGATATCGCAACAGGTTTACGGCCAACCATGGACGTGGCCGAAACTCTGGGCGCTCAATCCCCAGATCCAGAACCCCCACTGGATCTACCCGGGCGACCAAATTCGACTCGCCGGGGCAGCTGGCACGACGAGCCCCACCGACGCGCGCACCTTGGGTTCGGGCCCCGCTGGCCCTCTGCGCAAGCAGCTCGTGCCGACCGATAGCGTCTTTCTGCGTCAGATGGGGTACATCGACGACCCGGCGAAAGGCATCAAGGGGGAAATCGTCGGCGCGGTCGAACCCATCCAAATGATGGCTCATGCGCAGCACGTCTACATCGTGCTCAAGCCCAACGAGAGCGTCGAGGTTGGCCAGCAGATGACGGTTTTTCGCGAGGTGCGTGACCCACCGAAAGTGCGCGACTCCAGAACGCCGCCTGGCAAGCTCGTCAAGATCCAGGGCGTGGTGCAGGTCGAGTACGTCAATCTCAAGACGCGGGTCGTGCGTGCGCTGGTCGTCGAGTCGATGGACGTCGTTGAACGCGGCGCCAAAGTCGGGTTCCTCGAACACGAGTACCGCATCGTTCCGCCCCAAAAAGCCAGCAAAGACGTGACCGCGCGAGTCTTGACCAGCATGTACCCGCACGTCGTCATGGGCAAAGACCAAGTGGTGTTCCTCGACCGCGGCAAGCAAGATGGTCTGGTTGCCGGCAACCGACTGTTCGTCACGCGACGTGGCGACACTTGGCGTCGGACGTTGGTCACGACCACGCGCTTCGCCCGAACCCGTGCCAACATGGAGTCGGCGACCTCCGGTGGCGCCTTCGAAGCCGTACCACTGCACGGCGATGAGCAGGACTTTCCTGAAGAGGTCGTCGCGGAGTTGCGCATCGTGCGAGCACACAAGTTCAGCTCATTGGCGTTGGTTACCGCGTCGAAGGTCGAGATCGTGCCTGGCGACCGCGCTATCGCCCGCGCTGGTTTCTGAGTCGCTTGCCACTGGTTTCGGTTGGGCCGGTGCGTTGCGTCGCGTTTCCGACTGGTGAGCCGCAGGCCAAATGACTGGCGCAGCAGAGCAGAGGCTGCTGATTCTCTCGAATTGAACACCCGAAATCGCCCGTGCGATGCCAAAACACGCAGCTGGAGCGGGTTTTTTGGTTGCTCCTGCGCGCACGGGGACGAAGATCCCCGCAGATGGAGCCCTTGACCAGCATCGCCTTCCTGCTCGGAGTCGTCGCCTACACGGCCTCTGCGACGCTGTTCTTCGTCGACCTCGCCCGGCGCGAGGGGGCGGTCTTCGCAGTGGCATGGGCGCCCCGGGCTCTCCTCATCGGGCTGGTTGCCCACTCGGTGCACCTGGTGGTCGCGAGTTTCGTGACCGGTGTCTGCCCGGTTGCCTCACTGCCGTTTGCTCTGAGTCTGAGCGCCGTGATGACCACGGCCGTTTTCCTCGGGCTCCGAAAGCGCGCCCAGGTGCAGGCCATGGGCGTAGCCGTCGCTCCCCTGGCGCTGATGTTCCTCGTCGGTGCACAATTCGTTGGGCAAGCCACGACTCCCCCCGAAGTCCCCCGCACGCTGCTCGCCTTCCACGTCACCGCGAACCTATTGGGTTTGGGGCTGTTTCTTCTTGCTGGGGCAGCCGGTGCGTTCTACTTGCTGCAAGAACGACGCCTCAAAACGAAGCGCAAAGCGTTGGCGGGTGGCAAGCTGCCGGCGTTGGACCTGCTTGATCTGACGGAACACCGCTTGCTACTGGCCGGTTTTCCTCTGCTGACTTTTGGCGTGGTGACCGGCGCGATGTTCATGACCTCATTGGGCGAGCTCACATTCGCGGCGGAGCTGCGCATCGGGTTGGCCTACCTGTCATGGTTTCTCGTGGCCGGTGTCCTCGTGCTCCGGGCCGTCGCTGGCTGGCGAGGACGGAAAATGGCTTACGGCACACTGGCCGGACTGGTGTGCGTGCTGCTCGTGATTGCCGCCTACGTCGTGAGGGCCGGAGGCGGCTCCGCATGATTGCCGTCATCGGTCTTTCTCACAAGACCGCCACCATCGACGTTCGCGAGAGGCTCGCGTTGTCCGCGGAGTCCAGTGACGAGCTCTTGGACGAGCTCGTCGGTCAAGGTGCGATTGGCGAAGCGCTCGTCGTCTCCACCTGCAATCGCGTGGAGATCGTCGCAGCGGCCAGGGACGAACAATCTGGGCCGGAGCAAGTCGTCGAAGCCGTGCACACGGTGCTTGGTGCGCGCGCACCGGGAATTGAGAAGTATCTCTACGCTCATACGGGCAACGATGCCGTGCGACATCTTTTTCGTGTTGCCAGCTCCCTCGATTCGCTGGTCATGGGGGAGCCGCAGATCCTAGGCCAAGTGAAGATGGCCTACGACAAGGCGCGCAAGCGGGGCACGGTCGCTGGCAACCTCAATCGTGTCGTATCCCACGCGCTGCGCGCGGCCAAACGGGTGCGCACGGAAACGACGCTCGGCGCCGGCCAAGTCAGCGTACCGAGCGTTGCGATGGACTTGGCACGACAGATTTTCGGCAAACTGGAAGGTCATAGAGCGCTGCTGATCGGTTCGGGACAAATGGGCGAGGCCGCTGCCAAGCTGCTGACCGCGGCTGGAGCGAGCTTGGGGGTCGTGGGTCGTAACCGGGCGCGTGTCGCGGAGCTGGCAGCAAAGATGAATGGCGAGCCGTACGGCTTCGAGGATTTGCCGGCTCAGCTGGCCACGGTCGACGTCATCATCACGACCACGAGTTCGCCGCACTACGTCGTGACGAAAGAGCAAGTTGCGGCAGTGCGCAAGAAGCGTCGTGGTCGCAGTCTATTTCTGATCGATCTGGCGGTACCCCGTGACGTCGACCCCGCGGTGGATGAGCTCGACAGCGTGTTCTTGTACAACGTCGACGACCTGTCGCAGATTGTATCCGAGACGCTGTCGTCACGCCAGCGCGAGGCCGAGGCAGCGGAAGGCATCGTCGAGCTGGAGACGAAGAACTTCGAGCGGGCGCTCTACGCCGAACAGGCCACGCCTACCATCGTCGCGTTGCGCAGTCAGTTGGGGGGCATTCTGGAGGGAGAGCTCTCCAAGAGTCTGCGTTTGCGCTTGAAGCACCTTTCCGTCGATGACCGCGATGCTCTGAACAAGATGTTGGAGTCGGCGCTGAACAAGATGCTGCATCCGGCGACGAGGCATCTGCGCGGTTTGGCTGCCGACACCCAGGCTCAGGCGGATCTCGACAACTGCGTCGCGGTGCTGCAGGACCTCTTCGCCATCGAGTTGAGCGGCGACGCGCCGTCGTTGCGCTCCGGTAATCCGGCGGCGCAGCCGGCACAGGGCACGCCGGAGACGTCGCGTGGGCCCACCGAGGCCCGGTCGGTCGAAGGTGCCAGTCCGCAAGACCAGGGGACACCGGCAGGATCTCAGGTTGCCGGGTCAGGTGCGACCGCGGCAGACCCCAACGAAGGACAACCCGGGCTCTCCACCGGGTAGATAGCAGCGGAGAAGCAATTGCATATGTCGAAGGTCACGATAGCGACCCGCAAGAGTGCGCTCGCTTTGGCTCAAGCCCGAGCGTGGATGAAGGACTTCACCGAAGCCACGGGCACGATGACCGAGGAGCTTCACGTGGTGACGACGGGCGACCGCATCGTCGACCGCGCTCTCAACGAAATCGGCGGAAAAGGCCTGTTCATCAAAGAGATCGAAGAGGCGATCCTCGACAGGCGCGCCGATTGCGCGGTGCATTCGCTCAAGGACGTGCCGGCCGACTTGGCCCCGGGGTTGGCACTGGGTTGCATCCCGCGGCGCGCCTCTCCCCACGACGTCATCAAGACACGTAGTGGGTGCAAATTCGATGAGCTCCCCGAGCGCGCCAAGGTGGGCACTTCTTCTCTGCGTCGGGTCGTTCAGCTCAAGGCACGTCGACCCGATCTCGAGTTCTTGCCGCTCCGGGGCAACGTCGACACTCGTTTGCGCAAGTGTGAAGAGGGACTGGTGGACGCGGTGATCCTCGCTCGCGCTGGGCTGCAGCGCCTCGGTTTGGAGCAGCACATCACCGAAACCTTGAGTGACGAGTGGTGTTTGCCTGCGGTTGGGCAGGGAGCATTGGCCATCGAGCTGCGCGAAGGCGATGAGCGCTTGGCGTCATTGCTGGCCCAGGTCAACGATCGAGAAACCGAGCTGCAAGTGGCTGCCGAAAGGGGGGTCATGGCCGCCGTGGAGGGCAACTGTCAGGTGCCGGTCGCGGGTTACGCTGTGAGGGAGGGCCAGGATATGTTCTTGCGTGCGATGTTGGCCGAACCGGACGGAAGCAACATGCGACGCGAAGAAGTGCGCGTTGCGTGGCCCGAGTCATCCGAGGCCGCTCGCCAAATCGGGTGGGACTTGGGGCAGCGCCTCAAACCCCGCTGAGACGTCAAACCCGGCGAGATGAAGTGCACCCCGACGAGGTCCCGCCCCCCGTATGTATCGGGACCTGCGCCGGGGTGCGAGTCGCGCTAGCTCGAGAACACGCGCACTTGTCCGGGGAGCAGGGGCACGTTGGCCCACTGCCACTGAGCACTCGCGGGCGCGCCCTGAGACGAGACCGCATGCTCTTGCATGCGGCTCCAATGCCACGGCAGGTTGAAGCTCGGATAGTTGCGGCGGCTCAGGTTTGCCACCACGATCACTTGACCAGGTGAATACAAGGGCAACCCCCCAGTGCGACAGTAGGCGAAGACTCGCTCGCCCTCGTTCTCGTCGAAGCTCGGGTGGAAGTAGAAGAACTCCGTCTCGTTGCGCAACAGCGCCGGATGGCTCGTTCGGAGCTGGGCCAATGCCTTGAACTGTTGTCCGAGCTGGTTGTGGCGCGGGCGTCCGCGGCGCGTCCAGTTGACGACGTCGGACATCTTCTGGCGCCAGTCTTCGTGGTTCGTGTCGTGGGTGTCGCCGAACTCTTCGCCTGCGAGCAACATGGGAATACCGACGCTGGTCATCAGCAGACAGTAAGCGCTGCGCGCTCGTTCGAACGCGGCGCCCAAGGCATCGACCGCATCCGGAGCGGTGAAATCTCCTTCGCTACCTCGATAGCCATCGACGACGCGTTGGATGTTTCTGTATTTCAAGTCAGTCCAGCCGCGCTGGGCGAGTTCCTCGCGCAGCAAATAATTCAGCAAGCGCTGCTCGCCCAGTTTCTCCACGTCGTGGGAGGTGAGGTAGACGATGCGTTGGGCCATGTCAGCGAAGCCACCGTCAAAGCGACGGCTCCAGTCATCCCAGGACTGATGTCCGCGGATGGTCGCTTCCACTCTGCTGCGCCGTGCTGGTTCGCCGAATCGCGTGTGGACCAGGTCGCTGACGCTGCGTCGTAGCTCGTCGCGTTGGTTGAAGTCCCAAATCGCGTCCACCACCCGACGACCGCGGTGAGTGCGTGCCGTCACCTCAGCGCGGCGCGCGGAGTCCTCGGCGATGACGATGAAGGGCGTGTCGCCGGACACGCTATCGTGAGTTTCCCAAGCGCTCTGCGTGAAGTCCTGCAAGAAGTCGTAGTTCTTGATGCCCTTGAACTCGTCGATACGAAATCCGTCCACGTGGTACTCGCTCACCCAGAAGCGGGCCATGTTGTACAGAAACTCGCGGGCCAAGAAGCGCCCCTGAGGGGCTGGCGTTGCGAAGCGGAAGGCTTTGCCTCCCCAGTCGTGCTCGCGGCCCTCCTCGTGGGGGGAGTCGAGGAAGAACCAGTCTTTGGCCAGACGTTGCAGAGGGCAGTCCTTGGCATGGTTCATCACCACGTCCAAGATCACGCGAATGCCGAGCTGATGACAGCGTTTGATGAACGCCTTCAGCTCGATCGGGCCCCCCATGTCGTAGTCGGGCGCAAAGAAGAAACGCGTGCCGTAGCCCCAGTTGATCGTATCGGGCGAGTCCTGAACCGGTAGCAGTTCGATCGCTGTAAACCCGTTGTCGGCAATGTACGGCAGGTGCGCGAACAGCGCGTGGTCGAAAGTACCGAGCCCAACCTGACGTTCCTGGACGTCGGACTCCATCGACGTCCAGCGCATCGGCAGTTCGTAGATCACCAGTTCGTGGTTGTTCTTCAGCGGGCGCGCTGAGTCGAACTCCCCATCCCAACTGAAGATGGGGCGCTGCACGAGTCCGTTGCGAATCCTGAGCACTCCGCGGTAGCCGCCGAAGCGAGTGATCTCTTCGGCGTATGGGTCGGGTATTGGGGAGTTCTCGTTGCCGTCGACGACGAACTCGTATTCGTACTCGCCGTCGGCCAAGCCCAAGGCGTTCGAGTCGAAGGCGAACCAACCCGCTTCCGGACCTGGCGAAAGTTGCACGTGGTGCCAGCTGCTGGGTTGAAAATTGTCGCGCGCGGTGACCGGCGCGATGCGCACGGCGAGATGTTGCGCGCCCGGTACGGGTATCAACTGTACGCCAGCTGGGGTCAGCTGGGGACGGGATGAAGGGGCCTCTGAAATGCGAGCTGGTTGAGTCATGACGTCACCTCCCTGCAGCTGTTACGACGTGAACGAACGAGGCCCGGCAGCCGCTGTGTGCTGCCGGACAATGCAAGCGCGAGGCCGCTGCCCCCCTCGCGTGGGCCTAGTGTATCAGCAGCGGCTCCGATTCGTTTGGCGAAAAGTCGCCAGCAGTCGGACCGCGTAGGAGTTGTCGTGAATGCACTCTACGTGCGCGCAGGTGCTGTCGTTCAGTGTCTTCAGCGTTTCGGGCAAACGCGCAATCTCTGCCGGTCGGCGGCGTCGGTGGGCCAGTCGCCGGCGAGTTGGCGCCGCTGCGGGTCGGGTATGGTAACCGATGGTATTAAGTTTTCGGGCGCACACGCCCGCGAGCCTGCCAGCCTCCGAACGCGACCGACTCGTCGCGTCGTGTCGACGCCGGTCTGAGCTCTTGTTGGGCGGTGTCCCGCTCCGCTTCGGAGGGCCAAGGGCGCGGGCTCGTTCCGGTTTGGAGCCGCCCGGGGTCGACGCTTGCCTGGCTGTCTCCTTTCGGCTACGTAAGCGGGCGCAATTTCAGCTGGGGCATTGCCCCCGTTCATCCAACAGACAACGAGCCATGTTCGAATCCGTTCAGACGGCGCCGCCGGATCCCATTCTAGGTCTCTCAGAAGCCTTCAACGCCGATGTCCGGCCAGACAAGATCAATCTTTCCGTGGGTGTCTACAAGGACGCCGACGGTAACACCCCGGTGCTCGCCAGCGTCAAAGAAGCCGAGCGTCGTCTGCTCGAAGTCGAGAAGAGCAAGGGCTACAAGCCGATTCCCGGCGATCCCGAGTACGGCAGGTTGGTCCGCGAGCTGCTTTTCGGAGCCGATAGCGAGTTGGTCAGCGGCGGCCGGGCGCAGACGGCCCACACTCCCGGTGGTACTGGCGCGTTGCGAGTGGCCGGTGACTACATTCACAAGCTGCACCCTCAGGCCAAGCTGTGGCTCAGCCAACCTACCTGGGCAAACCACGCCAAGGTCTTCGAGGCGGCGGGGGTCGAGTTGCAGTACTACCCCTACTTCGACGCGACGAAGAACCGATTGGACATCGAGGGCATGCTGGGCGCATTGCAGCAGGTCACGGCAGGGGATGTCGTGCTGTTGCACGCGTGCTGCCACAACCCGACAGGAGTCGATCCCAGCGCCGAGCAGTGGCAGAGCATTGCCTCGGTGTTGGCTGAGCGCGGTGCGGTTCCGCTTGTCGACTTCGCCTACCAAGGTTTCGGTAGTGGCCTCGAGGAAGACGCCGTGGGTCTGAGAACGCTCTCTGCCAAGCTGCCCGAGCTGTTCGTCTGCTCATCCTTTTCCAAGAACTTCGGCTTGTACAACGAGCGAACGGGCGCACTCACGGTGGTCGCGAAAACCCCTGAGGCGGCAGCTGCGGTGCAGAGCCAAGTCAAGGTTTGCGTGCGCGCCAACTATTCCAACCCCCCTGCTCACGGTGGAGCCATCGTTCGCGAGATCCTCAGCGATGCTGGGCTCCGGGCCCAGTGGGAAGCGGAGCTCAGCGCCATGCGCGACCGCATCAACACGATGCGGCAACGCTTCGCGGAAGAGTTGAAGAAGAAGGGAGCCAAGGGTGACTTCTCTTTCATCACTCGCCAAAATGGGATGTTCAGCTTCTCGGGCCTCTCGAAGGACCAAGTGGAGCGGCTTCGGGCCGACCATGCCATCTATGTCGTCGGTTCTGGGCGTATCAACGTCGCTGGCATGACTGAGGCGAACATGGGTCGCCTCACCGACGCGGTCCTCGCCGTGCAATGACCCGCAATCCGGCGCACAGCCGGGTTGTCAGCGAGGAGCCGCCAGCGGAGGGGCCCTGGCGCGAGCAGTCCCGCCCAACATCGCGCCCTCGATATCAACCGCCTCGAAATTCTCCCACCGCCGTGCATCCTCGGCCCCGCGTTCGTGGACTCAGCCTGGCCTTCGAAGGGCAAGCGTGGGTCCCGGGTACAAACGGTGGTTCCCTTCGGCAGAAAACCGGATAGATTCCGAGCATGGCTCGTACACGAAGACTCTCCCAGGCTTTCATTTCCCTAGCGCTACTGGCGCCGCTTTCGACCGTGGCTTGCGGGCCCGAGGAACCGCAGGTGGTCAAGGCGAACGTGGTTGCCGGTGACATGCCTGGCGACGGGAATTGGCGCGGGGTCTGGTACAGCCAGACGTACGGCTACCTGCACCTCGTCAAAGAGGGCAACAACGTGCACGGCAAGTGGCGCACGGCCGCTGGCGACAAGTGGGGCGAGCTCCACGGCACGGTAGAGGGCGATCTGATGCGCTTCGACTGGGTGGAGCACAAGATCGGCATGTTCGGTCCCAACGCGGAGTCCAGCGGCAAGGGTTACTTCAAGTACATCGTGCCGAAGGAAGAAAACGCGGATCACGAGATCCAGGGCGAGTGGGGTCTGGGCGAAAACGAAGCAGGCTACACCTGGACGGCCATCAAGCAGCGCCGGATGGAGCCAGATCCCGAGAGCGTGATGCCGGACGAGGCAGAGAGCGCTGTCGAGGGTGGCGACTGGGACGGCAGCAAGAGCGACAACGCCTCTGGCGGGGCGGATGAAAAAGGCTCGGGTTCGGGCGACCCCGCCGGGGACGACGAGTGGGAATAGACCCGCATCAGGCCGCGGCAGGCCTGCAATTCAACGAACCGAGCATTTTCGAGCGCGGTGCGGCCGGGAGAAGCGGCGCGTCCGTGTCTGCTTTGGACGTCCCCGACGTTTCGCTCGACGATTTGCTGGGCGAGCTTCAGCGGGCCGAACCTGCTCACCTGCCCGAGGTCAGCGAGCCCGAGGCGTTCCGCCACTTCGTGCGCTTGAGTCAGTGGAACTTCTGCATCGACACGCAGTTCTACCCGCTGGGCTCTTGCACGATGAAGTACAACCCCAAGGTCAACGAGTGGGCTGCCCGGTTGCCAGGCATGGCGAACATCCACCCGCTGATGGACGCGGATCTGGTGCAGGGCGCGCTTCGCCTGATGGTCGAACTGCAAGATCTCCTCGCAGAGATTTCAGGCATGGACGGCGTCAGTCTTCAACCAGCGGCAGGCGCGCAAGGTGAGCTGACGGGCTTGATGATGATTCGCGCCTGCCATCAGGCGGAGGGCCGCGCCCCGAAGAAGGTGTTCATCCCCGATAGTGCCCATGGCACCAATCCGGCATCGTGCTCACTCAATGGCTTCGAGACAGTCGCTTTCGAGACTCGGGATGGACGCGTCGACATCGACGTGTTGCAGGCGGCCATCGCGCAGGCAGGTGACGACGTCGCCGGTTTGATGATCACCAATCCGAACACCGTCGGGCTCTACGAAACGGCGATGCCTCGCATCTGTGCGATGGTGCACGACGCGGGCGGTCTCGTTTACGGCGATGGCGCCAACATGAACGCGGTGCTGGGGCGCGCACGCCCGGGTGACGTTGGCGTGGACGTGATGCAGTACAACCTGCACAAGACCTTCACCACGCCTCACGGAGGCGGTGGACCAGGCTCAGGTCCGGTGGCGTTCAAAGCACGCCTGGCACCGTTTCAACCGTGCCCAGTGGTACGTCCCGAGGGTGAAGCATTCGTGCTCGACGCCGAACGGCCGCAGAGTATCGGGCGGGTTCGTTCGTTCATCGGCAACTTCGGCATGATGGTGCGGGCCTATGCGTACATCCGAGAGCTCGGGCACGAAGGGCTCAAGCAGGTGACGGACATGGCCGTGCTGAACGCCAACTACTTGGCTGCGCGTTTGAAGAACGATTTCCCGTTGGCGTTCGACCACGCGGTGATGCACGAAGCGGTCTTCACCGACAAGGCGATTGAGGCCGAAACGGGCATAAAGACACTGGACATCGCCAAGCGTCTCATCGACTACGGATTTCACCCTCCGACGGTCTACTTTCCTCTCGTCGTGCGGGGCGCGATGATGGTCGAGCCTACGGAAACCGAGACGAAAGAGACCATCGACGCGTTCGTCGAGGCGATGTTGCGCATCAAGCAAGAGGCCAGAGAGCAACCGGAGTTGTTGCACCGGGCTCCGACGACGACGCGCTTGCGTCGTTTGGACGAGGCTCGTGCGGCGCGCAAGCCGCGCCTGCGCTGGACGCCCATGGACCCGAGCTGAGCTTGCCCTCGGATTGGTGACAGCGCGCCACCTCTGGAAACAAACGGGCACCTATGTGCAGGGGTGGGCTCGGGGTTCGGTGAGTTAGAGCGCAGCGAGGGTGACGGTCGCAATTCGGGCTTCTCTCGACGGTCGCTTTGGCTATTGTCCCGCCGATCATGAGTCTCAAGCGCGACTGGAAGTCTTTCTCCGAACGTTACTTCGAGTATCCCGAGCTTCAGCTCGCCGTCGATCTGAGCTGCGTCGCCTATCCGGACGACTTCTGGCAGCGCAGACGCGATCCGGCGGCGCGAGCTATTGCCGAAATGCACAAGCTCGAAAGCGGTGCGGTCGCCAATCCCGACGAAGATCGCATGGTTGGGCACTACTGGCTTCGTGCCTCCGAGTTGGCGCCGCAAGCGGAGCTGACCCAGGCGATTGACGAGGCGCTGGCGAGCATCAAGCAATTCGTGCAGCAAGTGCATGCGGGGGCGGTCAGTGGAAGTGGCGGCAAGTTCGAAAACCTGCTCGTGATCGGCATTGGAGGTTCGGCGTTGGGGCCACAGTTCGTCGCCAACGCGCTCGCTTCGCCCCGCGACGCAAAGCTGACGGAGCACTTCTTCGACAACACCGATCCAGACGGGATGGACGTCGTTCTGGAGAAGCTCGACGGTAGTCTTGACAAGACGCTGTGCGTCGTGATTTCCAAGTCAGGCGGTACGAAAGAGACGCGCAACGGTATGCTCGAGGCCAAGGCTGCGTACGAACGCGCCGGTCTTTCCTTCGCCAAGCATGCCACTGCGGTGACAGGCGTCGGCAGCAAGCTCGACCAGACCGCGGAGTCCGAGGGCTGGTTGGCGCGTTTTCCGATGTGGGATTGGGTTGGCGGGCGTACCAGTGAGACGAGCGCCGTGGGCCTGTTGCCTGCCGCGCTTGCTGGTATCGACATCGATCAGCTACTCGCAGGCGCGCGCGCCTGCGATGCTGCGACGCGTTCGGCCGACGTGCTCTGCAATCCCGCACTTCAGCTTGCCATGGTCTGGCACCACGTCGGCAACGGGCATGGCGACAAGGCCATGGTCGTCTTGCCTTACAAGGACCGTTTGGTGTTGTTTTCCCGTTACCTGCAACAGCTCATCATGGAGTCGTTGGGCAAGGAGCGGGACTTGGACGGGCAGATCGTGCACCAGGGCTTGACCGTTTACGGTAACAAGGGTTCGACTGATCAGCACGCCTACGTGCAGCAGCTCGTCGACGGCACGCATGACTTCTTCGTCACCTTCATCGAGGTGCTCGAGGACAGAAAGGGGCCATCCGCCGAGGTGGAGCCTGGGGTTACTTCTGGCGACTACTTGTCCGGGTTCTTGCTTGGAACGCGGCGAGCCCTGGCCGACCGAGATCGCGAGTCGATCACCCTGACGATTGAGTCCGTCTCGCCGTTTTCGGTGGGCGTGCTGATAGCTTTGTATGAACGCGCGGTGGGCTTCTACGCCACGCTCATCAACACCAATGCCTACCACCAACCTGGCGTCGAAGCGGGCAAGAAGGCAGCGACGTCGGCCGTCGAACTTCAGGGCAAGATACTCGCTCACCTGAAAGACAATCCGTCTCCCGCGACGGCGGAGGCGATCGCGAGTGCCATTGGTCAGCCCGATGAAGCCGTGACCGTCTTCAAGATTTGCCAGCACCTCAGTCGGAACGGCAGAGGCGTCAAGCGCGGGGGCAACGGGGCGCAGGGCGCGACGTTTTCTTGGGTGGGCTGAGCCCGAGCGCTCGTCTCAACGTTGCCGGACGAGCTCGTCGATTTCCCGGACGACGTAGCTGGTGACGTCGATGTGCTCGCGCACGAGTTGGTCCTTGGCGCGCTTGCTGGCTTCTTCGGACGGAGGGTGGCGAAGCCATTCAGTGACACGCTTCAGCGCGCTGCGCGAATCGCTGTGGGTGGACACCAAGCCGTAGCGCTTCTGCATGTCGTCGAGGTACCCGCGGGACGTGGTGTTGACGTAGATGCTGGGCACGCCGAGGCAGGCGGCTTCTGCTGCCGTCGAGGCACCTTCGGTGATGACGAAACGGGCGTGCGCCAGCACGTCGTGAAAACGATCGGGGGCGACGTCGAGTCGATGGGCTTGAAACTGCGGCTCGAGTTGGCCGCGCTCGGGCACGACGAAGACGCGATATTGACGCAAGCAGGCGCGGATCAATTCTTCGAACGCCGCACCGAATCCCGCTTGCCCCACGTCGTGCAGCGTGTCCCAAGCGGAAACGCGCACCACCAGGTATTGCCCAGCTCGTGCCCCCAAGTCGGCGAGCACCGACGGGTCGGGCCGATAGCGCGAGGGGTGCAGGAACGCGAGCTCGTGGTAGCCCTTGTAGCGGCGCTGCTTCGAGCCCAGGTCTTTCCAGAAGCAATCCGGCGTGTAGATGCGCGTCGCGAAGGGATGTGCGATGCGATGGTTGACGTGTTGAAACTCGCTGTCCGTGAACACGACGTTGGGCACGTTCAACAGCCGCGCGCCTTGGGTGTAGCTCCCCATCAGGCTGAGCACGACATCCGGCCGAAAGTCGAGTACGCGACGACAGACCTTGAACTGGCGAGTGAACATCTCGCGCAGGGGAAATTGGTTGTTCTGGCCGACGCTGCTCGCAATGACGCTCGGGATCCAGTCGTAGGCTTCCAACAGCCGTCGCATGACGTCGCGATCCCTCCCCAAAAGCAGCACCTGATCACCCCGCGCCGTCCACTCCTTGACAGCGTACTTGAAGAAGTGGATGTGCGCCGGATGGTGGGCTTCGAGCAGCAGTCGCATGGGGGCAGCGGAGTCAACTCAATCGAGGTCGGATTTGCAACGCTTCAGCGAATGCCGCGCCCCGCGTCACAGTGCGTAGCCCAAAGAGACGAGGAAATTTGGGCCAGCTGCGAAGCCATTGTCATCGTAGAACAGCGCCCCGGCGGCACCCTTGAATACGAAGCCCGAATCGCCGTGAAAGGCATAGCCGAACAGACAGTCCACCGTTGCGGGTATCGTGTCGTTCGTGGCGCTCAGATTGGACCAGTTCGCGCTGGGATTGACGCGCGCCCGTGCGGAAAGGAGCATCGACGAGCGGGGCGTGACGCCGTACGTGCTGTCTCCAAAGAAATACCCGGTCACGCCCAGGCCCACCAGAGGGTTGAAGATGATCCACCCCGCCGAGGCATCGACACTGACACGCGGATGCACGAATGCGCCGACTTCCGCGTGAATGAGTTCCGGCAAGCCGATGCCCGCCGTGAAATAGGTCGCGAAGGGCTCCCGCTCCGGGGTCGCGGGAGCCGAGACTCGGATGGGCGTCGCCTGCGCTGGCGTGCACATGCTCGACGCGAACACGAGCACCAGCGCACCGACCGTGACGTGGGAGCATCTTCGTACGGGTTGGTAGGCCATCCAGCCTTGTCCTACTCCAAGCTGAGCGGATACGCCGTCCATTGTGAGGCGCGGGCGATTTCCGCGCCCCCGCGAAGGGGATAGGCTCCCGATCGTCATGGCGAGTCGTTGGTCTCCGGTGCTCGGCAGTCGCGCTCTTTTCGTCGACCTTCAAGCGGCAGCCTATCTCAACCACGCTGCGATCTCCCCAGCCAGTGCTCCAACGCTTGCCGCCATTCGTGAGGCTGC
The DNA here is from genome assembly GCA_050301735.1 of Polyangiaceae bacterium. Taxonomy (GTDB): domain Bacteria; phylum Myxococcota_A; class Polyangia; order Polyangiales; family Polyangiaceae; genus SZUA-265. Next base: position 10,875 of record JBNKZR010000051.1, on the reverse strand, counting down.
TGAAGACTATGCGCGGCTTGGTGTCGGGGCGTTCCCCCGTTGGGAGCAGCAGCGGCAAGAGCTGCGAGCCAACCTCGCCCAGCTAGTCGGTGCTTCGCCCGCAGAGATCGCTCTCGGTTGGAATACCTCGCGCGGTGTTTCCGATCTCGCGTTGTCGATCCCTTGGCGAAAGGGAGATCGAGTTGTTCTGTTCCGAGGTGAGTTTCCGGCGAATGTCACGCCGTGGCAGCGCGCGGCCGAGTTGTTTGAGCTCGAGCTCGCATTCGTCGAGGCAGATGCGTTTCAAACGGATGAAGGGCTCGAGCAGCTCAGAGCCGAGCTCGAGGGCGGGGTGCGTCTGGTTGCCGTCAGTGCCGTGCAGTTTCAAACGGGTCTGCGCATGCCGTTGGCGGAGATGGGGCGGCTGTGCCGGCAGCATGGGGCCGAACTCTGTGTCGATGCGATTCAAGCCTGTGGTGCGGTACCCATCGACGTGGAGGCCGAATGCATCGACTACCTGGTAACGGGCGGTCACAAGTGGCTGTTGGGCTTCGAAGGAGCCGGCTTCATCTACGTCAGAGAACGATGTGCAGAGCGCTTGCGACCCTACACGGCGGGTTGGCTCAGTCATGAGGACCCAGCGGCGTTCCTGTTTCACGGGGCGGGGCATTTGAAATACGATCGGCCCCTTCGGCGGGGTGCCGATGTCTTCGAAACGGGTACCTCCAACGTTCTTGGACTCGCGGCGTTGGGGGCTTCCGTTTCCGTGCTGCTCGAGTTGGGGGTCGAAAACATCTATCAGCACGTTGGAAGCTACCTGGACGCTTTGGAGGCGCAGCTCGTCGACCTCGGCTTTGCGAGTCTGCGCTCCGCGGATCCGAAACGGCGTTCGTGCGTCCTCGCCGTGCACCCGCCAGAGGGGTTGGACGCGGTGCGCATGAACGCGATGTTGCGCTCGCAGCGCGTGGTGACCGCCGCTCCTGACGGCAACCTGCGCTTCGCGCCGCACTACGCCAACAGTCGAGACGAGCTGCCCCTAGTGATGGCCGCCGTAGAAGGCGCCATGACCGAGCTCCGCCGGGGTTGAAGCTCGGTGGAGCCTGCCGGCTCATGGATCATGCCTCCGCGGTGCCGCTGCCCCCGATCCGGTCGCGTTCGTCCGTTCAGGTATGGCGCCGCCAGAGTGGAATTCAGGCAGGGCCAGGCGGCGGCCACAGCTCCGCTGGCCCGCGATAGTGCAGCGAAAAGGTGTCGGGTCGAGCCCCCCGTGCTAAGGCCCCCCAGCGATAGTCCCGTATTTGGGAGCGGCCCGTGGAAGGCGATTGACGCCTCCAGACTTTCCGACTATTCGCAGCGGGCCAAACCTACAGAAAAGCCCCGAAATTTACGGTGCAGCCGCGACTTCTGCGACGCACGAACGGATAGCAACTGGCATGACCGACCTCAGCACTTACCGCAACATTGGCATCTTCGCACACGTCGATGCCGGCAAGACGACGACGACCGAGCGTATTCTCAAGCTCACCGGCAAGATCCACAAGATCGGTGAGGTGCACGATGGCGCAGCCACGACTGACTTCATGGAGCAGGAGCAGGAGCGCGGCATCACCATTCAGTCGGCGGCCACCACTTGCTTCTGGGCCGGGCATCGCTTCAACATCATCGATACTCCCGGACACGTCGACTTCACCATCGAAGTTTACCGTTCGTTGAAGGTACTCGATGGCGGCGTGGGCGTGTTCTGCGGCTCTGGCGGCGTCGAGCCCCAGTCAGAGACGAACTGGCGTTACGCCAACGAGTCCAAGGTTGCGCGTATCATCTACGTCAACAAGCTCGACCGGTTGGGGGCAGACTTCTACCGCGTCGTGCAGCAGGTCAAGGACGTGTTGGCGGCAAAGCCGCTGGTCATGGTGCTGCCCATCGGAACTGAGTCCGAGTTCGTCGGCGTCGTCGACCTGCTCGAGCGTAAGGCCTACGTCTGGGACGACACTGGCTTGCCCGAGAACTTCGAAGTCAAAGATGTTCCGGAGGACATGAAAGAGGACGTCGAGAAGTGGCGTGCCGAATTGGTCGAAACTGCCGTCGAGCAGGACGACGATCTGATGGCCGCCTACCTCGAAGGTGAAGAGCCGAGCGTCGAGGACATCAAGAAGTGTGTTCGCAAGGGCACCATCAGTCTGACCTTCTTTCCCACGTTCTGCGGCTCCTCGTTCAAGAACAAGGGCGTTCAGCAAGTGTTGAATGCGGTGGTGGATTACCTGCCGAACCCAACGGAGGTTCCGCCTCAGCCCGAGATTGACCTCGAGGGTAACGAGACGGGCCAGTTCGCGATTGTGGACCCTGACAAACCCTTGCGCGCTTTGGCGTTCAAGATCATGGATGACCGCTTCGGCAGCCTGACCTTCACGCGCATTTACTCCGGCAAGGTTTCCAAGGGTGACACCGTGCTCAACACCGCCACGGGCAAGACGGAGCGCATCGGGCGCATGGTGGAAATGCACGCCAATGACCGCACGATGGTCGAGACCGCTCAAGCGGGCGACATCGTCGCCATCGTGGGACTCAAGAACGTTCGCACGGGTCACACGCTGTGCGATGAGAAGAAGCCCGCGACCCTCGAGCCGATGGTCTTCCCCGATCCAGTGATTTCGGTGGCCGTGACCCCGAAGGACAAGGCCAACAGCGAGAAGCTCAGCACCGCCCTCGGCAAGATGGTCGCCGAAGATCCTTCGTTCCACGTCGAAGTGGATCAGGAGTCTGGCGAGACCATCCTCAAGGGCATGGGCGAGCTCCACCTCGACATCAAGGTCGACATTCTCAAGCGTACTCACGGTGTGGAAGCAACGGTCGGCGAACCGCGCGTTGCCTACCGCGAGACGATCACCAAGGCGGTCAGCGACAGCTACACGCACAAGAAGCAGACGGGTGGTTCGGGTCAGTTCGCGAAGATCGACTACACGATCGAACCGGGCGAGCCTGGTAGCGGTTACGTTTTCCAGTCCAGCATCGTTGGCGGCAACGTGCCCAAGGAGTTCATCCCCTCCGTCGAAAAGGGCTTCAAGATGATGATGGAGAAGGGGCCCCTCGTCGGCTTTCCATTGTTGGACTTCAAGGTCACCCTGAGCGACGGTGGATTCCACGCAGTGGACTCCTCGCAGATGGCATTCGAGACGGCCGCGAAGGCGGCGTATCGCCAGACCATGCCGAAGGCTGGCCCCGAGCTCCTCGAGCCGATCATGAAGGTGGACGTCTTTGTGCCCGAAGATAACGTCGGTGACGTGATCGGTGACTTGAACCGCCGTCGAGGCATGATCAAGTCACAGGAGCCCACGCCGACTACAGTGCGCATCAAGGCAGACGTTCCGCTTGGCGAGATGTTCGGCTACATCGGTGACTTGCGCTCGAACACCGCAGGTCGTGGCCAGTTCTCGATGGAGTTCAGCCACTACTCATCGGTGCCGCGCGCGGTGCTCGAGAAGGTCAGAGAGCAGGTCAAGCAGCGCGAAGAAGCCAACAAGTGAACTGAGCGCTAGGTCCGGTGAGTGTTCCTCACCCAAGATGCCCGTGCACGATTCGTGTGCGGGCATCTTCGTGTCTAGCTCTCAGCTGCGCCACCCGCCGAGCTCGAAGTTATCGCCACAGAACCGTGTCGGCCGCCACGAGCTGGCGCCAACGGAGGTCAGCCAGATTCCAGGCTGATCAGCAGCCCTGCCGGCGCTGGGAAGCGCCGCACGAATTGGCGGGCTCGCCCCAGCGGGCAGCGGAAGAACTGACTGGGATGGCGATGGCGGTTCGTCCTGCAGAACTCCCAGCTGATTGGGTCGTCCACACGAACGACGCTCCCGCGCCACTCTCCGAAGAACGAGCGCAGAGTGTCGAGGTACTCTCGTTCCAACTGTGAGCGGGGGCGATACCCCTTCCAGTCGAAGGCCACGTCCCCTTTGGCCGCAAAGACGTGTGAGCCTCGATAACCCCGCTCTGGTCGAATCACGTACGCAGCAAAGCCTTCACACGGGTATTCCTCGATGAACGCTGCCGCGAGCACGTGGCAGGCCCCTGCCGCGAAGAACGCGTTGTCGGGCCGGCGCCACGATTGCTCCAGACGCCGATCGCTGTGAGGGGAGAGTAGCTCCTGAGATCCGCTCATCAGACCAGCCCCGTTCTAGCCCAAGCCTCGATCGTTGCAAGGCTGTCGGTACGTATCGGGATCGTGTACCCTGCCGACGGCCCAAGCATGACGCATTCCGTTGGTGATACCATCGGCGCACGCTATCGACTGAAAGCTGTGATCGGTGAAGGCGGACAGGCGACCGTTTACCGCGCGGACGACCTCGAGAAGGGCGGAGAGGTCGCCGTCAAAGTGCTCAACTTGCGCACTTCCCGCGATCCGGCGATTTTGGAGCGCGTCACACGTGAGCAACAGGCCATGATGGCGTTGGCTGGGACCAATGCCGTCAAGTTCGTGGACGCGGTGCGCACACAATCAGGCTCGTTGTGCTTGGTAATGGAGTTGCTGCAGGGCACAGATCTGCAGAGTGAACTCGAAGCGCGTGAAGCCAAGGGCGATCTCATGAGTGTCGATCGGGTGATCGAGGTGATGAGTCCGATCGTCGAGACACTGGAAAAGGCACATTCGGTAGGAATCGTTCATCGGGACCTGAAGCCGGGCAACATCTTCGTCATCGATCCGGCGGTTGGCGGTGGAACGCGCTTGCTGGACTTCGGATTTGCGCGACTCCAGTCCTCACAGCAAGTGACGAAGACCGGGATGGTTCTGGGATCTCCTCACTACATCGCTCCAGAGTCGTGGCGAGGGTTACCGGGTACGTCCGATGGTCGAGCCGACGTCTATGCTCTGGGCGTGATTCTGTTTCGTGCGCTCGGCGGGCGCTTGCCCTTTGCGGGAAAGAATCTTCAAGAGAGCTTGCGGTTGACGACGACCGCGGAGCGGCCGAGTTTGCACGCTCTGCGTCCAGAGTTGTCCAACAACGTCGACATCTGGGTCGAGCGCGCGTTGGCAATCGATCCTGAGGAGAGGTTTCGTGGTGTTGGTGCGTGTTGGGCGGAGCTCTTGTGGGCTTTGGGGCGTGCGCCGAGACCGGTACCGCGAACCGAGCCACCCGAGGGGCAGCAGCGCTTCGAGATCGGTAAGATCCGAGCTTGGCTGGAAGCTCCGGTCAATGCCGTGCCGTCGAAGTTGCAGGCCGCATGGCGTCTGGCAGCCGGCGCCTTGAAGCGACTGGCAGGTGTCAGCCTGGTCGATGAGGGGAGTGTGCCAAGACTCCCTCCGCTACCGGAGCCACCTGCCTGGAACCAATCGACGAAGACACGGGACCGCGCGCCGTCGTCAGCCGAGGCGGGTGATGCAGCGAAGCCGCGCCAAGGCGACAAAGTCCTCGGGCCGCTGCCGTTTCCGTCGCCCCCACCGATTGAGCCTCCCAGCGGTGAGCGACCATTGCGTGCCGAAGACGGTGAAACCAGTGCCACGGTGATCACCGCGGTGTTGATGGCTCCAGATGAATCGACGGAATTCGAGTTATCGCAGGTCGGGGACGCCGCATCCGTCGAGAGCGCACCTGAGATGGAGGATGCCGAGCTGTCGGAGGCGGCGGACGACGCCCGACATGTGCGAGATGCGGCGGACATCGTCCCGGGCAGAGAGTCCCGGGTGACTTCCGACGTTGCGGTTCACGAGGCTTCTGAAGGGCGAAAGGCGCCCGAGTTGGGTTCCGTCGCGCTCGCCGCTGAAAGTGTGAGTGCGCGAGGGCAACGAAGCGAGGAGGCCAGGGGCGCCAATTTCGCGCTGCCACCCGAAGGTGAAGGCAAACCCGCTCAGATGCTCCCAGCGGACCAGCTGCGCGTACTCGTGTCGGGGCCGCAGCGGCGCGTGTCCGCAATCGACAACACCGTGCCTCTCGACGAAATGCTGCCCGAAGTCACCGGAAAACGGCGTTCGCGCTCATCCGAGCGGACGCTGCTGGCGAGAAACGACCACACCCTGATCGCCACGCCCGAAGAACGCTCGAAGATGCAAAGCGGGCGTCCCTCGCCCCCGAATGCAACGGACCAAGAGCCTGAGGACGCCAACTCGGCTGCGAATCAGAAGCCCCGTGCAGTCAAAGGAGTCCGCGCCAAGAGCACCGAGATGGCATCTAAGACGACCCGTAGAAAGAAGACGACCGCGAAGAAGAAGGTGTCCAAGAAGACGACCGCGAAGAAGAAGGTGTCCAAGAAGACGACCGCGAAGAAGAAGGTGTCTAAGAAGACCAGCAAGAAGAAGGTCGCCAAGAAAGCGTCCAAGAAGACCAGCAAGAAGAAGGCAGCCAGTCGTGCAAGTGCTGGGACTCCCACGGCGAAGCGACCCAGCAAGAAACGCTCTGCCAAGAAGACGACCTAGACTTCTGGCGCTCACCGCTCGCTTGGGGCAGCTTCAGTCCGAGACTTCGATTTTTCGCCTACTGACGGCCATCTCCACGATGTCCAAGTTCTGGACCATCGGAGCCAACTGCGGGCTCTCATCGGCGGGTTGCTCTTTTGCGATGTTCCGCACGAAGTAGGGCGGCAGGTTTCGGAATAGCAGGCGAGCGGTTACCGTCATGCGACGCACGCCCGCGGGCACCTTCCACGTGTAGTTGAAGCTACGTGACTGGTTGGGTTCGATCGAACCCATCGCTTGCCCGTCGCTGGGGCGCTTGCGTGTAATGGGGTTGCCTGCAACGCGCTGAATCGATTGCTCACTGGCATCCGAGGCCGCCGCTGGTATGAGCTCCCCGCGTTCGTTCTTGACGGGGTTGCCTTGGGCGTCCTTTTCTACCGTAGCCTTGTCGACGAGCTTCTTCTGAAAGTTGACGAGCTGCGGATCGGACTTCTTGCAGCCTTGCACCAACTTGCGGATCGGACTGTTCTCGTCGTCGAAAGTACCCGCGTCGCACAAGTCGTCAGTGTTCTTGGCGAGTTTGCCGCTGGAGAACAGAACTCGCCCTGAGTCGTCTTCGGCAGTGAACTCGACCCACATCTGGCGTGCGAATGCGAAACCACTGGGAAGATTGTGCCCTGCGCCGACGTTCGTGATGCGGACCGAAGCGCTTGCGCGTCCTGCAGTCTCGTCGACCTTCGGTTCGCTGAGCTCAAAACGGGCCGCGGCTCGTAACAACGCGACGCGCGTCGGGCGATGCGGATCCTCCGAGCCGGGCACGTCGATGGGATAGTCCACCCCCACGAAGGAGTGGTCACGCACGATGCGCGGTGGCGCGTGAGTGTCTTGCTGTTCGGGGATCGAAGCGGCTTCCGCGGCGCGTGTCTGAGACATGACTGGCATGTGACACTCCACGCAGCTGCCTGCGCCGCCCTGCTTCCGGTACTCGACGTACTCCTGGTAGGTTGTCTGCAAGACCAAGTCGTGGCCGAACTCGATTCTGCCGTTCTTGTCCCGGTCGAAGTTCACGTCGTGACAGTTCTGGCAAATCGTCGCTGCGTCTCCCGCCAAGACAGGGCTGAATCGGCTCTGATGATACGGATTGCCCACTGCTCCAGCGTACGGGCCGTACATGACTCTGCCTCGCTCCAGGCCACCCAGTACCCCGTCGGTGTAGGCACCACCGCCGGAACTCGATGGTCCCGTCAACTGATGACAAACCATGCAGGTGATGCCCTGCTGCAGCGTCGGGTCTTTGTCGAACGGGAGCATCTCTGCCTGTGCCAACTCGGTCGCGATCGGTGAGTGGCAATTGACACAGATGCGTTTCGGATCTGGAACGTTCGCCTCGGCTAGCTCGTGACGCATGACTTGATTGTTCTGCGCGATTGTTACCGGACTGCTGAGCGCGTGGGCGTGCATCGAGTGCTTCCACTGTTCGTAGATGGCTTGGTGACATTCGCCGCACGCTTTGGCGGAATGCGCGCCTGTTAGGTGAGTTAGCGCGGTGAGTTCCTTCCGAGCCGCTGGCGGTAGCTGCTTGGCGGGTACATCGTAGACCTCGAGCAGGTGAACAGGGATGCCGACGACGAACAGCAGCGACAGTGGCACGTGCAGCACGCGCCACCACTGCAGGCGTCGCGCGGCCCGCGCTTGCAACTGCTCGCGCTCCAAAGCGCGATTGCGGCTTTCAGCAAGGGCGCAAAGCTGTTCGAACACCGGGGCTTCCGGTGATTGCGCGAAGTTCTGACGAGCCTGGGCGAGCTCCGTGCTCGTGCGTCGCTGTTGTAGTAGCCAGTCCTTCCACTGGTGCAGGAGTTCCGAGCCGCCTGCCGCCACCTTCTCGATCTCCGTCGCTTGTTCTTCGGCGCGCTGATGGCTCGCCTCGCGAGAGTAGTTGCCGATCTTCGAAACGACACGACTGGGGACGAAGCGATAGACCAAACGCCAAAGAGTGCCTGTCAGCGCCACGATGACCAGCACCCAGAACAAGACTTTGCCGCTCGTGGGGCGCACGTCGAGCAAACCGTAGCCGGCGTGTAAAGCGGCGGCCCACAGCGCCACGAACCCGGCAAAGACATGCACCCAGAGCCAGCCCACCATCGTGCCCTTGAACAGCGGAAAGCGTTCCTGCAACCAGCGTTTGCGGATGGAGAACAGCACGCTCACCAGCGCAGCTGCAGCAGCTACGAACCCCAACAGCTCCCCGTGGCCGGTGTAGCCTCGCAGCACCGGCGCAAAGACGTCTGGATCGATCGAGGCGAGCTTTCCTCGAAAGGCGACGACCACCAATGCTGCCGTGGCGATCGCAACCAGCAGAGCGATGATGAGCCAAGCGATGCTCCGCTCGTGCCACTTGAGGGCGCGCCGCAGGCCGAGTGCTTTGGCTTTTTGGGTGGCTGCGATCGTGCTCATCGTTGCACCCCGTCGAGTTCGCTCAACAGGTGTCCGGAGCCGAGCTTGGCGCTCGGGTCCGTACGGAATGCCGCGCCGGTGGGGCACGCGGTGACGCACGCGTAGTTGTCGTAACCAGCACACAGGTCACACTTGACGGCCTTTTGTGGGACCGAAGGGTCGAGTTCAGCCAAGGCCCGAGTCCGCTCCTTGGGGCCAGCTAGCAAGTCGAACAAGCTGAACAAGAAGCCACGCTTCGGCTTCTCTCGGGGGTGCAGGCTGATGTTTCCGTATGGGCAGCGTTCGGCGCAGGCACCGCAGCCGATACAGTTCTCTTGAACGATGCTTATCTCGCCACTCGGGCGTCGCTCGATGCCGTTGACGCTACACAAGAGACACTTTGGGTCTTCGCAGTGGCGGCAGGCCGTCGGAAACAGGAGGTGCTCGACCTGCAATCCGCGCAGCTGCAGTCGGCTGTGGCCGTGGCGGCGTTCACAGGCAGCCATGCAGTTCTGACAGTACGTGCACTTGGTCTGGTCGACGACCAAGACCTCCCGCCCCTCCGCCACCCCCATCTGTAGCAACACTTCCGGCGACAGTGGCATGGCGTGGGTTCCCATGCTGGAGCGGTCGGGTTCTACGGGTGGGCTGAGGTTGGGCGAGCGGGCTACACGCTCCGCCACCATCGCCCCCTGGGCCAGCGCATCGCTGGCGCCGGGGTGACGCTGCAATGCAGACAGCAGGGTGTTGCCGCGGATACGAACCACCTGAGTACGAGTCGCTGCGACTGCGTCGAAGGCCTGCATCCTCTCGCCGTACAATAGCGATATCAGTCCGAAGCTGTCGCCTTCTTGAAAGTACGTCAGCACGCGTACCCCTTCGGGCAGCGAGCGCCGCGCTTTGACGAACCCGGTGCGCACGAGGAACATGTCGGCGGGCGACTCTCCTTCGCGGAAGATCACTTCATCGGCTTCGTACGTCACCAGCTCGGCGCTCGAAAAGAGCTCTTCGACCATGCTCGGCGGGACATCCCCCAGCACATCGGGACTTCGCGCGTACGTCCACAAGGCACGTCGACGATACAGCTCGCTCATGGTGCGGTTGAATGCCGCGGAGCGATCCATCAAGCGCTTGACCGAGGCTCGCGGCACTTCCATCACCACGCTGGGTACGCTGGCTCTGACCCCGAACGTCTCCGGCTGGTCTGCCATCACGCCCATCTCCCCCAAGAAGGACCCAGGGCTGAAGTTGACGATGCGAACGCGCTTGCCACGCGCGTCGAGAGAGAACTGCTCCAACCCACCGATCAGCACGACGACCAAGCGCTCGTAGTATTCACCCGGTTGGCACAGCGTGTCGCCGAGCTTCAGTTGGCGAAGAGTGGTCGTCAGCAACACGCGTCGCACGTCCGCTCGCTCCACGTTGGCGAATAGGGGTAGTGCAAGTAGCTCCGTGCTGAGCGCGTCGAGAGTCCACGTCGACGTCTCTATGCGGTGCCCGACTTGGACGGCCAAGCGATGGTCGGGGACTTGGTCCTCCACCTTCATCTTGTTGAACAGAACCATGTCCGCTCGGCTCAGGTCTGCCGGGCAGGCTGGCACACACTGCCGACACTGCGTGCAGGCCGTCACGAAGTCGACGACCGCGGGGTCGTCGATCACAGCCTCGTTGACCGCCGCGTTGAGCGAAGCGATGCTGATACTACGCGACTGGGGGAGAGGGCATGCGAGCATGCAGTCGTTGCAGCCGATGCAGGCCGTGACGTCGGCCAGTGCCTTGTCGGCGACGGGATCGATCATCGTCTCTCCTTCGCTTCGTAGACGAGTACGGTGCTGGGCCCGAGCTGAAGCCGATCGCCGACGTTCAAGGGCACACTGCGGTTACCGGTATCCTCGCCATTTTTCCGGACGCTACCCGGGCTACCCAAGTTGCGAATGAAGAGCGATCCGGAGAAGCGCTGCACTTCGAGCTGCTGCGGGGCCACCTGTTGATCGAAGAGTACGAACTGGCAGCTGGGTTGGTGCCCGACGATCAGGTAGTCGCTGATCGGCTGGACCCGCCCTGCGTCGGGGCCGGCCTCGACTCTC
>JBNKZR010000050.1:0-25989 GCA_050301735.1 Polyangiaceae bacterium | reverse complement strand
GCCGGTGGCTCAGCAGCACCCGCGTCGAGCGAACCAGCCGTAGCAACGCCCGGTGAACAGCAAGCAACCGGACAGGGACAAGTCGCTGGGCAGACCCAACCGAGTGAAGCTACCGCCCCAGGCGCTGCCACCAGCGCGCCGATGGCGACCCAACCCGCGGCAGAGGACGCTGCCGTCGAGACTCCTGGCGCCGAAGTCTCGACGCCCGAGGGGACGACGGATCCGGCACCAGCGCCCGAGGGTGCCGCGGGCACGGTAGCCTGCAATTTCGAAGTGAGCGCCGAGATCAGCAGTGCGATCGCCACCGTCGGGATCGTCAACTGGTCGACAGACTTGCCGGGGGTCACGGCAGCCCACATCGAGTTCGGCTTGCAGGGACAGCCGGCATCTCTGAGCGCGCCGGTGGAAACAACCGATGGGGAGCATCGCACGTTGCTGCTCGGGATGAAGGGCAGCTCGACGTACGCCTACACCATCGTGGCCGAGGCAGAGGGTCAAGTTTGCTCCAGCCCCGAGTACACGATCGAAACTGGACCGGTCGCCAACCAAGTCCGGGTTCTGGACATGGACGTCAGGAAACCCGAGGCGGTAACCCCTGGCTTCATCGTGCTCAGCGACGGCATCGGTAACGGCGGCGGTGGCGGCGGCGGAGGTGGTCTCGTCTACATCATCGACCAAGACGGCGATCCTGTGTGGTGGGCTCCAGCTCCATCCAGCACGAGTCGCGGAAGGATGGACTGGGAAGGCAACAACATGTGGATGCTTTCTCTCAACGTTCAGAACAGCGGCAGCGCCGCAATGCGACGCGTCTCGATGGATGGGCTGGACGTGGAAGAGAACGTCAGCGGGATGTCGGACGTCCATCACGACTTCTGCGTGCTGCCTGGCGGGATCATCGCCGGTCCTTCCTGGACGACGGCCGGGAATGACCCTCCCAGCGAGATCCTCGAGCGCGCACCAGATGGAACGGTGACGAGCGTCGCCACCGTCGGAACGAACATCTACAATTCGAACTCCTTCCACGCAAACGCCATTCACTTTCACCCGAGTGACGACGCCTACAGCCTCAGTGACCGCAACCCGAACTTGTACGTGAAGATATCTCGACAGGGACAGCTCATCTGGCAACTGGGAGGCAGCAATCCTGTCGGCGCCAGCTTCTCCGGGGACACGACCTGGAGCGTCAACCATGGGCACCACTACACCGAAGATGGTCACTTCCTGGTTTTCAACAACAGCGGTCGTGGCGGAGGCGGCGGTGGGGGTTTCGGCGGGACATCCCTGATGCTCGAATACATCCTCGACGAGGCCGCGATGACCGCGGAGTTGGTCTGGGAGTACGACGGGGGCGTCGGCAGTGGTACCCTCGGCGACGTTCAACGTTTACCCAATGGCAACACCCTAGTCACCTACTCCAACTCAGGCACCATTCACGAACTCGGACCAGATAAGGAACTGGTGCAAGTCATCACTGGGGCCTCGTCGTTCGGCTACGCCATCCATCGACCGTCACTGTACGGACCACCGCCGAAATCGCGCTGAAGTGCGGGCGGGTCGGCGGTTGTGCTCGGCTCGGTTCTCAGTGTGAACGCAAGCTGGCGCGGTCTTGCGAGACGGGACTCGTACCTCATTCACGAGCGAGGCGGCGCCGCTTTGCAGACTCCGGGCACCGGCTCCGTCTTCTTGCCCAAGAGGAACGCAGCGGGGCGATACTCGTCTCCGCTCTTGACGAACATCGGCCCCGTGCCGTCGTAGACGCAGCCCGCAATGTCCTCCCTCCATTCGGAGCTGTAGCGGACGTCGACGGCAAACGGGACAAACCCGTTGCCCGCAGCGTCGGTAATCCGTGCGCTGCTGAGGACGCGTACTCGCCGCTCGGCAGGCGGGGGTCGACCACGTGAAAAGCGGCTCGACTGCCGTTTGGCGAGCGGCTGGAGCAACTCCTTCTGAACCCGCTGGCGCGCCCAATCCAACGAGGATGACTTGCCGGCGAACGCCAGAGACGAGCCTAGCGAAAAGATGCAGACGTGAAGGATGACGAGCAGACGAGACATCACGAGGGGTTCCTTTCAAAGATGTGTAACGGTTTGGGCACAACGAGTTTCCATCGCCGCAGGCCCCACTCCGCCACTGCAGCGCTTGCAAGCACGGGTCCCCACAAACCAACCACGTAGGCTAGCTCGGGCTCGACCCCGATGACATCCAAGCCGACGAGCAACAAGCGAGACGTTACCGCAACGCTCATCTGCGCCACGACGTGTCGCATTGCATGAGCGTGCGCCACCAAGTCGCTGCGCCTCGCCGCGAGCACCCCTTGCCACGTGCCTGCGACGACGATCGCTGCTGAAAGCAGGAAACCTGCTGTCACGACAGCCCCTCCCTTGGCCTCGAAAGCGAGCACCACGCCCGAAGGCACGACGGCGACCAGCAGCAAGACGCCAGTCGCGCGCCCCAACCAGCGATGTAGGAGCCGCCGGCGTTGCAGCCAACGAGTCATGAGCACGAGGCATAGAGGGAACGACAGCAGAGCACTCGCGACGTGGACCCGAAGGGACGCCAACCACAGATCCTCGAAGCGAACCGGCAACCGCTCGATCGCAAACGGCGGAAGCAACTCCAAGTCGGCATAGTCGAGACTGGCCCAAGCCATCAACACGCAGCCAAGTGCCATGACCACCAGAAAAGCGCGTCTCAGGAACGCTTGCTGCCAACGACGCATACGGCTCGGACCTCCTGGCCCCAACGCTCATTGGGCGCCGCGCCTTCTTTCCACCGTCGAAAATCGGGCGCGGTTCGCTGCCAACGGAAACCGTGGGTGAGTCCGTTCCGCACCAGAGCTCTGTGCACGATCCCCCAAAACACCTTGAATAGGCGTGCCCAGCCGCTCCCCGGGGCAAGAGCTGGAAGACAAGTGGCGCTGGCAAACGTATGATGGGCTGATGGCTGGCAAACACGGGCTCGCCTTGCCTTTGCTCCTCGCAAGTTGTGCGACTTCCACGACGACGCAGTCGGAGGAGAGGGCTACCGACGACGGACGAGCGACTCCTACCGACGAAGAACCGTCCCCCTCCCCCAACGAATCGGAGGAGCAGACGACGGGAGCAGCCATGCAGGAGTCAGGGCGCTCACCCGAAGGCCCCTCCGAACACGGCGTGCTCGAAGTGAATCCTCCCTCCGCTCCGGTCTGCCCGAGGGAGAGCAATCATACCGCCGGCACGCGACTGGCCGCCCGTTGGTTCGTCACCGACGATGGCTTTCGGTCATGGGCCGGATGGCACGACACCGAACGGGATGCCCAGTGTTGGTTCCGTCTCGATGGTGGTGCGGCCCACTGCCAGCCAAATAACTATGCGCTGAGCGAGGTCTATTTCCTCGACGAGAGTTGCTCCGGTGAGGCGGTCTACACGCCCGGAAAAAACGACGCTTGCACGCTGCAAAACGACGTTTTTCTCCTGACGGGTGGGGTCGCGGAATACCACGAACTCGGCGAGGCCGTGCCGGGGGAAACGCCCGTCTATCGCGGCGCTCCCGAAGACTGTCGCTCAGCTGGGGTTGCCTCCGATTCGGAACGGCCGCTCTATCACCTCGGCCCCGAGATACCCAAGACTGCATTCGTCGAGGCAACGGTGGGCGAACTCGCTGACGACGCCCAAACACGATTGAGAGCGCATGGCTTCATCGCCGAAGACGGGACGAAGCAAGTGTCGGAGTGGCTGGACACCGAGCTGAACATGCATTGCGATTTTTGGGTCACCGACGACGCACGAAATCGCTGCGTGCCGCGTGTCCAGGCTTCTCCGCCTGTGTTCTTCTCCGACGCGATGTGTACGCAGGCGCTCTACCTGGACATCGGGGGAGGCAGCGCACCGGCTCTGTTGACTCGCTTCGCAGACTCCACCTGCCTCGAGCCGGTGGAGGTCATCGCGCCGTTAGCCCCGTATTCGGGCGACGTGTTTCATGCCGACGATTGCGCTACCGGAGCCCCCGCGACGCTCAGCGTCGAAGATGGCGAAGGCTCCGCTGGCACCTACTGGGAGGCGGAATCGGTGGACCTGGAGGACTTCGTCGCCGCAGAAGCGATGATCGACGAGATGGCGCCGACACGAATCAAGCCCGTTTTCGACCTCGCGACTGACGAGAGCTGTTGGTTCGGCACCCGCCACGATCCCGAGCTGCAATCGGATTGCGTATTCCTGCGCGCCGTGGATGGCGAATACCGCTGTATCCCGGGCGAGGGCTTCCCCACCATCGCCTACTACGAGGACGGCGACTGCACTCGCGAGGTTCGCTACGTCGACCCCAGCGCATGCACGAAGAAGACACCTCCGTCGATCGTCCGCGTGCGCTTCGACGGCTGCCCCGAAACGTGGGGCAGCTATCGTTTGGGCGACGAAGAAGCAATTGGCGCTCTGCCTCCCCTGTGGACCTCGACCACCAGCTCGTGTGAACCGGCACAGCCTACATCGGAAAGCCTCATCCGTCTCGAGCCCATTGCCCCGAGCGAGTTCGAGCGAGCAGAGCTCGTCATCGAATGAGCGTCCGCGAGTCGCGCTCGCTGGCGCTCGCGCATTTAGCCCCTCGAGCTTCGGGGGTGTTCACCAAGCCAGTCTGCCACGGCCCGGTCGACCCCAAACGGGAACGGGATGCCATCCTCGACACCGACGTAGACGAGGCACATCTCCTTCGTGCGTGCAAACACCCGGTCGAACTTGCTCAGCCAAACGATGAGGTGTGTTCTCAACCCCGAGAGGATGGGGAGCTCATCCCGCAGCTCCGGATGTTGAGCCAAGACCTCCAAGATCCCGGCGTTACCGTCCCTCAACGGTCCCTCGGTGTAGGCGCGGATCCGCGTGAACCCGAATCGCTCCTCCTCGTTCATGCTCCGGTAGTACCTGAAGAAGAACTGTTCGTACTCCAGCGCCTCGTCGACACCGAGTCGCTCTTTCATCCGGCGCACGAGTTCGTCACGGAGCTGCGCCTGAGCGACGAATGCCGCGCGCGTGGTGTCCAGGTGGTCCTTCACGAGACTCATTGCGTCGTAGACCTGGCGCGTGGACACGTTGGGAGCTTGGGGCACCACTTTGGCCGCACGCATATCTCGCGCAATCGAAATGCACAGCTTGTTGAGCCATGCGTTTTGCTCGGGTGCTGAAAGCGACTCCAATGGTTGATCGGGGTCGTTGAAAGCCTGGTATGGCGCAAGAACACTCTCCTGCCAGGGACAGGCCCCAACCACTAGAAAGTACAGCTTCACTTTGCCCGCCTCCGAGGCGTGGAGCAAAGGCCCCAATTCATCCCGCCGGATGAACGGCGAATTCAAGAAGCCCGAGCCCACCAGCAACACGGCTGCGCGCGCACGCCCGATGGCGCCAACGATGCTGTCTCGCCAGCGCGCACCGGGCTCGATTTTCGAGTCCTCCCACACGCTCAGAGGAAGCGTCTCGCGCAACGCCCCGAGGAACTCCGCCAGACGCTCACGCCACTGGTTGTTCAGATTGTCCTTGTGGCTATAGCTAATGAACAAGACTGGCTTCGTCACCGACGTTTCCCCTTTTGAATTGACGAAACGGTATCACGATCTGGATGACATGCACTCACGCTTTTGCCCGACGGACCTCTCGTGGGAGACCGCGGCAGAGAAACTCCTAGCAGCAACGCCCAGACGCCACTCTGGCCAGCGTGGGCGGCTCGCGCAGCTCACCCCCGACACAGAGTGAAGCCCAGATCTGCAAAGAACCGGGCGTGCATGTCGAGCTCCCCATCGTAGACTCAGCGCGTGCCAGTAGACTTCAGCTCCACAATGTTCGTGGGCGCGGCCTTCTTCTTCGCGGGCGCGGCATTTTGTTTCGTGACGCTCGCCCGAGCGGGTGGACTGGCGATGGGCATGCGAGGTTGGCACAACGTCGCGCGCCTCTTCGGAGATCCCGAGCGGCGCAGCCTGAAGCGAGCCTTCCTCATCGCCCTCGCGCTTGCCGCCAGCGGCGGCTTGCTCACGTGCGGCTCCGTGATGGCCGGCGACGCGAAACGCAACGCGCGCTGCACCGTCGCCTGTGAACGCCACGGTTATGGAACCGGCCGCTATCGTGGCAACCCACACGTGGCCTTCGAGCCCGGCGCCCCGTATGGCTGTTGGTGCCACGAGAGCGGACGCTGGTCCGCCGAGGCGGTTCCCTTCTGACGGGCTGCACGTTTGGGCTGGGCCGTTCAGGGCCACGGCCGCCGGTTTGTTGGTCGTCTGGGCGCGCTCGTGCATGCTGCTGAAGCGGCGGAGCGAGACGCGTGATCAGCTTGATTGTCAGATTGGGGGTGCTTTTGGCGGTGGTCTTCGGGGTGGCGTACGCCGTCACCCGAGCGTTTCGCCAAAGCGCCCACGGTAGGGCTGCAAGACGCATTCAGGCGGACGTCACAGCGCTCAAACAGGGGCTCGAAGCGGGACTCTACAGCGACGCGGAATACCGCAATCTGTCTAGCAAGATCCGCATCGCTTGCGAACGAGAAGGTATCGAAGTGCCGGAACTTCCGGAGTTCATCCATCCCAACGAGAGGGAGGAATCATGAAGAAGCGTTGGATGCAAGCCAAACGCATATTTAACCTAGTGGGCGGTGGCAGTGTCATCTTGGCCGCCCTCTTGACTCTGGTGCTGCTCACCTTTTCGGTGGTCGACCTCGAACCTGGTCAGGCAGCAGTTCGCGTCAACAACGTCACTGGCGCCCAGACCGCGCTCACGACTCCCGGCTGGACGACCCGGCTGCCATTCATCCACACCGTGCACATTTTGGACGCGGCACCGCACACCTTCAGCATGCAAGGGGACGAAACGGTGGATCAACTCCACGTCGAGCGCCTCACGATTCGTGCGAGCGACGGGTCCAACTTTCATTTCGAAGACACGACCATCATCTTTCAATTGCGTGCCGCAGAGGCCGTAACCGCCGTGCGCGACGGTGGCCCGGGCGACGGCTATCTGACCTGGCTCAAACCGTACGTGCGATCGATTCTGCGAGATGAATTCGGCCGCGAGAGCACCATCGACGTCTCAGATCCGACGACGTACGAGACCGCCACCCAAAGGGCCAAGGACCGCCTGAACGAGGTACTCAACCCCCACGGCATCCTGGTGGCCCAACTGGTTACCCCCCGACCCAAGTTCAACGATGCCTACGAACATGCCATCGAAGAACGCAACGCCCTGGGCAATCAGGAACAGGTCATCAAGAGCAATCTGGACCGCGCCAGTACCGAGCGTGAACGGCGCCTCGCCGAAGTCGACCAGGAACAGAACCACCAGATCCAGGAACGCCGTGCCGCGCTCGAAAGTGACCTTGCGAAGGCGATCACCAGTCAGGCACAGGCGAAACGCGAGGCGGATACCTACCACATCGAGAAAATCGCTGCGGGCCAAGCGGCGCTGAGTGCCGCCGAAGGGCGCGCACAGCAACTCGAAGGTGAGCTCGATGCCAAGTACTCCGCTCGCAAGTCGGAAATCGACGCCTTTCGCAGTCAACCCGTCGAACGCGTGATGGAGAAACTGGCGACGCGACT
Organism: Polyangiaceae bacterium; assembly: GCA_050301735.1. GTDB lineage: Bacteria > Myxococcota_A > Polyangia > Polyangiales > Polyangiaceae > SZUA-265. The sequence goes on along the minus strand of JBNKZR010000050.1, from coordinate 18,446 downwards.
TGCGAACGTGACCATCCACATCCAACCGTACGCCGATGATGCAACGCCATCGCGCCTCTCCGTAGAAGGGGTCAACCCATGAGTGCACGACGCAAACACGGGCCAGCCGAGGCACCCCTGGTCCCGGATGAGAACCCGAAGCCTGCGCCGAGCCGGCTACAACGTGCAGCGACGAGCTATGTAGTGCTCTTCGCGGCGCTGGTCCTACTCCGAGCCGCAGCCTTGACCGAGGTCGAGGTCGGCACCGTCGGCGTACGCTACAACAACGCCCTGGGCCTGCAGCAAGAGGATCTCAAACCTGGCTACCACATGGAGATCCTCGGACTGCAGGTGGTGTGGCGGATACCGTCCCGATACCTCTTGCTCAACTATTCGGGCAATGAAGTGCTGAGCATCCGTACCAAGGACAACAACACCGTCAATGTCGATGTGTCCATCCCGTATCGCGTCAAGCCCGGCGAAGCGTGGAAGATCATGGACGCGGGCAACCACCTGCCTGACGGAGAAGGTCGCTATCGCTTCCAGCGCTTCGCCGAGCAAACCGCAACCGACGTGCTGCGCGGCCACCTCGCGCAGCTCCGGAGCGAGGACTTCTACAAGACTGATCGGCGTCTGGAAGTCGCTGGCGATACACTGGCGGTACTGAACGAAAAGCTAGCCGCCTATCACCTCGAGGCCAACACGGTGTTGATCCGCGCGGCATACTTTCGCCCTGAGTATGAGACACAACTGGCGCAGATCCAGTTCAACGAACAACAGAAGCTGCTCGACGGCGCCAAACAAACGGTGGCGAACAAGCAGCAATCCTTGGACAACTTCGCCCAGCAAACCAACGCCATGGTTGCTGCCAAAGCCCAGGATTGGGGTAAGCGCATCGCTCAACTCGACCGCGCCTACCAGGTCGGCCTCGTCGACACGGGAGAAGACCGCACGCCCGGCGCAGCTCGCCGAAAGTTGAACGCGATGACCGAGGAGCAGAAGGTCGAACTCGCCAAACAAGCCGCTGAGCTCTTCGGCTTGGGCGTCGACCGCGTTACCGACGGCCACCTGCTCGGCATCAAGAACATCGAGGCCGAAACGACCGAGTATTCCCAACGTGTCGTGGCAGAGGCGGACGCGGTCTCCGCCCGCCTGTCAGCGGAGGGCGACGCCAAGATCGCCAAGATCAACGGCGCGTACGAAGGTCGCGTCAACCAGCTCCTCAACTCCCCGGCAGGCCGCGCCTATGTCGGATACAACGCAGCGGACAAGGTAAACTTCGCCTCGGACCTCACGTTTCAATCCAAAGAAGGCTTGCCTTCCGTACTTCGACTGGGAGAGTTCGCCCGGCGCTTCATAGGTCGCTGACGCGGACCGAGCGGAACGCGCCTACTGGGGTTCCACCCGTTCGGTGAACGGCGTAGAGCCTGCTATCGCCGCAACGAGGGAACTGAAACTCCCGTCCATCCCATCGAAGCGGTCCACGACAGCTCGATTGACGCAAGAGCCGGGCTCGACAGTCGGTCCCCCCGCGAACGCCAGGTGCAGCAGATTTCGCGAAAGACACGCTGTGAAGGCGCCCGATTCGACGAGCGCTCGGCCCATGTCGGCAGGGCCCGAAACCGTGACCCCGCCCAAGGTCTCGGGCAAGGTCACCGTCGCAGCGATTGTTCGCCCCTCGGCATCTACAGTGCGGTAGGCACCGACGAGGTCCACGTTGTCCACCGCCAGCCCCAAGGGGTCGGTGGACGCATGACACGAACCACAAGTCGGGTCTGCCATCCGCAGCTCCGCCTTCTCTCGTTCACTCAGATTCGCCAGGTCGGCAACGCCCAATGCGCTGTCGTCAGCAAGCACTTCGGGTGGCGGAGGGAGCGTCTGACACGCCAAGGTGTCGTTGAGCAGAAAGCCACGGCCCACGACGGAGGTGCCATAGGGTGTGGAGCGCCCGGTGAGAAAACCAGACTGTGTGATGAGCCCGGACCGGAACTCGGGCAAGGTGACCTGAGCGAAGCCAGCTTCGTCCAGTGCGGCGTCTGACGGCGGAAACGGCACGTCGTACAGTTCAGCCAGCGTCTCGTCGACGAACGACGTGCGGGAGGTGACCAGATCCGCCACATCCCCCTGCCACAGCGCGTGACTGATGAACCGTTCCGACTCGCCCTTCGCGGAACTGCGGAACGAGCTCGTCCACCGCGCATCGGAAAGCACGACGTTCTGCAACCGCTCGATGCCGAAGTACGAGTACATCAGCGTCTCCAAGTTCTGCCGCGCGGCTGCTGTGTTCAGGAGTCGCGCAGCCTGGGACTCCAGCTCCGCCGACGTGCGCAAAGCGCCCGATTCCGCAGCTTGAAGCAATTCGACGTCGGGCGGCATGTCCGTGATGAAGAACGACAGAGCACTGGCCAGCTCGTAAGGCGAGAGCGGCTGGGCTACCGTCGCATCAGCGCCGAACTCGCTGCGATACAGAAAATGCGGACTCGACAACCCAGCGTAGACACCGTACCGCACCGCCTCTTCGATGGGTTCGCCCAATTCTAGTGCCAAGTCGAACACGGCTGCGTTCTGCGTCTGCTCCGCTGCCGTCACCGGCCGGCGATAGGCGCGCTCGAGGAATTCCACAGCGAAGTCCCGCGCACACCGTTCTGCGTCAGCACTCGCGGAATCGCACCCGGTGACTGCCGCGAAGTTCTCCACGACGTACTCGGCAGCGTCTTGCGCAATCGCGTCGCTGACTTGGAACTGGGTGTCGGTGATGACCGTTCCTTCCGCGGGGTGAAGGAGTGGCGGGAACTCTCGATCCCCGGCGACGACGACGTAGTGACGTTCCGCGATGTCCGCTGCGAGTTCGTCGTCGAGCAACGTTGCGATGGAATTGACGATCTGCCCGAAAGTGAGACGCACGAGGCGTTTGGGGACGACGACCTCGTCGCCGACGCAGGTTTCGGACGAGGCGCTCGTCGGGTCATCGACTGGGGCTTGTTGGTCGCCTGCCTCGGTCGGGTCGCTGGAGGGGGGCACGCCTCCGTCCCCACTGGCCCCCGCGCCCCGGGCTTCTTCCCCTGCAAGGTCTTCGTCGGTGCCTGCCCTTGCCGGTCCCTCCGCGCCAGGCTCACCTGCGTCTTGCTGAAGGTCTGGCGACTCATCGCGCACTGCTCTCGAGCCCAGCGATTGTCCGGAGCACGCCAGTGCCAACGAGAGCGCGCCAACCAACCCGAGGCATTCACGCCCAATCCGTACCCAACGACAGCCAGCCTCACCCATCGTACTCTCCAGTCAACATCAGAAGGACGATCGAAGACGAGCAAAACTCGCACTCTTTGAGCGCCGGCCCCCGCATCCAGTCCTGTCAAACGCCGTGAAACAAACGGGGTCGTTGCGTCGCGGGAGGTTCCGCAACCTGAACGGAACATTCTTCGAAACTCGGCGAGATGGGACGCGGCCATCAGGCGTTCCTTTCGACACCTACTCCACCTCCCTCTGACTCCGGGACCGCTCCGAAGCCAGCTCCGGGGCGAACGCCGGAGCCGTCATTCCAGAGCAGCCGCCCCCAGCTGATACGACGCAGCGTTTGAAGCCCCAGCGGTTCGACAGTACCATCGCCGCATGCCACGGCTGCGGGGGGAAGGCTTCTATCAAACGCTGCTCGAAACAGCTTCGAAGGCACCGCGGTCGTGGATGGCGCAGGACTGATCACGTTCCAGAACGCGGCTGCAGCCCATATTCTGGGCGCTCGCCCGGGTGAACTGATCGGCACCAGCGTGATGGAAATCATCCATCCCGAAGACCTCCCGACAGCCATGGCATCGTTGGCGACTTTGAATGCCAACATGGGCATGTTGCTGCCCGACGAAGTGCGAATGAAGCGCCAAGACACGGGGGAGTACGTCTATCTCGAGACCCGAGGCGTCAATCTGGCAGAACACCCCGAGGTGCTGGGCATCGTCGTCAACTTCAGAGATGTCTCGCGTCAGCGAGAGGCGGCTCGCGCTCTAGCCCAGAGTGAACAGCGCCTGGAGTTGGCGATCGGTGCCGCCGAACTCGGCCTCTGGAACTGGAACGTGCCGGCAGAAGAGATATCCTACTACGGCAGCCTCGCGGAACTGCTTGGGCTCGAGCCCGGGGAGCCAGTCCCCGCGAGCGAATTGATGCAAGCCATTCATCCCGGTGACCTACCGACGGTCAAAGCCGTCATTCAAGCACACCTCGCCGGCGAAACCGCTCACCTGGAGGTCGAGCATCGCCTGCTCTACAAAGACGGCATGTACCGCTGGATCGCCTCACGAGGCCAGGTCGTCGAACGCGACACCGACGGAAAACCTACTCGAATGGTCGGAACCCACCTCAACGTTCAGGCGCACCACCAAGCGGAAGAGGAACGCGCCGCACTGGAGGATCGCCTCCAACTCGCGCACAGAATGGAAAGCATCGGGCAGCTCGCTGGGGGCGTGGCCCACGACTTCAACAACGCGCTCCAGGTGATCATTGCCAACGCACTCATGGCTCGGGACTCCGACGACGCCGAGTTGACGTCCTCGGCGCTCGAAGAAATCGCGATAGCAGGAGAGCGCGCATCTCAACTGACGCGTCAGCTGCTCGCTTTCGGGCGACGCCAAACACTCGCGCCTCGCCCCTGCGACGTCAACGAGCTCTTGACGCGTGCTCTCAAGGTCCTGCGCCCGGCCATTCCAGAACGGATCGAGATCGAGCTTCGACAATGCGAGCATTCGAACTCCGCTTTCTTGGACCCCAATCAGTTCGATCAGGTGCTGACGAATCTGTGTGTCAATGCCCGAGATGCGATGCCCCGCGGCGGGAAACTCACCATCGCGGTAGAAGATGCGCTGGTCAACCGTGAGTACCAACGCCACCATCCGTGGGCGCGGCCAGGCAGATACGTGGTCGTCAGTGTGACCGACACCGGAGTAGGCATGTCGCCCGAGGTGAAGGACAAGGCCTTCGAGCCGTTCTTCACCACCAAGCAGACTCAGGGCGGCTCGGGCTTGGGTCTGTCCATGGTGCACGGGACCGTTCAGCAGCACGGTGGCCTCGTACACCTCTACAGTGAACTGGGCGTCGGCACTACGATCAAGGTGTTCTGGCCCGCCGCCGAGCGCCCAGCGGAAACCGTCGGCAACAAGCTCCAGCGTGCGGTGCCCCAGGGCAGTGAAACGATCCTCGTCGTCGAAGACGACCAGAGTGTACGGACGCTGGTCGCAAGAACGCTGCGGACCAACGGCTACAGGGTGTTGCTGGCCGCCGACGGCGAAGAAGGCCTCGAGGTCTTCCGACGGGAGCAGGATCGCATCGACCTGGTGCTGCTCGATGCCGTGATGCCGAGACTGTCGGGCCGAGAGGCGTACACCGAGATCCAACGCCTGCAATCCAAGCCTGTCCTGTTCACCAGCGGGTACAGCGCTGACGTGCTGCCCGCGGAGTTCTTGGCCCAGCAGTCTCTGCGGGTGCTCCAAGAACCCTACGCGCCCGACCTGTTGCTGCGCCAGGTCAGGGAAGTGCTGGATGACCGCGAAGTTCACAGCTGATGCGCGGCTGGCTCGAGAAACGGTAGCGAAACCCTCCCCCATCCAGCGCGTCGGCCCTACAACGAAGCGCGCCGAGGGCGAAACCGTGCGCGCCGCACCAATCGCTCGACACAAACCCAACCCGTCCCGAGAGAGGCCATCATGTGGACCACCCCATACGTCGACCCGACGTCACTCGCCAGCGCTCGGCTCACGCTGCATTGGGCGAGTCAGCTCGTCGCCCTGTCTGGCTCCAACCTACTCGAAGCAAAGAGCGACCACAGCCACACCAGCCTGGGATGGGCCTCCGATCTGCGCGCTATCGTCGGACGAGACTTGAGGGCTGGCATCTGCGTCGGATTGCAGGTGCCCAAGCTCGAGCTCTTGGTCCTGCAGGGCGGTGACATTCGAGCGACATTGGTGCTCGACGGACAAACGCTCGAGACTGCGCGTGGCTGGCTCAGGAGCGCGCTCGCGGGTGCCCTTCAGCTCGAAGTGCCCGAACTGAAGTGGCTCGACCACGAAATGCCAGCTCATCCCGTGAGCGCGGGCGCACCATTCGCCCGCGAGGGCCTGGAGGAAGCGCTCGAAGAACTGGCACGTTGGCTCGGCAACGCAAACGACACGCTCGAGTACTTCGTGCGCGGAGATGATCGAGCTTCACCGGTCCGGCTGTGGCCGCATCACTTCGACGTGGCGACACTGCTCAGGTTCGAAACGACCACGACCTCCGAAGATGCGAAATCCGTCAACATCGGCTTCAGCTTGGGTGACATCGCCTACGGAGAGCCGTACGCCTATGTCAGTCCATGGCCGTACCCTGAAAACCGGTCTTCACTCCCAAGCCTCTCCCTCGGGCACTGGCACACGGAGGGCTTCTTCGCGGCCGTGTACACCGCCAGCAATCTGCTCTCATCGGGCGCGGAGGGCCAAACCGAACGCATCGATCTCTTCCTACTGCAGGCAAGCAACGCTGCGCGCGCGATGTTGGGCTTTCCTCCAGCGCCAAAGCGAAGAGTGAAGTTGGTGTGGTACAAGGCGGCTGAAGCCGACGAACTCCAAGAAGGCCGTGTCAAGAGCGTCAGCGCAGGACACCGTGGGGTGTGTCTGACACGCTATCAGGGGTGTTACTCGGCGCTGACCAACCAGTGCCCGCATCAGGGAGGTCCGCTGGGGGAAGGGTCCATCGAGAAAGGTTGGCTTCGTTGCCCCTGGCATGGCTGGGATTTCCACCCGCTGACGGGGCAATCCCCTGAGGGGCTCGACGACGGGCTCGAAACCTTCCCCGTAGAAGTACGCTCGGATGGAGTCTACGTCGGCGTACGCCCAGAAGCCCCACACGTCAAGGACGCGTCGGACGTCATGGCGGAAACGTTCGGCAATTGGGGTGTGCGTTGGGTGTTCGGCATGGTCGGCCACTCCAACCTGGGCCTAGCCGATGCCCTGCGGCGCAGGGTGAACGCGGGTGCCATGGGCTACATCGGCGTGCGCCACGAAGGCGCGGCTGCGTTCGCCGTCTCAGCTTATGGGAAGCTGACGGGACGCCCCGCCGCTTGCCTCGCCATCGCTGGGCCCGGCGCCACCAACCTGCTGACGGGTCTCTGGGACGCGAACGTCGACCGGGCTCCCGCGATAGCATTGACCGGACAAGTCCAAACCCAAGTACTGGGGCGCGGAGCATTCCAGGAGATCGACCTCAAAGCAGCCTACGGCGGCGTCGCGCGCTTCACAGCCACGGTGTTGCACGACAGCAACTTCGCCGAGCTGGCGAATCTCGCCTGCAAGAACGCCATCCTCGGGCGCGGCGTCGCTCATTTGATTTACCCGGACGAAGTCCAGACGGTGCCCAGCCCGAACGCGAACGCGGGGTCACCCGAAGGACGCCTCCCCGACTTGCACACCGCACCTGCCAAGAGCTCGCTGGATGCTGCGGTCGAGCGGTTCGAGGTGGCGAAGCGCCCCGTCATCATCGTAGGGCACGGTGCTCGTTTCTCCATGAACGCCATCGTGAGCTTCGCCGAAGAGTTCGGCATCCCGGTGATCACGACCTTCAAGGGCAAAGGGCAGATATCCGACCAACATCCCCTCGCCTGTGGTGTGTTGGGTCGTAGCGGCACCCCAGTCGCAAGTTGGTTCATGAATGAAGCCGATCTGCTGGTGGTACTCGGTGCCAGCTTCAGCAACCACACGGGCATTGCCAGCTACAAGAACATCATCCAAGTCGACTTCGAAGCGGAGGCGCTGGGCCGCCGTCACCCGGTGACCGTCCCCGTGCTGGGGGAGGTCGGCGTCACCGTCGAACAGCTCCGACTAGCCCTGAGGAACGCCCATCCGACATTCGAGGACCAGCGAACGGAGGTGGCCGCGCGCTGGGACATCTGGCGCAAAGAGAAACGCCGGCGGCTTTCGGACGACATGCAACATGGCCTCAACAGCGCCGTCGTGTTCGACGCGCTCGCTCGAAACACGCCCGCGAACGCCATCATAGCGGTCGACGTCGGCAACAATGCGTACTCCTTCGGGCGCTACTTCGAATCTCGCGAACACACGATCCTGATGTCCGGATACCTGGGCTCGATCGGCTTCGCACTACCGGCCGCGATGGGTGCCTGGGTGGCGACACAAGAGGACGACCCGCGCTTTGCCGGACGAAAAGTGGTCTCGGTTTCGGGCGACGGCGGTCTGGGTCAGTACCTCGCCGACTTCACGACATGGCTCAAGTACGGGATGAACATCACTCACGTCGTGCTGAACAACGGCGAGCTGGGCAAGATCAGTAAAGAGCAACGTTCTGGAGGCTGGGACGTCTGGGAAACCAGCCTGCACAACCCGAACTTTGCGAAGTTCGCCGAGGTGTGCGGCGGCCTGGGCATCCGCGTCGAGTCCCCGGCGGAGTTGGACGATGCGCTGCAGCGAGCGATGACACACGAGGGCCCCGCTCTGGTCGAAATCGTGACCGATGCGCTGCTGTTCTGAGGCGGAGCCCGCTACGCCCCGCGGCCGCGATGGGCGAGCCCCGAGCCGCCTGCACTCAATGGGGAACGGCTGGGATTGGGCGCCCGCGATCGTCCGCGAGGCGGCCGGTTTGCGTTGCGGTCAACAGGCTACCCGAAGGGCCCGCGCGCTGACTGCGAGCCCATCCCCGATCCTCCAGCTCGCTGCGCAGCATCCTGCGCAGCTGCTTCTTGCTCGCAACGAGCCGGTCTTTGACTGTGCCGCGGGGCGTGTTGAGGATCTTGGCCGTCTCTCCGACGGAATAGCCCAACCCATGGTGCAGAATCACCACCTGTCGCCGCTCCGGCGCCAAACGCGCGAGCATCGTGTCGATGCTGACCGGATCGCTGGTTTGCACCTTGGACTCAGTCCCCCAGGGAAGCGAGCCTGGCAAGAGCCAGCGAGCGAGGAGGTTTCGTCGGCGGCGTTCACGTCTGACGCTGTGCAGAGCGCAGCGGATCGTGATCCTGTCCACCCAATGCTCTAGGCGGCCTTCGAAGCGGAAAGTCTTCGCATCTCGCAGTACTTCGAGCAAGACCTGCTGCACGATGTCTTCAGCATCCGCCTCGTCACTGCACAAGGATTGAGCCAGCCGCTTGACGCGGGCGTAGACGAGCCGCGCGACCTCTTCCTGCGCTTCCGGCTCTCGATTGACTAGGCCTGCGACTAGCTCCGATGTTGCTGCGTACCTGGAAGACACGCTCGTAGAAATGCGGGAGCGCGCTTTGGGCAGGCAAAAAAAGGCAAACCGCAGACAGTTATTCCCCAGCATTCGGTTTGTCGTCCGCGCCGCGCGTCCACGATTCTGTCCCTGTACAGCAGGAGTGAACCTCCTGGATGGCCACCGATTCCAGCCTGGCCCCCAGAAAGTTTCAGCCTCTTGGCAGCGTCTGAGCTGTTCGAGCCCCCGAATACCGCTGGCGCACCAAGGTTGCACAGACACGGAGGACCCGCCTGCGGTGAAGTCCCGCGGCGTGTTCCACGACCAAGTTGTGGTGGACGACCCCGCTATGCGGGCGGACAATCACGCCATGCATGGCGACCCCGGAGCGCAAAAGACACTCCACCGCTCGTATCGCCTGAACCCTTCCTGCGTCGTCGTGACCCTTCGCGTTCACCTGCTGTCCGCCTTGGCCAGCGCGCTTTGTTTCTCGGCATGTTCGGGCGACGGCGCCAACACGGCGGCGGACGACAGCCAGGTGCCCGGGCCAGGGTTCGGCCCAGCCACAACGGCGTCCGGCTCAGTACAGAGCGCTCAGGTTGACGGCGTTGGCGCCGGAGCTGTGCCGTCGATGGAACCGGTTGCCGGCTCGCCCATGAGCGCGACGTCGACGATGGCGGCTCCGGGCGCAACCCCGCCCGTCGCCACCGAATCAGCAGCAGTCGCCACCGCGCCGGAGATACAAAGCGCGTTCCCGTCGCCGGAGGAGGACGCGACCGTCGGAGCCCTCCCCCCACCCGAGACAGGAGCCCCCGACGACTCCGCAGACGCCATGACCCAGCTGGATGAAGCTGGCGCTGACACGCTCGACGATGGGAGCATGGGTGACCCCCTCGGCGGGAGTGAGCCCGCTGGCGTGGGCAATGGCGATCCATTGGACGAAGGCGCAGACCCCATCAACCAGGAAAACACCGCAGACGGCGCGCCGGTCGACGAACAGGACACGACCGACACCGGAGAAGTCGTCGACGAAGGAGTGCCCCCGACGGATGACGCGAGCTCCGAATTCAACATCGAGCTGGTATTTCAGAGCGATGAGGAGCTCGATCCGATCGTGGAAGAGGCGTTCATGGGCGCCAAGCAACGGTGGGAGCGGGTCATCGTCGGCGATCTGGAGGACGTGGAGAGCCGTTTTCCGGCCCAGTGCGACACGTTCCAGGTGCCGGAATCCGTGGACGATTTGGTCATCGGCGTGAGTTTACAGCAGATTGACGGCCCGAACGGTATCCTCGGGGCCGCCGGACCGTGCTTGCTCCGAGGAGATGGCGCGCCGCTGCCCTACGCGGGAGTGATGCAGTTCGACGTCGCTGATCTACTTCGTTTCGGCGAACAGGGGCGACTCGAGGAAATCGTACTTCACGAGATGGGACACGTGCTGGGAGTTGGAGCCTTGTGGGAGCCGTTGGGGCTGCTGGAGGCTGCCGCGGGCGGGCAGGGCGGAGAAGCCGACACCGCATTCACGGGGTCTTTGGCAATCGCGGAGTTCGACGCCATTGGTGGCGACGGCTACGACGGGGCGAAAGTACCCGTGCAGAATAGCGGCGGGCAGGGAGTGGCGAACGGTCACTGGCGTGAGTCCGTTTTCGGCAACGAATTGATGACGCCATTCTTGTCACCCATCCCCGGTCTGATGAGTGAAATCACCATCGCGTCACTGGAAGACCTTGGCTACGAGGTGAACTACGCAGAAGCGGACACTTACTCTTGGCCGCCAGACGACAACGCGTTTGGAGGCGGCGCGTTGGGTGCAGCGTCGGTCTCCACGGATTTCGCGGTGTGGTTGGAAGACGACATCCTCGACATACCGATCTATGCAGTCGACCGAAACGGCGTCGTGACACGCATCCGCTGAACCCCACGGCGTCGGCACATGCATCCCACGAGCCCGTCGTGGGCGTGCGGATTACGGAAAGTGTAAACCACGCAGCTGCAGATAGTAGAGCAAGTAGCGCGCCTGAGCGTAGTTGGTCCCAGGGTTGCCTCACGCTTGCTAGCCGGCGCAGCCTGAAGGGCGGCCAGCAGCGAGGTTCCAACCCATATGCGACGCATCGAGACCTTGGACGACTCGGCCCCCGAAAGATTCGAGGCCAGGCGTCTCAGGTCCGCCTCTGTGTTATTCTGCCGCCGATGTGTGGGCGACCCCAGCAGAATCCGCATTGCGACCGCGGTGCTCGTCCCAGGCGGGGGCTCTGCGGCACGGCGGCCTTGGCCACGGCGCTGGGCATGAACCTGGGCTGCTCGCACGGCAGCGAAACGACGACGGGTGCCCCCAGTCGAGCTGAAAGGGGCCTCGATGGGTCGACCACCCCGACGGATGCCGAGCTCGGCGCGAACGACAGCGCTTCGGCAAGTGACGGTGGGGTGGTGTCTGGGCCCGAGGAAGAGAGCGACAGCGGCGTGGACGCCGGCGGAGCCAGCACCCCCTGCCAAGCTCCAACCGGCATCGACAGTTCACCGGAGACCATCAACGAGCTGCTCGACCTCATCAACTCGCTGCCCAGACCGGCCAGCATGGGCTGCTTCTTGGAGAGCTTGGCCCGCCCGTTGTACGCCTACGCCACCTTCAGCCAACTCAGCGCCCAACCCGCTGACGGTCCCGAGAACCCACGAACATTCCTCTTCTTGGGAGACTCACTCATCGTCTCCGTAGTCCCGACGGGTATCGGGGTGGACAATCTGGAATACAGCTTCCTGACCGACTCCGTCTCTCGTTCGGTCAAAGGGGAGGTCCACTTCCCGATTGAAGAGGCATTGACGACCGACGCGATCGTGGCCCGCCTGGCGCGGGACTTCGGCTCGATGTGCTTCTTCTGCCATTTCGACGAAGTTCCCGCAGGGCAAGAGTTCTACGACGGCGCCGTCGAGTCGAACGCGTTGCGCCCTTCGAAGATTTCCGAGGTCAATCTCGACGCACTGCGCCTGGAGAGCGCGCTGTGTGACGCTCGAGCCACGCCCAAACGCTGCTCGATATTGCAGGGACTTTTCGGCCATGGCGAGGTCATCTTTCGCCCGTTCCCCGAAGAAATGCCCACCTTTCTCGGTAGCGACTGAGTCCTGTGGGCAGAGCGAGAGCGGTGGCCTCGCGGCAGAGTGCCCCTGGTGCCAATGCCCGGCGCATTCATCCCTCGCCATAGTGTCGTTGACACACGATGCTTAGTGTCCTACTAACACTAACAAGAGAGAGACCTTGCCCTTCACCTACCAATATCCACGCGGTGCCCTGACCGTCGATTGTGTCGTTTTCGGCGTAGACAGCGAAGAACTCAAAGTGATGCTGATCCAACGAGGACAAGCCCCTTTCGAGGGGACGTGGGCTCTGCCTGGTGGCTTCGTGCACGTCGACGAAAGCCTCGAGGATGCTGCGCGCCGCGAACTCGAAGAAGAGACAGGGCTGAACAGGATCTTTCTGGAGCAGTTGTACACCTTCGGCGCCGTCGATCGCGACCCTCGGGAGCGAGTCGTCTCCGTTGCGTACTACGCGTTGGTCAAACTCAGTGACCACCAGGTACGAGCCGCTACCGACGCACGGGATGCCGCTTGGTTCGGCGTGCACGATACGCCCAGCCTGGCCTTCGACCACGCGGACATCTTGCAAATGGCCCAGGAGCGCCTGCGCAACAAGCTCCGTTATCAGCCCATCGGCTTCGAACTCCTACCGAAGAAGTTCACGCTTTCTCAGCTGCAGCGACTGTACGAGATCGTCCTGGAGCGCAGTCTGGACAAGCGCAACTTCCGCAAGCGTGTGCTCGCGATGGACCTATTGCTCGAAACGGACGAGGTGCAGCAAGACGTCGCTCACCGCGCCGCGCGACTGTACCGCTTCGACGAACGCAAATATCGGCGTTTGGCCAAAGCGGGCTTCAACTTCGAGCTCTGAACGCGCCAAGCGCCCCAACCGTCAGGAGACAACATGAAAGCCATCGTTCAAGACCAGTACGGCCCGGCCGAGCGCGTGCTGCAACTTCGAGAAGTCGACAAGCCCGTCGTTGGTGAACACGAGGTCCTCGTCCGAGTCGTCGCTTCCTGTGTTCACGCTGACGTCTGGCATGTGGTCAACGGGTGGCCCTTCGTTTTGCGCTTGATGGGCGCAGGATTGCGCAAGCCCAAGAATCCCATTCCGGGCACGGATGTCGCGGGCATCGTCGAAGCCGTCGGTCCAGGAGTGACCCAATTTTCACCTGGAGACGAGGTATTCGGCGAGACCCATCCCTACATGCAATGGGTCAATGGAGGCGCTTTTGCCGAGTACGTGGCAGTGCCTGAAGACACGCTCGCCAAGAAGCCCCCAAACGTCAGCTTCGAAGAAGCCGCATCGGTTCCCACGTCGGGCTACATCGCGCTGCATAATCTGACACAAGAAGGGCAATTGCAGGAAGGTCAGCGAGTTCTCGTCAACGGCGCGGGGGGTGGCGTCGGCAGCCTCGCTTTGCAGATCGCCAAAGCGGCGGGCGCGGAGGTGACGGCGGTGGACTGCACGGACAAGCTGGACCTGCTCCGCGCGCTGGGAGCCGATCGGGTCATCGACTACACGCAGGAGGACTTCACCCAGGGCGAAGGTCGCTACGATCTGGTCTTGGACGTCGCGTCGACGTCTTCGCTCTCCGCCTGTCGCCGAGTGCTCACTCCTGGGGGCAAGTACGTGTTGATCGGCCATGACCACTACGGCAAGGGGTCCAGCGGCAAGGCGTTTGGACAACTACCACGCTTCTTCGGTCTCATGGCAAGAACGCCCTTCGAGAGCCACTTGCCGAAGCAGAGCTTCGCGATTCCGAAGAAGAAGGAGCTCATCCAACGACTCGCGGCACTACTCGCCGCGGGCAAACTGACGCCAATCATCGACAGTACGTACGCGCTGGGCGACGTGCACCTGGCGATGCAGCGTCTGACGGACGGCAAAGCCACCGGAAAGATCGTGCTCAAGCCGTAGCGTGGTGGACCGGCAGCGCCGTTCGACGAACGCGCTGCGCTCGAACGACAGCGAACAGACTCACGAAACCCGCTCGATCAGCCGCCACACGACTCCCAAGCCGAACACCGCAACCAGCGGCACGATCGTCGCTGGCCAATCCTCGGCAGCGGCACGCGCGCCGGGAGCCTGCAATGGCGCAGCCAACGTCGCTCCCTCCAACGGAAACAACTCGCAGACACGTTCCGCATCGCGACTCGTCAGTTCCGTATGCGTGGCTTGGGAGAACATCACGCTGTCCCTTTCGTCGGAGGCGCACGCCACCACGCGCAAAACGCCCGAAACCGAGTGTTGCGCACAGGAGTCCTCCAGCCCGATCAGGTGCCCGATCTCGTGGAGAAGAACGGCTTGCAGCGGGACCACTTGGGACTCGGTTCCCACTTGCAGCGTGGCGTGGGGCGCTGTCCCGAGTGCAAAGCTGTAGCCCACCGCGTTGATCTCGATGTCCGCCTCGAGGACGTCGCGACCCCGCGCGGCGGCGGGGTAGGTCGTGGTCATCGCCGCAGCAAGGGACGGGAACTCGCTCCCCGCTTCACAATACTCGTTGTGGCACCAGTGCTCGTTTCGGAAGACGATCAGATTGGTCGCGTCGCGTGCCGCGACCTCTGCACCGACCAAGGGCGTCACCTCGATGCGTAGCGACGTGCAGGGCACGCTCGGTGCGCTCCAACTGTTGGCGGCGCGCACGACCGCCGCATGCCATTCGTCCGCCGAAAGGCCTCGAGGAAGAGCGCGAAGGCCTGGGGAGAGATGCAAGACGGTCACGAATGGTGGCTGCTGCTACGAATCACGAGAGTTCGATAATTCTAGCGCAGCACCGGGACGCGACAAGCCAGCCACATCGGTGCAGCCGCGAGCTGATTGTGGGCGCGGCGGGCAGCTCGGCGCCAACGACCAGAGTCGAGGGTCACTCGCTGCTAGACTTCGAAAGCTCAGCCAGGCGCTTGTTCATCAGTTTGATCAGAGCGTCGAACCCATCGCGCTTGATGATGCGACCGAACTGACTCCGATAGTTGCGCACCAAGCTGACTCCACTGGTCACGATGTCCTGCACCACGAACGTCTTGCCGTTCTTACCCACGCGGTAGTCCACGTTGAGCGGCTTCTCTCGGCGGTTCTTTCGGTTGGCGGTAACGGTCGTCACCAACACGGCGTCGTCCAGCGGCTCTTCGCCGGTGTACTCGACGGCGTACCCGGATGGGTCCCGCAGATTCCTGCGATAGGAAGTCCGAACCAACTCCTTGAACACACGATCGAACTCCGTGCGTTGTTCGGCGCTCAACCCCGCCGCGTGTTTGCCGAGGGTCTTCGAGGTCAGATAGTCGTAATCCAGCAAGCGATCGAAGAGCTCGAGCAGCTTCGGATCCGTCTTCGGATTGCGGGAAGCCTTGATCGCCTTCTGGAGATCACCGTGCATTCCCTCGACGAACTTGATGGCGTCATCTGGCCCGGCCCAGGCGAACCCGGGCGAGGAGGCCGCGAGAACGAGGGCGGTCAGCTGTGCGAAGTGTCTTCGATTCATGGGTGCCTCTACGTGTACTGCTACGGGCCCGCTCCAGATAACCTCCCCGAAACGACCTGGCAAGGCAACCGGCCAAAAAGCCGGCTCATGCCAGTACCAGCCGACATCGCGTAGCCCGTGTCCAACTGGCACCCAAGCCCTCGCTGCCGGCAGAGCGGTCCACTGCCAACCAAACTAGCGCAAATGACTTAGTGTCCTGTTATGGCCTGCGTGGCGCCATCCGTAGAAAAGTAGAGACGCACTCGCGCCCCGAAGTGTCGGCCGCGAATGCACGGATACATGGCAGACCGACGAAGAGTACTGATAGTCGACGACTCGAAGACCACGGTGCAAATACTGAAGGTCTACCTGATGGGGAATGACTTCGACTTCCGGGTCGCGACGAGCGGTGAGCAGGCGCTCGAAATCCTGCGAACCTGGCCCGCCGAACTCGTGATCAGCGACATCAGGATGCCGGGCATGGACGGCATCAGCTTGTGCCGACGACTCAAAGTGTTCCGCCGGGCACGCGTCATCCTGATGACGTCGAGCTTGACCGATGCCACGCGCCAGAAAGCGCTAGCGGCCGGAGCTGACGGGCTGCTCGCGAAACCGCTGGAGCCGACCCGCTTGGAGTACATGGCGAACTCACTGCTCGAAGCGTCCTGACGGCGCTGACGGTGAAATGAGCGTACGCGAATGCGCGGCCCGCTTCTCAGATGGCGCACCTCACTCCGCCTGGCAGGCGGCGCGAATCGCTTCTGCCAGCGCCGGTGGTGCTTCCTGATGCTTCACGGCACCCAGCGCCAGCGCAGAGCGTGGCATACCGTCGACGGCACACGTCTCAGGAGCTTGAACCATCGTGAGCGCACCCTGCTCGTACAGAGCCAGCATGCCCTGCGCACCATCCCGGCCCATTCCGGTCAGGAGCACTCCCACGGCTCTTGACCCCAATTGGCGCGCCGCCGACTCGAACAGCACGTCCACCGACGGTCGCTGGTGCCCCCGCGGCTCGTCCTCGTTGGATCCGATGAGGGTCGCCGATCGCAGACACAAGTGAGCGTCGTCCGAAGCAAGATAGACAGTGCCGGGCTCGAGGCGCTCACCTCCTTTGCAGATCACGGTGTGATGCCCAGTCGCATCGGCCAGCCAAGCTCGATGCCCTTCCGCGAAACCGTTCATCATGTGTTGCACAATCGCGATCGGCACCGGGAAGGGTCGCGGTAGTAGTTTCAGGATCTGCGCGACGACCGAGGGTCCTCCGGTCGAGGCGCCGATGAGCACGATTGCGGGAGGCTGGTCGAGGCGACCGGGCGGCTCAGAGAGCGGCGAGGCCTCGCTGATACCGCGACGGCGCCTCACCACCGGCACCTCCGCCAGCGTGCGCACCAGACGGATCAAACGACGACGGCGCTCCTGGTACTGAGAATGGCCTGGGTGGGGCAACTTGGCCGTCACATCCAGCGCCCCCGCCTCCAGCGCCCGAAAGGCCAGCCGTGGGTTGTTCGAATCTGCAGCCGTCACGACGAGGATCGGGCAAGGGTGCTCCCGCATCAACTGGGCAGCGACGTCGAGCCCACTCTCCTTTTCGAGGAAGACGTCCATCGTGACCAGCTGGGGTTTCAGGCGACGGCAGCTTTCCAGAGCGTCACGACCCGTAGCCACTTCACCGACTACCTCCAGGTCGTCCTCCTCCTCGAGTGCATAGCGCAACGCGCGGCGTGCCGTAGGTGAATCATCGACGATGAGGACCCGAACACTCACGATGCCTCCTGGAGCAAAGACGCGACCGTTTCGAGCAGCCGCTCCTGAGCGAAGTCCTGTTTGCGGACGTAGGCATTGGCGCCGACGGCCACGCCGCGCTGTTCGTCAGCTCGGTCGGTGAGGCCTGTGACGAGCACGACCGGCAAGCGCGCCAAAGTGGGATCGCTACGCACACGCTCCGTCAGTGCGAAGCCGTCGAGTTCCGGCATTTGCACGTCGGTGACGAGAATGTCGAAGCGTTCGCTCCGCAGCATTTCCCAGGCGCGGGCGCCGTTGGGAGCGCTCGAAACGCCGTACCCTGCAGACCGCATCAGGTTGCTGTGCAAGGTTCGCCGGGTCAACGAGTCGTCGACGACGAGCACTTTCGGAGGCGCTTTGCGTTGGGCAGGCAAACTCGTCTTGGCCCATGCGCGCGCGAATTGACGTGGTTCGAGCGCGAGCGCGAGTGTGCCATCGCGCATCACGCACACCCCCGCGGCACGCACCCGACCGGCCAGATTCCAGGGCAGCGGCTTGATGACCACCTCGGCGTCACCCACGACCTTCTGAACACATACCGCCATGTCCTCTTTGCCGAGCTTCAGAATGACCACCTCCAGCGCCTCGGGAAGCGCTCCCGTGCCGCCGTCCGCAGCAGCCATCAACCGCTGCAATGGCTGGAACTCGATCAGCGAGCCGTTGGATGTGGGCAGCATGCGGCGACCGTCCACCTCGCGCAGGTCGCGGGCTCGGGCGCGCTCCGTGCGCAGCACGTTGTGCAAGGGTAACACGTAGCGCTGCCCTCCGTCCTCCACCACCAATCCCCGGGTGGACAGAACGGACACCGGGAAGTCGAGCTCGAAGCGCGTACCTCCTGGAAAGCCCTCAACCGGTGACACGCTGACAGAGCCCCCCAATTGCTCCAGCGTCGCCCGCACTTCGTCCAATCCGACACCACGCCCACTGACGCGATCGGCCGACTTCGTCGTGGAAAAGCCCGGCCTGAAGAGAAGCGCAATC
>JBNKZR010000049.1:0-26170 GCA_050301735.1 Polyangiaceae bacterium | reverse complement strand
TACGAGGTGCCGCTCACCTTCTCGAATCCCTTCGGCATCGAAGTGATGCCCAAGACCTATGCCACGCGCACGCGCTCCGCCATCGGCGGGCGCAGCCGCTCGCACGCCGATGCGGGGCGCGCCGGCAACCGTCCACTCGGCAACTACGACCTGCGCGAGATCCGTGAGTACCAGGCAGGCGATCCGTTCAAGCGTCTCGCCTGGAAGGCCAGTGCTCGCCGCGGCCGTCTGATGGTCCGCGAGTTCGACTTGGAAGAGCGTGACGTGGTCTGGGTCGTCCTCGACGCTTCGGTGGAGTTGTGGGCAGGGGTGTCCGGCAAGGCTCCCCTCGACGTCGCCATCGAACGAGTTGCGGCCATCGCGGAGCGCCACCTGGAGCTCGGCAATCGAGTGGGCTTGGCCATCGTGGGGGCCCGCCGCATGGCCACGCTCCCGCCCGCTGCAGGCTCGGCGCATGCCGCGCGAGTGATGGAAGCACTGAGCTTCGCCACGGGCTGTCACGACGCCGACCGCAGTGAGTTCGACGAACACGACGTGGCGCTGCGGGTGCTGGAGCACTTGCGCCCCCTCGAACCCAATGCGGTGGAGGGCGTGCGCAGCAACGACCTCGACAAGGTCTCGCGCCGAGCCAGCGTAATCCTTCCGCGCGCACCATTTACCGTTGCACCTCCCATCGCCGGGAGTGCGCGCGAAGGTGTGTTGCGCCAATATCTGGCAGCGTTTGGCATCGATTCACCTCCGCGCTTGGAGCCCGACCGCCCTCGAACCGACGCGGCGCTGCTGGAGACGCTCGCAGATGTCTTGCGGCAGAAGCCGCGACCGAGCCTCCTACTCATCGCCTCCCCACTGCCTTCCCCCACCCAACAACAGCAGCTGCTCGACGGTCTGCGGCGCATCCCTCGCCGCCACTGCGAACTGCGCTGGCTCCCGATCCCGCTCACCACGAGTCTCGATTCGCGACGAGCACGCATCGAGCCCGACGTTCGCTTCGCTCTCGAATTGCACGCCTCGACCCGCGAGACCGCGGGAATGCACGCTCTGAGACAACAAGGCATCCGCCTCGAGCGCGCCCCGCGGCGCCCACGACGCGCTACACCCACGACGCCGACAGCTGAGCCGTCGCCTGAAGCAAACGACGTGCTCGTCAATGGCCAGGGGGATGCGGCATGAACGAAGCGCCCGAGTTCGTCGTTCCCAAGTCCACGTTGGAACGCTTCGGTCTGCGCCCCAAGAAGAGCTTCGGGCAAAACTTCCTCACCGATCCCCACTTGGCGGACAAGATCGTGGACCAGGCGGGCTCAGGCGAAGCGCATGTCGTCGAGATCGGTGCCGGACTCGGCGGTCTCACCGCACGCCTGCTCGCACGAGGGCATCGCGTGACCGCGGTCGAGCGTGACCGCGATCTGGTGCCGGTGCTGCATGACCTGTTCGCCGCCCCCATCAGCAGCGGTCAACTCGAAGTGCTCGAGATCGACGCCAAGAGCCTCGACTTGACCAGCGCATTCGACGCCGACAAGCGCTCCGTGCTGATGGGCAATCTCCCCTATCAAATCACCGGTCCGCTGTTGCAGCGCGCCGTCGGCGCACGCAGCTCTATCGACGTAGCCGTGTTCTTGGTGCAACGCGAAGTCGCGGACCGGCTGGCGGCCGCACCGTCGAGCAAGATCTACGGCGCACTATCGGTCTTCTGCCAAGCTGGCTTCGACGTTGAGCGGTCGTTCGTCGTGCGGCGCGGAGCCTTCTACCCGCAACCCAACGTGGACTCGGCGGTTGTTACCCTAAAACCATTATCCGAGCCGCACGCCGAAGAGACTGAAATCTTCCGAGCCGTCGTGCATGGTGCATTTCGTGAACGTCGCAAGACCCTGCGCAACGCGTGGAAGGGCGTGTGCGACCTGAACCGCGAGCAGCTCCAACAAGCCGCGACCAACGCGCAGATCGATCTCGACGCGCGGGGCGAAACGCTGGACGTCACCGCCTTTGCTCGGATGAGTCGAGTGATCGAGGACATGCTGGTATGAGAGCAGAGCCGCGACTCACACCTCCCCACCAAGCCGCCCGCCGACGACCTTCGTCAGCGCCGCGGCGCCGCGCTCGCGCATGCGCCTTTGCAGCACTGCTCGCCGTAACGGCATGCGCGACGGAGCCCACGACCTCCGCGCCCACCGGCACACGCGACGTCAGCTTTGGCGTCTTCTACGGGGGCCAGATCCAGGAACGCAGGGAGCTGCCGTTCGAACTGGACCGCGCCAAACAGCGCCAAGGCTTTCGCATCGACTTCGACCCACCACTCGAAGAACGCACAGAGATAACCTGGGAAATCAGTCGCCCCGCCAGACGTTCCTCACCTGCCTCGACTCCATCCAGCCCCGAGGGGCGCGTCACCGAGCTGGGCAAAGCCACACTCGCGGCAGGACAGACACGCTTCGAACAACCGCTGCACTTCAGGCCCGGCGATCCACTGGGCTTGTGGAACATCCGCGTCGTAGTGAGGGAGCGAGTTCTCATCGACCGCCCCTTCCTGGTCTACGACGCTGCAGCTCGTCGCCGCAGCAACAAGAGCGCGCGGCTCCCGGACGCGGGGCTTTGAGCCTTCGACTCCAGAGCTCCCTGCTCAGACGCGAGTGACGTCCCGTCGCCGGTCGCCAGATGACTGGCTCAGTCGTCGTCGTCGGTCGTCAGATCACTCACGCCAGCCATCTCGTAGATGGTGCGGATGGTTGGCGGTGGCGGGTCACCGTAGAGCTCGAGGCGAGCCGCAGCCCACAGTTCCTTCGCGACCAACTCGACGTGCTCGGTGTCTTCGGGATCACCCGTGTACTTGTCGAGCGCTTCGTCGGCCTCCTTCAGCTCCAGACGAACACGAACTGGGTCGACCTCTTCCTTGCGACAGAACGCTTGAGTCAACAGCACCGCACGATCGTCGAACACCTCGACGAAGCCCGGCCCCACCGCGACCTGCACCTCCTTGCCGCCCGCTTTGAACCTGACCACGCCTGTCTTCAGCGCAGCCAGCAAAGGACGGTGGCCCGGCAGCACGCCGAACTCACCATCCACGCTGGGCGCAGTGAACTCGGCAACGCTCTCTCGCAGCTTTTCGCCATCGGGGGTGACAATCTCGAGGGCAATGTCGTCGGCCATCGCTATTCAGACTTCCTTCCGACCTCGGGGTAGATCCAATGCTCGGCTCAGGAGGCTTGCTTGCGCAGCTTCTCGGCCTTGGCTTTGGCCTCCTCGATGTTGCCCACCATGTAGAACGCCTGCTCAGGCAGGTCGTCCAACTTGCCAGAGAGGATCTCCTGAAAACCGGCGATGGTGTCCGGCAGCGAGACGTATTGACCCGGGGTGCCGGTGAACGCCGTCGCCACGAAGAAGGGCTGGGAGAGGAACTTCTGGACCTTGCGGGCCCGGTCGACCACCAAACGGTCTTCCTCGGACAACTCATCCATACCCAGAATCGCGATGATGTCCTGCAGGTCCTTGTAGCGTTGAAGCGTCTGCTGGACCTGACGGGCAACGGCGTAGTGCTCCTCACCGACGATCTGCGGGTCGAGCATCGTACTGGTCGAGTCCAGCGGGTCCACGGCGGGGTAGATGCCGAGCTCGGAGATGGCGCGAGAAAGCACCGTCGTCGCATCCAAGTGAGCGAACGTCGTCGCGGGCGCGGGATCGGTCAAGTCGTCTGCTGGCACGTAGATGGCCTGCACGGACGTGATAGACCCCTTGGTGGTCGAGGTGATGCGCTCCTGCAGCGCGCCCATCTCCGTCGCCAACGTCGGCTGGTAACCCACTGCCGAAGGCATACGACCGAGCAGCGCCGACACCTCGGAGCCCGCCTGGGTGAAGCGGAAGATGTTGTCGACGAACAGCAGCACGTCTTGGCCTTCCTCGTCGCGGAAGTACTCCGCACAAGTCAGCGCGCTCAGTGCGACGCGCGCGCGCGCGCCGGGCGGCTCGTTCATCTGACCGTAGACTAGCGCTGTCTTGCTGAGAACGGGCTCGCCCGTCTCCAGCTTGGACTCTTTCATTTCGAGGAACAAGTCGTTGCCCTCGCGGGTGCGCTCACCCACGCCTGCGAAGCAGCTCACACCACCGTGCGCCTTGGCGACGTTGTTGATGAGCTCTTGGATCAACACCGTCTTGCCCACGCCTGCGCCACCGAACAGGCCGATCTTGCCACCCTTGCGGTAGGGGGCGAGCAGGTCGATGACCTTGATACCGGTCTCGAACACTTCGACCGTGGTGCTCTGGTCCACGAAGGCGGGCGCGGGACGATGAATGGAAAGGGTCTTTTCCGCGTTCACTGGGCCCGCGTCATCCACGGGCTTGCCGATGACGTTCAGAATGCGGCCCAACGTCGCTGGCCCAACCGGCATGGTGATGGGTGCGCCGGTGTCCAGCACCTCAGCACCGCGAACCAGACCCTCCGTGGCGTCCATGGCGATGGTGCGCACCACCGACTGCCCGAGGTGCTGTGCAATTTCCAGCACCAGGTTGTGCGGCGTGGCGTCGATCGAAGCGTTCGTGGTCGTCAACGCGTTGAGGATCTTCGGCAGCTTGCCGGGAGGAAACTCCACATCGACGACGGGTCCGATGACCTGGGTGATCTTTCCCTGGGTTTTCGCGCCATTGGCGGCAGAATTCGACTGTTCGGACATGTGACTCGTGTTGCTCCGCGCAGATTACGTGACTGGCCCCGCGTATAGCGAACTGGCCAGCGAGCACCAGCGGAAAAATCGTGGATGCGACTTCATGGCACGCAGCCTCAGGCTCATCCTTCCCGTCGACCGGATACCGAGTTGTATCCACGGCTGCAAGCGAGGCACCTGGCTGCGCTCCAAGCTGGGTCACGACCTCCGTCCCAGCGCACGGTTCTCGACTTTGCCGCGCGAGATGGCAGATGCTGTGCGCCGTGCTTTCGGACGACACCATCCAGCAGGTCCGGGACCGCTCGAACATCGTCCAAGTCGTGGGCGAACGCGTCAAACTGCAACGGGCGGGACGCAGCCTCAAAGGCCTGTGCCCGTTCCACAAGGAAAAGACGCCGAGCTTCCACGTCAACGAGGAGCGCAATTTCTACCATTGCTTCGGCTGCCACGCCCACGGCGACAGCATCCGTTTCATCCAAGAGACGGAGGGCCTGAGCTTCATCGAGGCCATTCGCGAACTGGCAGGCCGCATCGGCATCGAAATCACCGAAACCCGCTCGGACAACGAACGTCGCCAGGACCAAGCGGTCCGCCGGCAGCGGGAAGAACTCATTTCGGTCAGTGAAGCCGCGGCGCGCTATTTCGAACGTTGCCTCCAGGATCACCCTTTGCGCCACATCGCTTGGGCGGAACTCTCACGGCGCGGGCTCGATACCGACGACGAGCAGGTGGGCCAGACCCTGAAGTCGTTTCGCATGGGCTACGCCCCCTACGGTTGGGACAGTCTCGGTCAGCACTTGCGCAAGGCGGGCCTCTCCCACGTCGCCGCAGAGACCGTCGGCTTGTTGGCGCCGCGCCGCAGCGGCCCCGGACACTACGATCGGTTCCGCCATCGCTTGATGTTCGCGGTGGTCGACCTGCGGGGCAAGGTCGTGGCCTTTTCCGGGCGAAGTCTGCGGGAACCGACGCAAAGCGAACTGCAGACGAGCGGCCAAAAGGCGATGGGGAGCGGCGGCGACGAACCGGCGAAGTACATGAATTCACCGGAAAGCCCCATCTATCGCAAGCGAGAGACCGTGTTCGGCCTGTTTCAGGCTCGCGACGCCATCCGGCGCGCTGACGAATGCATCGTCGTCGAAGGCAACTTCGACGTCATGAGCCTGCACGCCCGTGGCATCGAAAACGTCGTCGCGCCCCTCGGTACGGCGTTCACCCGCGAGCAAGCAGCATTGCTCAAACGCTATTGTCAGAACGTCACGCTCTTGTTCGACGCCGACGCTGCCGGCAGAAGAGCCACCGCCGCTGCCCGTGAACCGTGTGCCGCCGAAGCGCTACTTCCGAAGGTAGCGACGCTTCCCGAAGGCACAGACCCCGACGACCTGGTACGGGAAAAGGGACCCGATGCACTGCGAGCGTGCGTCAAGAGCGCCAAGGGCATGCTGGAGTACCTGATCGAAAGTGCGTTGGACAGCGGCTTCTCGGTGGCAGATCCGCAGACCCAGGGAAAGAAGATCCAAGAGGTACTGGAACTGATCAAAGCTGAGGAGGATCCCACCGTACGCTCGCTGGCTCAGAACCATGCCGACACCATCGCTGCGCGCCTCGGCATCCGGGACGTGCGCACGATGAACGCGCTATCCCGCGCCGTGCGCCAAGCCGGAAGCCCCAAGACCGACACCGCACCGCGCCGCGCAGCGCCCCCCGAGCGCGCCCGCTCCTCGGCGAACCAAACAGCCATCGACTCCAAAGTCCTCGGAGCTTTGACGGAGTACCCGGAGCTGCTCGGCGATCCGTCCGTCACGGCCCTGCTCGGTCACGTCACTGGGCCGCTCGCTTTGTGCATCTCCGTGCTCGCCGCACACCAGAAAGATCTGGGAGATAGCATCGAGCGGTTCCCCGAGGGGCTCGACCAAGTCGTCGCCCGACACCTCGCCGCTCCAGAGTTCGACGACCGGGACACGGCACTGCGCGAACTGTTGCGCAATCTGCAGAAGATCGAGACCCGCGGCTACAAGCAGGTCAAGCTGCAGTTGGAGCAGGAGCTGCGCGATGCCCGCAGCGTCGGCGACGTCGCGGGCGAGGAGGCCCTTCTCGGACGCCTGCGCGATCTCAGCAGGGCCCGCATGAGATGAACGTCAGCGACCGTGCCAGGGTTGCCCCGCTTGACGCAGGGCACGCTTGGCGTCCGTCCGATACGGCGAGTCCTGAGGGCCGAGCTCGAGGAACTTCTTCCAGTGTTCGAGCGCACGAGCGCCCGCACCGAGACTCGATGCTGCCAAGTGATGTGCCTCCCACAACCAAGCGGGGGGACTCTCTTCTTTCTCGGCCAGAGCGATCGCCTTCTCCAAGTGCGTCGCGGCTTCGGCATTGCGGTGCTGATTGTGCAGCAACTTGCCGAAGCGAAATTGCCAAGTTGGATTCTCGTCGTCGTGAGCGAGTGCCTGTTGCCAGTGATTGAGCGCGTCTTGCATGCGGCCCATCTGATAGGACGCCTGGGCCAAGTCGGCGTGCGCCTCGTAGCGCGAAGGCCGAATGGCGAGCGCTTTCTTGATGTCGATGATCGCGTCCCCGGCTCCGCCTTGGCGCAGGCTGAGCACACCACGCTGCCAATAGGCGTCCGCCAAGCCCTTATCGAGAGCCAGCGCCGTGTTCAGTTCTCGCTTCGCCAACTCGACTTGTCCGGCTTCGTTGGCGACCCAACCGACGTACATGTGATACTCGGCGCGGTTGGAGTCCAACGTCGTCGCTTCCTGCAATCGCTTGAGCGCTTCGACGTTACGCCCCTGGAGAAACAGTGCTCGCCCGAGACAGTGATGCGCTTCGGCGACCCGCGAGCGCTGCTTGACGACCTCGGCCAGCATCGCTTCGGCAGCCTTGCCTTCCCCTACGGCGACGCGTCCACAACCGACCCGCAACTTCAAGTCGGGATCGTCCGGATCTTTCGACAGCGCGAGTTCGTATTCCTTGAGCGCTTCTTCGCTGCGACCGGATTGCTCGAGTAGAAGCCCCCGCTCGAGCGGCAACCCGGGCAAGTCCTTGTCCAGCTTCGCCACCTGCTCGAACACCCCCCAAGCCTCTTCGAAGCGCTTCAGACGTCGAAGCGCGGAGCCCTCGTTGAACACCGCGGTGACATCTGCGGCATCCAAGGCTTTGGCCGCGCGGAACTCCGCCAGCGCCTGCTCGTAACGCCCCTGAGCCAACGCCACCTCGCCCATGCTGTTGCGCAACAGGACGGACTTGGGGAACCGCTTTTGCGCTTCGGCGAGCACTTGCTGTGCTTCGTCCGGCTTGCCGCCTTGAGACAACAGTTGCCCCAAGGCAACGGCGGCGTTGACCGCGATGTCTTCGTCGGCGCCATCGGCCATAGCCAAACGATAGGAGGCCTCTGCCTTTTCTCGACCCCCTGAGGCGGCGGCCCACTTGCCTGTCCAGTACGCAACGGCGGGCTCCTTGCCGTACTTCTCTTGAAGTCGAGCGAGGACCTCTTTGGCCTTTTGCAGACGGTCCAAGGCCAACTGGCACTTCGCAATCCCGAGACTCGCCGCGAGGGGCGGGTCGTCACCCCGACCGGCAATCTCGTAGCGGGCCAGTGCGGTAGCATAACGCCCCGCATCGGAGTGGGTGTCGGCCAACCCCACCGAAGCCCGAACGTCCTTGGGGTTGGTCTCCAGCGCCAGAGTGAACGCGGCTTCTGCCTTGCTCAGTCGGCCTCGGTGCAAATGAATCTCGCCCATCAGAGTGTGCGCTTCGACGGCTTCTTGACGACTCGCGAGGTTGCGCCGTTCCAGCACCTCGTCGATCAGACCGACAGCCCCCTCCTCGTCGCCGTTCTTCAGTCGCACGTTCGCCAAAACCAGACGCGCACCGATGTGCTCCGGGTTATCCTCCAGCGCCTTCTTCGCGTTGTCTTCTGCCGCTTCGAGTTGGCTCGCTCCCAAGAGCGCTCGGGCAAGCCCGCCATGGGTCCACGCACTCGCCGAAGCGGCCACCGCCTTCTTCCAGACCTCGGCCGCCTGCGCGAACTCGCCCGTCGACACGAGCAGCTCTCCTTCCAAAGCCAGAAGCGAAGTGCCTTTGGGTTGGGCACTCGCTAGCGAGCGCTTCGCGCCCGCAACGTCTCCGAGAACGACTGCCTGAGCCGCTTGCGCAGCGACCAAGTGAGGAAGGTCCGCCTCGGCGCCGGAGGCGCTCAGCGTATCGAGTAGCACCTTGGCGTTGGCTTGAAGCTCCGGCTGTCCGCCAAACCTGGCAACGGCCGAGTACTGGGCGAAGGCCTTGTAGGCGACCAAGGCATCGAAACGCGGGGCGCTGCTACGAGCCCGTTCACACACCGCTACAATCTCCGGCACGCTCGCGAACGAATCCTTGGCGGCGATGGCCTCCGCTTTCTTAGCCGTTTCGCGCAGCAGCGCTTCGTGCGCCTCCCGATTCAGCAGATCCGAAATCAGGTGAATGCCGAACGGTCCCACGTCGGGCAACAGCGCGAGCGCGCCCCCGCCCATCGCCAGCAACAGAGCGGCAGCGAAAACCCACTTGGCCTTTCCTGTTCCAGACTTGGGGGCGGTGGCAGGCTCGGCCTGCGTCCCCGTCGGGGACGCGATCGGCGGCGAAGGCACGGGCTGGGAGGCGCGAGGCGGCAGCGCACTGTCGCGTTCCGCGAGCGCATTCGGCCCCGACTCCTCTTGCGGGATCGCACCGAACTCGGCGTCGTCGTCCCCCATTTCGAAGGAGTCGCCCATTTCCAGGCCTGCGCCGCTGTCGTCGTCCGTCGGCAGGCTGACTTCGCCGTACTCCGTCGGATCGGCACTGGCGGCGCGCGGCGATGAATCGAGCTCCCCGAACTGACCCGAGCCAAACTCCCCCGGCACCTCGAAGTCGGCCATCGAGTTGTTCGTCAGCGCATCAGCGAAGGGATCGTCATCCTGCGAACCGCCTCCCGGCGCCGCACCCGGTGTAGCGTTGCTGGGCGGAGACGAATCGAGAGTGAACATGTCGTCGCCGAAGTCACCACTGCTGGGTACGTCCACGACCGTGGCGGCAGTCTGAGGTCGATTGGACGGCATGCCATCCAGATCCGGCAGATCCGGCACCGAATCGGGGTCGAAGGACGGCGCCTCTTCGATCACGACGCGAGTGGCAGCGAGCGACTCGATGTCGGCGGTAGGTGATCGCTGTCCCGAGTCTTTGCCGCCAGCCTCGATTGACGCAGGGATGCCGAAGTCTCCCGGCTCCTCGGGTTCCATGCCTCTGGCGAGTTCCTCTTCGAAGTCCGCCGCAGGCGACGGCAGTTCGAGTGAGCCATCGAGAGAGAACTCGGTCGTCGTCTCTCCCGTCGGAGCCCCCGCCGGTTTCAGGGAGCTGATGTCCGACTCCGTGAGCGGAATCACCGAGTCGATGACCTCGGGCTCCTGCGGAGGGGGGAGTTCACCCGAGTCACTTGAGGCAGCGGCGAAGCTCTCGGGGCGCGGCACCGACGACCGTTTCGACGTGGCCGGATGGGGCACCGATGGCTTCTTCGGTTGTGCGCTTCGCGCCTTGCCCCCGAGAGCCGGTGGCAGACTCGACCCCCCTTCGGTCTCGACGTCCGCGTCGAAGGCCAAATCGAAGTCGGAAAAACCCGTCGCTGTGCTCGCCTCATCCGGCTCCGACTGCGGCAGCTGCGATCGCGACTGCAGCGCACTGGGCAGGGACGGGCGGTTCGGGTCAGTCCTGATGGGCAACGAGGGACGACTCGAGTCGGGCTTGCTGGGCAACGACGGCCGGTCGCTTGCCGGCGTGTCTGGCAAGCCAGGCGTGTCGTCCAACGCCAGACTCGGCAACGACGGTCTGCGGTCAGAATCTGCAGCGATGCCGGGCAGATCCCGACCGGCCATCGACGCCGGCAAGCCGGGTTCCGAGTCCGGTGCCGCCCCCGCGTCAGGCTGCGAGCCTAACTTGGGGCGCAAGTTCAACTTCGCCGCCGCACGCTGGGGAGGGGGTGGAGGCGCGCCCGGCGGCCGAATGGCACTGCGCGGTTCTGCTGCGCCGCTGCCAGTACGTGGTTGGGCCTTGCGAGGTGGCGGCTTGCCTTGGACCGGTGCAGCCACGCCCAACATCGTGGTCGAATCCTGGCTCGCGGCTCGGGCCGAGCCTCCGTTGCGAGCGTCCGGTAGTCCAGCCTCATCGCCAGGCTTGTGCACGACGAACGACGCCCGACATTTCGGGCAGCGCATCTTGACGCCGGCGCTCGGCACACGGCGCTCGTCCACTTGGTAAGGCGCGGAGCACTCTGGACACTCGACTTTGAACATGATCCTCGCAGGCTACGGGAGAACGGAGCCGCAACGAGTGTATCGCCAAGGCAGCGCTCGAGGCATCTATTGCGGCTTTGGAAGGGGGCTCGACGGTGAGCAACCGCCGGTCATCGAGCCGAGGTCCCTGGAATTCGCATGCGCCATTGTCGGAGAGCCACACACAGAGCTCGCACGTGACATCGCGGCCGCGAACCATGAACAACTCTGGCCAATTCAGGGCCCACCTCGGACGAGGGAAATGCCTCACAAACCGACGCTGCCTATTTGGTCAGCTCCCACAACAGGATAGGCTGCGCCCGTTCCGCTCCGGTCTGACTTCAGCCCCATGCGTCTGTCCCTTCGTCCCAGCTCGATCCCGCCCAGCGCTACGGAGATATTCGAAGCCGTCAAGGGGTTGAGAGCCGAGGTGGAGGTCGTGACCGACCCCTCCGAACGTGCGGTCTTGCTCCACGAGATCGGGGTGCTGGAGGAGCTGCATCGTGACGACCACGCTGCCGCCAAGGACTTGCTGGGAGCCGTCAACAGCGCGACCAATCTGAGAGAGCCGCTCGAACATCTGATCGCGCTGGTTCAGCGTCGACAGTCTTTTCAGAACTTGGGCAAACTCCTCGACCGGCTGGGTCGAGTGGTGAGCGAACCGGAAGAGGTCGCCAGAGCACAAATCGCGCGCGGCAACTTCCTCGCCGACCAGCGCAACGACGACGAGGCCGCGCGCCAGGCGTACACCATCGCTGAACAGACTGGCGTCCTGTCGGCCGTGACCTGGCTGAGCTTGGAGCTCTTGGCGCACAAGATCGGCGACGCAGCCTTGGCGCGCCGCGTGCTCGAGCAGCGGGCCCAGGCCACGGTCGATCGCGCCTACGGTGCCCTGTTGCGATTGCGATTGGCTCAGGCGTCCCTCGGCAGCAGTGAGCACGAAGCGGCAATCGAAAGCCTGAAGCGCTTGGCCGACGAAGTGCCGGCAGTGCGCGAGCTGGCGCTCACCCAACTCTGGTTCGACGCCGTCGAGCGCGGGAATACCCGGGGCGTTGCCGAAATATCCGAAGCTCGAGCCCGCCACCTCGAAGCACAACTGTCCGAGGGCGGCGACGAGGCCGCGGTCGAGCTGCGTCCTGCACACGCCACCAAATCGATGGCCGCCGAGCTACGCTTGCTGGCAGCCACGAAATGCGTGGAGTTGGGTGAACACGACCGCGCACTGGCCCATCTGACGCGCGCCGAAGAGGTACTCGGCAACAATCCCGCCATTCTCGCCGGCATGCTGGAGACGCACACGGCCGCAGGCAACGCCCTGGGCGTCAGTCAGACCGCCGAGCGACTATTGCAGCTGCATGACGTCAGCGGGCACGGTCGTGCCGCGCTGCTGTCGCGTGCAGCGCTGGCGGAGGCGGCCCGCGGGCAAACGCAAGAGGCCTTGGCTCTGTTGCGGCGAGCACTGGAGTCCGATCGCGGTGCGCTGAGCGCACATGCTCAACGGCTGCACCTGCTGTTGCGCCAAGACGACCCTGCTGCTCTCGCGGACGCCTTCGAAGCGAGCGCGGCGTCGGCACCGGACGCCAACGGTCGGGCCACGAACTTCGCGCGTGCCGCGCTGTTCTGGAGTCTGAGCAAGGGCAACGCCAAGAGCGCGCGCGCCGCGTTGGCGCAAGCGAGCAGTGAAGGGATACCAACGACGACCGCCCTGCGCTGGGCTCGATTCTGCGCCAGCGCGAGCGGCGACGGCCAGTGGTTGCGGGACGCCAGCGAGCGTCTGCTGCACACCGCCGACGTCGAAGAACGGCACAGTGCCTGGCTCGGGCTGGCTCGCGCTGCCTATTTGCGCGGCGACATGGCGGCGGCACGTAGTGCGTTGGGCGAATTGGGGCGCAACCCTGAAGGGGCGTGGTTGGCCGCCATGCTCACCGCCTACGAGCCGACCGACACCAACTCGGAGCCCGCAGACATCGACGCGGCGGCCGATGCCTTGGAGCGCTTAGCCGGCTCGAGTGAGCGGCGCGAAGGACAAGCCCTGGCACAGATCGTAGCCTTCCGACTGCACCGCGCAGGAAAGCTGGAGGCGGCCATCGGACGACTGTCGCGTCTGCACGACGAGCACCCGGCCGACGTCACCGTGGCCGCTCAACTTGCCCAGGCGCTGCTAGCTGCTCAGGAAGGGCCCAAAGCGGCGAACGTGCTTTCGGAGACCGGCGACGCGACGGCCTATCCCGAACTGGCCGCGGCCCTCAAGCTCGAGGCTGGCATCGTCGCCTGGCACGGCGGAGCCCGCGCCGACTCAGTCGAGTATTTCGAAGCCGCCGGCGCCGTCAACGGGGCCGCCAGTTCGGGCCTGCTGCATTGGGCGCTGCGCGCTTTGGACCCGGACTCGTTGGAGAAGCGACGCCAAGCGTTGGAGGTTGCCCTCGACAACAACGGTGACGTCGACGTGTACGCGCTCGAACGCTTCGCGCTCAGCCTGGGACCGGGCGAGCTCCAGCGACGCGCCGCAACGGAGGGGTTGGATGCGGCGGACGACGTACCACTCGGGGAAAGTGGGGATGCCGTGCAGCTCGCGCGCGCGCTGTGGAGTGATAGCTCGCAGCACGCAGCGGCGCTGCGCCACCTCGAGACGCATTCGGACGAGGGGCGTGAAATCGCGCGTGGGCTTCGCTTCCTCGACGAACGGCAACTACTCAAACCCGACCCGCAACGCTTGTTGGAGTTGTCCGCTGGCTGGGCCGAGACGAACAGCGTCGCCGGCCAACTGGAGTGGGTGGCGGCTGCGATCAGCGAACGCGACATCGAGCAGGAACTCGCCGCCCGCGAGCAACTGGCGAACCACCTCTCGGGCAAGCCCCGCGCGGCACTGGATGCGGGCACCGCGCTGATCCATTTCATCGCCCAGGGTCAGGCGACTGCACTGTTGGAGTCGTCTGCGCCCGAGTGCATCCTGGCAAACCTGGAGACCTCGCCCCCGGGTTGCGACCCCAGACGTCGGGCGCTGGCACTGAGCGCAGTGGGCGAGTTGGCGAGCGCGGAAGCAGAGGCCACCCACCTCGCGCTCGCTGGCTACAACGAGCTTTTGGGGCAGAAACCGGAAGCCGCACTGGCGAGCTTCCGCGCCGTCGTCAAAGCGCTGCCCGACGACATCGCCGGCTGGGAAGGGGTGCGACTGGCTGCCGAACAACTGGAGCGGCGCGAGCTCGAAGCCCAAGCCTGCCTCCGCCTCGGTGACCTCACCGAAGACCGCCTCGTCGCGGCGCGATTCCTGCGGCAGGCCGCCAGCCTGTTGCTCGACGACCTGCAAGATCCGGAACGCGGCAACCTCGCACTCGAACGCGCCGTGCAACTGGACGTCAGCCACCGCCCCGCCTTCAAACGTTGGTACGGCGTACTCAAGGAGCGAGGTGACGCCAGCGCCATCGTCACGCTGCTCGGCAGACGCATCGAAGTCAGCAACGACGCCAGCGAGTTGACTGCGCTCTACTGGGACCGAGCCCGCGCGCGTCGTACGCTCGACGAACTCGACGCAGCCCTGGAGGAGCTCGACAATCTCAATCTGCTCGACGCCGATCACGTCGGGGCCCACGCCCTTCGCGGCGAAATCTACATTCGGCAGGAGAAGTACGAACAAGCGGCGGCACAGCTGGCCGAACTCGCAGCCCTGGATGCCGCCCCCAGAGAACAGCGGTTGATGAGTGGCGTCGCCGCGGTCGATCTGTTCGAGACGAAGCTGAACGACCTCTCGCGAGCCCTCGGAGTCTTGCAGGTTCTCTCCGACGCCGGGCTCGAAACCTTGGCGGTGACCGAACGCCTCACGCGCGCGGCAGCCGCCGCCGAACGCTGGGAAGACGCGGCGAGTCTGCTGGAGAAACTCATCGCTCAGCGCGAAACGACGGAAGGCCGCGTCGACGCCGCGCGATTGCTGATGGCGATCGCCCGCGACAAGCTCGACTCGCCGAGGCGCGCACGAGAAGCTTGCGAGGCTCTGTTGGCGGAGGCTCCGACGGACCCCGAAGGCATCGACTTCGTACTCGACGGTTCACTGTCTGCCAGCGATACGGCACAACTCACTCAGCGCATCCGCAATGCCCTGCTCGAAGCGCCGCTTTCGGATCTCGACGAGGAGCAGGTCGCGCGCACGGCACGCGTCGCCGAAGCACTCGACGATCTGTCCCTGCGCCAGGCTGCGCTCGGCGCGCTCGTCACCTTGGGGGTGAACAACGAGGACAT
Source organism: Polyangiaceae bacterium (assembly GCA_050301735.1). Lineage (GTDB taxonomy): Bacteria > Myxococcota_A > Polyangia > Polyangiales > Polyangiaceae > SZUA-265. Next base: position 11,019 of record JBNKZR010000049.1, on the reverse strand, counting down.
GCGGCGCGAACTCGCCGAACTCGACGAGCGAACCCTCCATCACCCCCAAATCGCACTCGGTAGCGAGGAGCTTCAAACGATCCTGGCTCCGGACGACAGTGGCCCGTTCGCAGAGCTCTTCCGTCACCTCGGACCCCACCTGCCCGAGGTACTGGGGCCAACGCTGAAAACCCTCGGTGTCGGGCGCCGGCAACGACTCAAACCGCCGATGGGAGCGGAGCTGAGGTCGACGTTGGCGGCCTTCACCGGTGCCTTCGGACTGGGAGACTTCGAGCTGTACGTGGGTGGCAACGAGCCCACCACGCTGACGACCGTGCCCGATCCCAAACTGCCAGCCTTCGTCGTCGGACAGGCGGTACAGCCCGCGTTGACGGAGAATCAACGCTGGTCGCTGGCGCAACAGGTCTTGGCCCTGCTGCGTGGCACGACGGTTCTGTTGCAGCGCGACGTGACGGACGTGGCGGCGCTGGCAGCGGCGGCGTGCAGCGTCGGCAAGCACCCACTGAAGACGCAGAGCTACTCGATGTTCGGAGAGTTCTCGCGCGCTCTGGAACGTGAACTGCCCCGACGAGTGCGCAAGGAGCTCACGCCGATCGCCGAGGCGGTCGCGGCCTCGGGTGTCGATCCCGCAGATTGGGCGAGCGCGGCTCGGACGAGCTTGGACCGCGCCGCAGCGCTGTTCGTCGGTGACGTCTCCTGGGTGATACTGGGACGCAAAGAGCGCGAGACCCAACACCGCAACTTCGACGCAACCACCGAGGAGCGGATCTGGTCGCTGTTGCGCTTCGTGTTGTCGACGGACTTCATGCGCCTGCGGGCCAAGCTGGGGATGGCTCCGAGATGAGCGACGACGTCGAACCCAAGGCACGCCCCAGCCAGGGGCCGGCACCGCGCCCCCCGAAAGAGGAGCCGAGCGGCAGCGACGAGGAGGTGCTCGAGCTGACCCAGCCGCTGACGGACTTCGCCGCCATCGAAGACGACGAGTCCGAACGCATCTCGCTGCTGGGCGTGGAAGAGCGCCCCGCTTCGGCCCACCTCAAAGAGACGGACCTGACGGCGGATTGGGTGGCTCGTGCCGAGTGGTTCGAACAGCAGGCTCAAAAAGACATCGACCACAAGAGCAAGGCGAGGACGCTCGTGGTCGCAAGTGAACTGTGGGCAATGGCGGGCAACCTCGAGCACGCCCGTTCCGTCGCGGAGCTCGCGTCCAAACTGAGCCCCGCACTCGGTCTGCGGCAGGCCCGCCAGCTCGCAGCCCAGCTCGACGATCACGCAGCGGTCTGCGGAGCACTGGCAACGGAGGCGCTGTCCGCACCATCGCCTGTGGCCAGAGCGCACGCGGCGTTCACTTGCGCGGAGGTGGCACGGCTGAAGCTCAAAGACACGAGCGCAGCCCTGCGACACTTCGAGCAAGGTTCTCGCAACAGCCCCGAAGACCCTCGCCCCACCCTGCTCAAGCTGGCAAAACAACTGGCCGGCAGCGCCCGTCCTCCCAGCCTGCGCTGGCAAGAAGCAAACAGCGGCGAGGCCCAAGCAGGCGCGCCGGACGACGACGACCTCGAGCCGTTGCGTCGGGCTACGCGGACTCTGGCAGCAATGCGAGGCCAGGCCGCCTCCAACGAAGGCAGCTCAGACACGCCGCTCTCAGCCTTCGTTCGGGCCCGCATGGCACTGACCAGCGGCAAACGTCAGCCAGCAGCGGATGCTCTGCTCGAGCTTGCCGAAGTGCCCAGCTTCTCGCGCGCCGCTCGCTGGCTCGCCAGCTCGCTGCTCGCTCAGGAGCCAGCAACACGTCAGCGTTCGGCCGACGTGCTCAGCGAGCTGCTGAGCGAGAAAGCCAATTCCGCCTTGCGGCGCGTGTTGGCGGCCCGCGCCCTCGAGTTGGGCGACGACGTCGCGGCCCAGCTGTCCTTGGATCAAGATCAAGTCGACGATGACGCCGACCTGGCATTCACCTCTAGCGATCACATCGCGGTGGGTGCGTTGTGCGGTGCTCCGGAAGAACTGATGGCGCCCTGGCTCGACACGGCCGAAAAGCAAGACGAGCTGAAACCCTTGGCTTGGAGCGTCATCTCGGCGCTACGACTGGCGCGCAAGACGGTGTTGGTCAACGACAGCGACGACGCGGCCCTCTTGGGGATCGGAAACCTGCTGGGCAATCCGAAGCAACTACCTCACTTCGAAGCAGCAGTAGACGCAGTGGAGGAGTCGATCCCGTCCCACGCCTTGCTGCGATTGATGCGGCTGGAGGGTGCACTCGAGCGCGGCGACAGCGCCGTACTCGCGCGGGCGCTGGTGGAAGGCATCGCCGCGGACTCCCCAGAGCGTCAGAGTCAAGCACAGTTTGCCGCTGGCCTCTTGCGCGAGCGCTCCGGCGATGAAGCCGCCGCCGATGAACACTACGGGCGGGCACTGCGCTCCGAGTTCTTCGGTGAAGCCGCTGCCAGGCCGCTACTGGCGCGACTGCCCCGAGAACGCGCCAGCAAGCTGCTCGAAACCCTGGGCGACACGAGCTCCGAGCCTCAGCGCAAGGCCCTGCTTCTGCTGGAGGCGGCGCTGCTGGCCGAGTCTCCCCGACAGACGGCAACGCTCTGCCTGCGGGCCCTCGAAGCCGATCCGACGGCCCCGTGGCCTGCGGTGCTCGGTGAACGCGCCGCTGAGAACGCGGGCGAAGCCTCGGCCTGGCTCGGCCGACAACTGGAGCAAGCTGACGGCGACTGGGATCGAGCCATCACGCACCTACGCCAGAGTATCCTCAGGGAGACGCCTGAGGCGCGTTCGCAGTCGCTCGCGTTAGCCTGGAAGGCCTGGCCCCACGATGCAGCGCTTGCGTCGTATCTGGAGCACTCTCGCCCTCACGACGCCCACACTCGCGCGCTCATGCGCGAACAGCTCGTGGCGCAGGAGAAAGACTCCTCCACCCAAGCTCAGCTCTTGCTCGAAGCAGCATGGTTGTACGAAGCGTGCGGGGGCAAGGAGCAAGCGGCGCGCTGTGCGGAACAGGCGGCGCCTCGACAACCCTTGGCGGCCCACTGCCTGCAACGCACCGCGGCTGGACATCCCCAAGCATTGGTCGTCAAACATCAGCTGCGGGAACAGCTCGCGACGACGACCCTGCCGCAACATCGCGCCGAACTGTGCCTGCGTCTGGCCGATCTCGAGCGACGGGAGCAGAACGCCGAAGGCCGGCTCGAGCACCTCGCCGAGGCAGTGGCCAACGCCCCCGAACACTTGCCAGCCGTGGCGGAGTTGGAAAATGCGGCGCTGACGAGCGCGCATCCGTCGCACCTGCTGATGGCGTTGACGCGATTGGCCTCTCTGCTACCAGCTGCCGATTCCGTTGCCCCCGCGGTCGTGGCGGCCCGCCTGGAACGGCTCGAGAACGGCTGGGGCGCGGCCTACCCGCACCTCAAGCTCGCCCAGCGTGGCGCAGAAACGTCCTCCTACGTGGCGCGTCAGCTGCTGTCTCACGCTCGTGCCCTGGGTGACCACGCCGTTGCCCAAGAAATGACGCTGCTGCTGGTGGGGCGCGCCACCCAACCGCTCGATCGAGCGATCTTGCTGATGCGGGCGGCTGAGCTCTCGTTGTTCATGGATAGGCGCCCCGAGGCCCTGGACACCCTGCGCCGAACCCTCGAGCTGCATCCCGCTTACCTGCCCGCCCTCGAGCTGTATGCCCAAATCCTGTCCGATGCCGAACAATGGGCACGCGCAGCAGAGGCACACGAGACGCTGGCAAGACGCAGCCAGTTCCCTGCTCATCAAGTGAGCCACTGGCGTGTCGCAGCCGAACTCTGGCTCGATCAGGTGAACGACGCTGAACGGGGTCGCATGTGTCTGGAACGGGCAAACGACATCGACCCCACGGAAGCCACCGTCTTCGAGCGGCTTCAGCACCTGTACGAACTTGCCGGCGAGTTCGAAAAACTGCAACGCGCGGTCGACAGACGTCTGCACTCCACGCGAGATCGCGAAGAAGTGGCGAGCTTGCAGCTCGTCAAGGCGCAGACACTAGTGGCCTCCGGTGACACTCGGGGAGCCCGCGAGGCGCTCCTGGCGGTGATCCGCAGCAGCCCGGAGAATATCGAGGCGCTGACCTCACTCGCGGCCCTCGCCGAACGTGACGGCGACGCCCTGAGCGCAGAGCACGCGTTGCTGCAACTGGTGCGCTTGAGTGCCGATCCGGAGGTGCAGGCCGACGTCTACCTGCGTTTGGCAACGCTCTATCAAGGAGCACTGCAGAATCCGAAACGCGCGCTGCGCTGCTACCAGGAGGTGCTGCGCAGACGACCGCACGACGAGGAAGCGTTCGATGCCATGCTCTCGGTTTACGTCGATGCCGGCCAGACCGAACGCGCGCTCGAGTTACTGGAGAAACGACAGAGCCAAACCCAGTCCGAGGAAGACCAGGTCGACGTGGCGCTGCGCACGGCAGATCTGATGGCTCTCGATCCGGAGTACACGACCGCGACGGAACAGGCCTACGCCGATCTCCTCAATCGCTGGCCGCTGAAGCCGAAGGTGGTGGACGCTGCCGCCCGCTACTACGTCAACACCGATCGCGAACAGTTCGTCATCGATTGGGCTGGGCGACTCCTCAAGCAGATCCGCGACAACACTGCTCGCCAGCACTACGACCGCGGTCCCATGCAACTGGCCGAGGTCCTGGCCGACGTGCTGGAAGACCGCGAGATGGGCGGCATCGTCGCCAGCGCGCGCAGCGTTCTGGATGGCACCCCCGAGCCGTTCGCCGGGGCGCATGGCGCGGCGATGTCGCGACACTTGGACGCGCTGCTCGCCCCCAGCGGAGTTGCCAGTGCGCTGCGCATCCTGCTGGTGCAGACACGCGGCATCCTCGACCAAGCCCTGGAGCTCAATCTGGGCCCGCTGGCACCGAAGCGGGTCGTGGGCAATCGCATCACCCTCGCCTTCGAGCACAAGGCGCGCGCCATGGGGATGAGCATTCCCGAACTCTTCGGTACCAGCGTCGAACCCGCGCTGGCCCTGGTCACGGGTAACCCATCGCGCATCGTATTGGGCTCGTACTGGCTCGATGAGGCACCGCAGGGGGCTCTGGATTTTCTCGCTTGGCGTTGCCTCAAGTCGGATCAGGCACGCGTGGGGTTGTTCACCCAGCTCGACCCCAACCGGCTCTACACGGTGTTGCTGGCGTTCCTCAGCTGCTTCGTCGAGGTCCGACAAGCCGCTCCCGATCGCGAGCTGTTCGAGACCACGCGTCGGCGCGTGATGCAGCGCCTGCCCAAGACGCTGGATGACGACCTGCCCGTGCTGGCGCTCGAGGTACTGACGCAACTGCGAGAGGCCGAGCCGGATCTGTCGGACGCCGTGTGCCGCTGGGTCAATCGCAGCGCACTGCTCGCCAGCGGCGACCTCGACTCCGCGTTGATCGCCCTGGAGGTACTGGAAGAAGGCTCGCCCGTGGTGCGCGAGGGGCGGTCCATCGAAAGCTTCCTGATGGCGCCCCAGAGCCGCGACCTACTGAGCTACATGCACACGGAAGCCTTCATCTCGGCACTGAAGAAGGCCCGCGAGTAGCGCGCTTCGAGCCTCGTCGATTCACGCTTCGAGCCCCGTTGCGTCACTCCCGCACGGCGACGCCGACCGTTGCCGCGCCAGCGGCTGCGAGCCCGCGCCAGCTCGCTCCGAAGTCGTCGGAGAACACGAGGGGGTAGCTCTGCCCGGCACCGCCAGCTCGAGCCGTGCCGTGCAGCAACAACCGGTTGCCGAGCTTCAAGAGGCGGTCGGGCACGGGCCCGTCGGGAGTTTGGCTGCGCTGGGTCTGCCAGTCGAAGGCCACCGTGGCTGGGGTCCAATGCTGACCGTTGTCACGCGACGAACGAACACGCACGATGCCGTAGTCCACACTGGCCACCACGCTCACGCCAGCGACGCGGGCGATGTCGAAGGAGTTTTCGAGCCAGCGCGCGGGCACAGGCAGCTGCCCACACGCCCCCGAGTGCCGACACAGCATGACGACCTTGCCGCGTTCCTTGCCGTCGAGGGCCAGAAGCGCGGTCTCATCATCGCAAGAGGCCGCCAGGAACGCGAAGTCGCCGGCCAATCGAGCGCTGTGACGTCGAGTGTCCCCCAGCCAGGAGTGAACCAACAACCCACCATCGGCGGCCTCGAAGGAGAAGGAGTTGCGACTGCCCTGCTCCATGCAACGGCCCGCGTGCTCGGCGACACCCGGCTGCGCCAGACCGACGGCGCGCCAAGAAAAACCTGCATCGACGGATTCGAATAGGGACAAGTTCGCCGCGTGTCCCTGGGCGAGGTACCAGCGTTCAGCTTGCGTCCAGGTCGTGCGATAGATGGCCCGCCAGGCGGGTAACCCCACTCCCTGAGTGGCCAGCGGCAGATCGATCGGGTGCGCAGCTTCCTTGGCATGGCTCGATGGCTTGACGAGTCGCGTGTAACCTCGGCGCTCGAAGGGCCACGCGCGGGCAGCGAGATCGGCCAGCGCGCGCGTCGAAACCTCCAGCTGTTCGAGGCTGGTGACCGTGCCGCCACTCGCCGCACCGCTCGCCACGGACGCCGTGGCACTCCCGCCGTACTCGACGAATTGTTCCGCACGGGCATGGTGGGCGGCCTGCACCTCGGCGGAGCCCGAAACCGCACCCGCCAAATCAGCGCAGGCCGAAAACGGCATGTCTTCCGAATCACTGACGACCAAACGCCGCCGCACCAGCTCCCAGAAGGTTTCCGGCTGGTCCCGCAAGTGGGTCGGCCCCGTGGGTCCGACCATGCACAATGCGTAGTCGGCAAATTGGGTCGCCTTCTCACGCAGCTGCCAGGCGGCCTTGGCCCTCGGACTGAGCTGCCAGACCAAGCCGCCCAGCAGGGCGACGAGGAGCAAGTGGCGCAGCCGAATTCCACCGCTTTTGGGCACCGCATGGGGTTCGGTTCCAGGTTCGGGGTGACGTCGATTCGACATACTGCCAGGCTACAAGGCGGGCTCGCTGGTTGCCAAATTCCGAGCTGACCCGCGAGCGTGACCGGTATAACCGGACCATGACCGCCGAAACGCCCAAGCCCGTCGGGATCAAAGCACCGCTGGGGGCGCCCTGGGTCGAGATCGCGTGGAGCGACGGGGTGACCCAACGCCTGCCCAACGTCATTCTCCGGGGATACTGTCCGTGCGCCAAGTGCCAGGGTCATTCGGGGCCGCTGCGCTACGTCGAAGGCCACGACACGGAGCTCTCCGACATCGGGCGTGTCGGCAACTACGCCTTGCGTTTGTCGTGGGCGGACGGACACGACACCGGGATCTACGCCTATCCCCACCTGCGGCTGCTCGGCGACTTGCACGAGGAGCACGGTGCGGATCTGCCGCTCCAAGTTCCGGAGCTTCCGCGCCGCTGATGCGCATCGCGGTCGTCAGCACCTCGTACCCCACGGCCGCGGACGACCCCGCCGGTCATTTCGTCCGCACGGAGGTGGAAGAATTGCTCGCTCGAGGACACGACGTGACGGTGCTCGCCCCCGCACCGTGCTCGGCAAAGTCGCCCCTGAGCACACCGCCCGGGGCCACGGTGTCTTGGGTGACGACGGGGGACGCCTTCGGTTGGCCCGGCGTCGTGGTCCGGCTGAAGCAGCGTCCCTGGCGCGTTTGGGATCTGACGCGCTTCATCGTCCGGGCTCGCCGACAGCTGCAACGCGGGCACTACGACCACGTGATCGCCCATTGGCTCATGCCTGCGGGTTTTCCGATCGCCGCCGGCTCCGGCTCACCATCCATCGAAATCGTCGTGCACGGCAGCGATGCCCGCCTGTTGCGACGCCTGCCTCGTCCCGTGCGCGAGGGCATCCTCAGCCGCGCGCTGCGGGGAGACGTGCACTTGCGCTTCGTCTCCAGCGCCTTGCGCGAGGAACTCCTTGCCGCCACCCGACTGCCGCTTCGGGGACGCTCTTCGGTCAAACCCTGTCCCATCGCCGTCCCTGCCCTCACGCGAGACCAGGCCCGAGCCGCTCTGGGGTTAGGGGCGAGCGAGCGCATCGCCGTGGTGGTCGCTCGACTCATCCCCAGCAAGCGAGTGGATCTCGCCCTGCAACAACGACCCTGCGACGAACCGTTTCAATGGGTCGTGATCGGAGACGGCCCAGAGCAAATGACGCTGGCCCGAAGCTACCCCCAAGCGCAGTTCTTGGGGCGCCTGGCTCACCAAGAGACACTGCGGTGGATCGCCGCCGCCGACGTCCTGGTCAACGCCTCCGCCGCAGAAGGTGCGCCCACCGTGGTGCGCGAAGCCCGAGCGCTACACACCCGCGTGCTCAGCTCCAGCGTGGGAGACGTCGCGCTCTGGGCTCGCGAGGACCCTGGCATCGAATTGATCGCCGATCGGCGAACCTGACAAGCGAGTCCAACTCGGGCTTCGCCTCGGAAATCGAACCCAAAACCTCAATCGCACTTGGCAGCGAGTTGGACCACGGCTAGCACCCCCACATGGCGACGGCAGGGCACGATCCGATGGCCCCCACTCGTGGGGAGCCGGCTGACGCGACCTCGAAAAACCCAGCCGTGAATGATGCCGCCGCGCCGGCATGGTCTCAAAGACTGCAAGCGTGGCTATCGCGCCCGGTGGAGTATCTGGGGCGCTGGGGGGGTTGGCTGCTGGTCGGGCTCGGCGTCTACTACACGGGGCTCTTTTTGTGGATCGCCTTCGTGCGAGCCAGCTACCCCTTCGATATCGAGTGGATGGAAGGCGCGATGGTCGACCACGTGCGCATCATCGCCGAGCACGGGCACCCCTACATCGAGCCCTCCCTCGACTTCGCGCCGTTCATCTACAACCCGCTCTACTACTACGTGGGCTACGTCGTCAGCTGGTTCACCGGCATCGACTACTTTGCGCTGCGCTTCGTTTCAATCGTCGGCTGGCTGGGGACGATGGCGTTGTCGATGGAGCTGGTGCGGCGGGAGTCGGGCTCTTGGTTCGCGGGCGTCGCCACTGCTGGCTTGCTCGCGGCCACCTATGCCATCACCGACGGCTGGCACGATCTGGCTCGTGTCGACTCGCTGCTGCTGGCGTTGATGATGCTGTCCATCGTGCTGGCGCGCTTCGCACGCGGGCGTCGTGGTTGGCTCCTGGCGGGCTTTGCGCTCTTCCTCGCCTTCGGCGTGAAGCAGGTCGCCTTGGGACTCGTACCGCCGCTGTGTCTGTACCTGCTGTGGTCTCGTGGCTTTCGGGCCGCCGCGGAGTTTGCCCTCGCGTGCCTGCTGCCATCACTCGCGCTGGTCGCGCTCATGCAGTGGGCGTCCGACGGCTGGTACTGGTACTACGCCTTCGAAATCCCGGCTACGCACACGAGCAAACACGACCTGCTGCGCTGGAAGCACCAATTCTTCGGCGAGCTGAGCCTGACGTTCCCGCTGGCCTTCGTCTACTTCATCGACCCCGCGCGGAATGCCGAAGCGCGACGCGCGAAGGTCTTTCACGCGTTGGTGGCCTTCACCCTGATCGGGATCGCGGTTTTGGCCCGCGCACACACCGGCAGTTGGCACAACGACAACGTCACCGCGTACATCGCCGTGATCGTGCTGTGCGGCATCGGTGCCGGACGCTTGCTGCCGTCACCCAACGCCAGCTCACAGCCTGCGAGACTCACGTCCCTCTTCACAGTCGGGGTGCTCGCGGCCCAATTCGCCTTGCTCGACTACGGTCCCCGCCGCTGGATGCCGCAGGAGAAGGACTTCGAGGAGGCGCGCTGGTTGGTCGATCAGATCCAGGCCTACGAGGGCGAGGTCTATCTGCCGCACCACGGCCACATCGGCTGGCGCTCGGGCAAGACGTCCCACGCCCACGACATGGCCCTCTACGACATCCGGCGCGCCAAAGTGGACTTCCGAGGCGCGCAGAAGAAGCTCGATCGTGAGACTCGCGACGCACTGCGCAAGCATCGTTTCGCAGCGATCATCACCGATCGAGATTCGCGCGCCTACGTTCGACCCAAACTGCTCAAGAGCTACTACCGCATCGACAGCGCCAAGTTTTTCAAACACAAAAAGGCACTCATCATGCGCTCCGGCATCCACATCCGACCCAATGCGATCTGGGAGCCCAAGGAGCGCCGAGCGCCGAAGAGGGACACGAACTGAAGTCGCGTCCCCCGCACGAGCGCGGAAACGACCGCAGGTCGTGAGTGCCGCTGGCGGCTTCAAAGGCGATCGAAGAGCATCTTGAAGTTGCACGGCAAGGTGCGGCTGTCGAGCTGGGGCAGAAGGATCTTCTCCATCGCCATACGCACCGCGTGGGTGGAGCCGGGCAGAACGAAGATCAGCGTCTTGTCGCAGATGGCGCCCATGGCACGAGACTGGATCGTGCTGGCACCGATGTCCTGGTAGCTGAGATGGCGAAACAGTTCGCCAAAACCGTCGACGGACTTGGTCACCAGCGGCAGCAACGCCTCCGGCGTCACATCACGGCGAGTGATGCCCGTACCCCCGGTGGAGATGACGACGGAGATGTTTTCGTCCTCGACCCAGCTGGCGAAACGCTGAGTCAACGCCTTGCGATCGTCGGGCATGATCTCGCGCTCGACGACGTTGTGCCCCGCCTGGTTCAAAAACTCGACGATCGTTCCACCACTCGTATCGTCTTCCAGCGTGCGCGTGTCACTCACCGTGAGCACGGCGACGTTGATCGGTTCGAACTGGCGTTGGGTCATGGGCGCAGTGTACTCAGCTCGGCCAGCGTGGCCAACCGACTGCGGCCGGGTGTCGCTCGTGACTGAAACCGGGTATAAGCAAGGCAGAATGCCCCGCAGATGGTCACGCTCACAGCAGACGCGCCGTCTCGGACGAGGGTCGTGCGCCGTATTCGTGCTGAGCGCCGCACTCGCCGTGCACTGCCAACGCAGCTCGCCAGCGGGCAGCACGCCCGACCCCTCGAGCACGGGGCCCCAACTCGCTCCGGCACCACCCGAAACCTCCGCCGTCAACGCGAACGAGGCAGCGGGGACTTCCTCCTCGGCAGCCGCCGACCCCGGATCTCCGCCCAC
>JBNKZR010000048.1:0-26272 GCA_050301735.1 Polyangiaceae bacterium | reverse complement strand
CTTCCAAAGCGCGAAGACACGCCTGCTCCGGTGAGCGGGTAGCTCCGCGAGGATCCGCCAGCTCGGCATGCCGGACGAGTATGTGGCGGAGCTCGATCTTCGACGGCGCGTCCGAACGAGGTTCGCGTTCCGCGCGCGCGGCCTCCAAGCACTGCTCTGCTTTGGACAGTTGCTGCGCCTCCGGCTCCGGCGCACTGGGCGCTTGGGTATTCGCGCTACATGCCAACGACAACCAGGGGACGACAAACCAACGCCACATGTTCGAAACTCTACAGCACGTCGGCGTGAGCCGTCGAGCGCGAAGGGCGCCCAATGGCGAGCCTGCGACCCGATCAGGATGGCACTGGACGACGACTCAGCGTTTCGTGCCGGTGGATGCGGGCGCGCCGTCTCTAGAGAAGTGCAGCGCATGCAGCTTGGCGTAGAGGCCGCCTTTGGCCAACAGCTGCGTGTGGGTGCCCTGCTCCGCCACACGGCCCTTGTGCAGCACGATGAGACGATCGACAGCCTGGATCGTGCTCAGCCGGTGGGCGATGATCACGGCGGTGCGCTCTTTCATCAACTCTTCGAGCGCCTTCTGCAAACGCGCTTCAGTGTCCGAGTCGACGCTGGCTGTCGCTTCATCCAAGATCAAGATGGGTGCATCTCGATACAGCGCGCGGGCGAACGCTATCAGCTGACGCTCGCCTGCGGAGAAGTTGCCACCGCGCTCCTCCACTCGCGTCTGCAGCCCCTCTTCGCGCTGAGCAAAGAGCTCATAGGCATCGATGCGCCGCAGAACCTCCTCCACCCGCGCCATGGCCGGCTCCTGTCCGGCAGCGATGTTTTGAGCGATCGTGCCCGGGAAGAGAAACACGTCCTGAGGAACGACCGCGAACTGCGCTCGTAGCTCGTCGCGCTCGACGCCCGTCACGTCCTTGCCGTGGACACGCACGTGGCCCGACTCCGCGTCGTACAAGCGCAAGAACAACGACGCGATCGTCGTCTTGCCGGATCCAGTCGGCCCCACCAGGGCGATCTTTTCCCCCTTCTTGGCGTGCAAGCGGATGCCATCGAGCACCTGCACGCCCTGCTTGTAGGAGAAGTCCACGTCGTCCAACTCCAACGCCCAATCCGGATTGCCGTCGACTGGGTTGTCTCCAACAGGCGCATCACGTTCTTCTTCGTCGAGCAGGGCGAACACGCGCTCCGCGCCAGCCATCGAGCTCTGCAGCACGGTGTAGCGCTGCGCCAACGCACTGATCGGCTCGAAGAACTCCTTCAGGTAGGCGTTGAATGCGACCAATGCACCGAAACTGACGGGGTGAAAGCCAACGGACCAGAGAATGCTCGCCAGCGCGATGGCCATCACCATCTCAATCGCCGCATCCTGCATGGCATCGTACTTGATGGAGCGAATGTTGGCGTCGCGATAAGCAGCGTTGATCTCGTCGAATTCGTCGGCAGCGGCTTGCTGATGATTGAACGCCTGCACGACGGTCATGCCCGAGACCTGCTCGTTCATGGTCGCGTTCATGCGAGCCGTCTTCGCACGGATTTCCCGAAACGCCTCGCGATGGCGCTTGCGCACCTCCCGCACCAGAATCGCCACAGGGGGCACTGCCACGAAGGCGATGATGGACAGTTGCCAATCGAGGCTCAGCATCATCACCACGATGCCCATGAGCTTGAGCACGTCGGTGACGATGGCGAAAGCGTCCGTGGAGGCGAACTCGAGCAGCGCGTCCGTATCGTTGGTGACCCGAGTGACGAGCCTGCCCACGGGCTGCCGATCGAAGAATCTGAGCGGCAAGGTGTGCAGAAAGCCGAAGATGTGACGCCGCATGTCCCCGACCGTGCGGGCTCCGAGCAGCTGGGTCGCGTAGATGCGACCGATCTGCAGGAGTTGCTCGCTGACGACGACCCCGGCGAACACGGCGGCGCCTTGAAACAGCACGTCGGGGTTCTTCGCCATCACTCCGTCGTCGATCGCCCACTTCATCACCAGCGGGCGCACGAGCGTCAGAGCGGAGACGACGAGCCCCAGGCTCAAGCCGAAGAACAACAGGCCCTTGTGGGGAGCCACGAAAACCCACAATCGCCGCAAGAGGTGAGCGTCGTAGGCGCGCCCGAGGGTCGCCTCCTCGTGGAACTGACGCAGGATCTCCTCCGTGCGTTTGGCCTGCTTGGAACTACTCATGGGGGCGCCCCCACCGCCGGCATCTCCAGGCTGCCCAAGTCCTCCAGGGCGCTCTCGACGCGCTGCTCTTCCGCGACGGAGGCGTACAGCCCCCCCGCTCGAATCAGCTCTTCGTGCGTGCCCCGCTCAGCGATACGCCCCTCGTCCAGCACCAGGATCGAATCGCAGCGCTTGGCAGCGGCAACCCGGTGGGTGATCAGGACCACACTGCGTTTCTGCCGCTGCCGGTCGATGGCTTCCAAAATGGCTGCCTCGGTGCGAGCGTCCACGGCGCTCAGCGGATCGTCGAGCACCAGGATGCGAGGCTCGCTCACCAACGCGCGCGCGAGCGACGTGCGCTGCTTCTGGCCCCCCGACAGCTGCACCCCTCGCTCGCCAACGACCGTATCGAAACCGTGAGGCAGCGTTGCGATCTCTTCTCTGATTTGGGCTTCGCCGGCCGCAGCGAGCACCGTGGCGCGTGCCGCTTCCGAGTCGGGCTCTTTCAAGACGTAGGCGACGTTACGCCCCACCGTGGTCGAGAACAAGAACGGGTCTTGTTGGGCGTAGCCTACCGACCTTCGTACGTCGGCGAGGGCGAGATCGCAGATGTCGACACCGCCCAAGAACACCGAACCGCGAGGCGTGTTCTGCAAGCGGGCGAGCAGCAAGGCCAGCGTGCTCTTGCCGGCGGCGGTGCGCCCGACGATCGCCAACGAACCACCGGGTGGCAGCTCGAAACTGACGTCGTGCAGAACCTCTCTACCCGGATAGCTGAAACTCAGATGTCGCACCTCGAGCTCGAGCGGACCTGCGGGCAGCGCCTCGTCACCGTCGACGATATCGGGTTGGGTGTCGAACAGAGCTTTGACGCGTGAGTAGCCGGCGCGGCCACGCTGCACGACGCTGATCAAGAAGCCCAGCGAGATGAGCGGCCACGTCAGCCGCGCGAGCGCGCGAAAGAACGCCAGAAACGAGCCCGCGTCGAACGTCGGATCCGTCAGCACCAGGTGACCGCCGTACCACAAGAGCACGATCACACCGACGGAGCTGAACATCTGCATGACGGGGAACATCACGCCGCGGAGCCGCGCCAATCTCAGCGACTTTTCGAGATAGTCGCGATTGCCCTCTTCGAAACGCTCCCGCTCCGCGGCTTCCAGCGCGAAGGAACGCACCACCCGCACCCCCGCGATACTCGATTGAACCCGGTCACTCAGGCGACCCAGCGCAGCTTGATTGTCTCGCTGTCGCTTGTACATCGTGCGCGAGAAGAACAACACGACGACCATCAACAGGGGCAGTCCAGCCAACGACGCGAACGTCAACTTCACGCTGCGTTCGAGTGTGACGGCCAGCGCACTGACGAGGGCGAAGCTGGTGGAGAACAGGTTCAGCACACCGAAGCCGAGCAACAAGCGGACCTGTCCGAGGTCGTTCGTCACCCGACTCATGATGTCGCCGGTGGGCATACGGCCGTAGAACGCCGGCCCCAGGCGCTGCAGGTGATGCAAGAGTGCCCGACGGATCTCATACTCGGCGTTGCGACCACCGTTGAAGATCGCCACGCGCGACAGCACGCGAAGACCAAACGAGACGATCGCGACCGCGACGAGCACCATGCCCAACTCGGTGACGAGATCCCCATCGCCGGCCACCGCTGCGTCCACCGCCGAGTCGAGTTTGTTGTCGAAGATGTACTGAAGGTATTGGTAGGCCGCCAGTAACGCCAAGCCCGCCAAGTAGCCGGGCGATTGACGACGGAACTGCCCCCAAAGCCTGACCGGGATCTTTTCCGGGGGCGTCTTCGGCGCGGTGAACCACGCGTGTCGCGCGGGTCGGTCTGACACGGGAGCAGTCAACGGGAACCGGGTGCGGGTTAGAACAATCCTACGGAGAAGTGAAACGCTCCGATGTCCGATTCATAGAACCGTCTGTCCAACTTGAAACCGTAGTCGAACGCCAATGGGCCCACGGGCGTAACGAACCGCAAGCCGGACCCGGCAGTGTACCGAAGCACCGTCGGGTCGACATTGTCGATGTCGCGCCACACGTTGCCGGAATCCACGAAGATCGCGGTTTGTAGCAGCTTGGTGAGTGGGATCCGCAGCTCGATGCGGGGATTGAGGATGAAGTCGCCACCCCGAATCACCACCTTGCGGGCCGTCAGGCGCTGCTCTTGATCGGGAGCATCCGGATCTTCCTCCTGCAGTTGCTCGGCGATGTCTTGAGGGATGAGCGAGGCTTGCAGAAACCCGCGCAGGGAGTCGGCCCCGCCCATGAAGAAGAGGCGATCGGGGTAGGTGCTGGAGTTGTCGACCAGCTGGAAGTTGGCCCCCCAACGCACGCTCAGCGCGAGGCTCAGCCCGTCCTTCGTCAACGGCAGATATCCCGCCACGCGATTGGTTACCTTCAAGAAACGGCTCTTGAATTCGCACGTCGCAGGATCGTTGCCCGCCCCTTGGCAAGCTTGGAGCTGCACCGCCGCACTGTCGTCATCGAGGTAGGCCACGACGGGCTCTACTTCACCCGAGATGAACGTTCCGCGAGTAGGCCCCAGGGGATTGTCGGTTCGGTCCCAGGCCGCGCCACCGCGAACAGCGACGGCGAAGCTGCGTCCCTCGGGCACGTTCAGCAAGCGCACCTGCTGCGGGTTGGCCTCGAGGTACTCTTGGAGGTTCTGCGTATCGCCGAACACCCGAGCATCGTTCAACTCGAACGATGAGCCCGTGACGAGAGAGACTTGACGCGACGGTCGGTGCGTCAAGGTGACGATGAAAGCGCGCTTCGTGATGCCGAAGTCCCGGGAGTTGTCACGGGCATCGACCCCGTCGAGGGAGAGGCGGTAGCGCTTGCCCACGGGAAACTCCAGAGTCGCCGTGTTGCGCCGCTCCAGACGATCCGAAACCGACAACGCCTCGAAGTTGCGCCGCACACGGCTCTCGAACAGAAGAAAGCTCGGCAGATAACCCAGTTGCACCCGAAAGCGCAGTTGCACGGCTTTGCCCGCCAGATTGCGGTGACCGTATTCGAACGCGACGCGCGCGCCTTCCCCGGTCGAAAAACCCGGTTTGACATCGACGTACTGAGGCAAGCGCTCGGCCACCGTGATCAAGACGACCTTCTGTTTCGCGGGCACGTCCGGGTCTTCGAGGCTGATCGTCACGCTCGAGAACACACCCAGCGTGGCGAGTTGTTCCTCACTGCGCCGCACGTCTTGGCGCTTGTAGTAGCCGTTGGGGCGCAGCTCCAATCGACCCAGGATCAAGCTCTCACTCGTTTCACGCGCGCCGCGTACGACGATCGCACTGATGCGAACCCGCTCACGTTCACTGATCACGAAACGAGCGCTACCGCGAGTCTGATCCTGCGACAGCCGCAAGTCCACGTCCACTCCGGCAAAGGCATAGCCTTCGTCGGCGTACAGATCGAGGATGCGTCGGCGCGCGCGCTGCAGCTCCACCTGCGAGACGGGCTTGCCCAAGGCGAGGTCCGCCCTCGCGGCCAGCTGCTCTTCGACCAGGTGCTTGTTGCCGTCGAATTCGATGTCCCACAGCGTCGTGCGGGGCCCCAACTTGACGGGAATGCTCAACACGACGTTGGGCTCGCAGTAAACACCGCGACTCGGATCGGGCGTGCAGGTCAGATTCGGATCGGGCGCCGCATCCTCCACCGGAAACGGGTCGCTGGTGCTCGGGCAGGTCGACGCCGGCGCGACACGCACGCCCAGGGGCTCACACCTTCCGGGCGGCGATGTGCGTGAGCAGGCCCGACGCAAGACGCTGACCGGTCCCACCACGGCCGAGAGGTAACCCTCCGCGCGGTACAGATCGCGCAGGTGATTGAGCGCACGCTCGTAAGCCTCGGGGCTGTAAGTCCGCCAAGGATCGGGTCGAAACGACTGCACACGATGCCCGCCACGCGCCCCCATCGTCTCGTCCACCAGATCTGACGGGGGGTCCTCGAACCAGGTGTCGCCCCCCGGCAGCTGCTCCCCCAAAACACCGTCGATCTCCTCGTTTGCTTTGCGCGTCGAGCGCTCGCCGGTGAGGCAGGGGTAGGTTCTGCCCGCAACCCGCAGGGGACCATTTTCGCGGATCAGGATCACCCGGTCGACGTCGATTGAGCCTCGACGATCATCGATTCGCACCTGAACGTCGAAAAAACCACGGCTCACGTAGTAGTCACGGATGCGCGAGGTTAGCAGTTGCTTCGTCGGCTCCTCGGTGTCCTCCAACTCGAGCTGAGTGCGCAACACCGCAGAGTCGAAGCTGTGGTTGCCCTCGAAGCGCACTCGGTAGCGAGGCCCCGCGTCGACGACGACCGCCAACTGCGTGGCGGCGGCGGGCCCACTGAGCTCGTGACGAATACGCGCCTCGTACCAACCCTTACGCGACAGCGTTCGAGTCAGCTCGTCGTCGGCTTCTTTGAGGCGGTCCTCGTCGGCGCGCTGCCCCGTCGCCACGGCGTAGTGACGCAACAGCTCGCCGAGCTCCGGGTGGCGTTGATGCTGCACGCGGAAGGAGCGTTGAGTGACCAGGCGTGGCTCTCCCGGGTGTATGGCGATCGCGAGTCGGACTTCGCCGGGCTCGTCCGTCATGCCCCAGGTGGCGTTCACCGTGGCATCGGGAAACCCACGTCGCTGGTAGAGTTCGCGCAGGCGCTCCTCGACCTGCCGCAACTTGGGCTGAGTGACCTCGTCGCCAACGGCGATGTGCGCAGCGTTGGTCGTGCTCTCCGCGTCCAGCTCTCCCCCGGACCAGCTCAGATCGGCGACCACCTTGCGTACCAATCCGGTGAGCCGGAGGCGCACCCCGTCACCAAACGGCTCGGCCTCGGCGCTCAGCTCGGCGTACTCGCCCCCCCTGAGAAGTTCACTCATGGCGCGACGCGCCAAGGCGGGCGAGAAGCGATCCCCTAGCCGCACCAGCTTCAACTGAAGCACCTGGTCGCTCCCACTCGCTTGGTCCCGAAAGACGACCTGCTTCAGAGGCAGACCAAAGAGCGCGCTGCGCCCCGGAGACGGGACGATCTGCGGCAAGCCCGAACCGGGACCGAGCGCGTCGTCAGCCTCCTGCGTCCCATGAACCGGTGTGTCCGCTGCCCGGGCAGGGGTCTCGCTGGCTTCCGCGCGCGCCTCGGGCGAGCCCAGGGACAGCAGCGCGAACACGAGGGCGGCGAGGCGAAAGCGGATCGCGACCGGGAGTGCCACAAATGAGCCCAGCACTGCGAGATGCACTAGCATGAGGCCATGGCCAGCAAGACCGGCAAATCTCAAAAGAAACCTCGCCGAACACGGCGCTGGCGCCGGATTGTCTTGGGTCTCCTCGGCGCGATGCCCTTGTGCATCGTTGGGTTGTGGATTGCCGTCAACAAGTTCGAGTGGTTAGGGCCACTGGTGGCGGACAGCCTGCGCGCGGTGATCGGAAAAGAGGCGGTGACCGAGCTCGAGAACATCGCTTACGGCATCCAGGACCGCCTTTATCGCTACACCCGCAAGGACGAGCAACCCAAGGCCTATTGGGAGGTGCCTGCGGAGGTCCCCCCACCACCCGACCCGACGGCCAATGTCCCCGCTGCCGACGCCGGAGCAGCACCTGTCAAACCCCCCTTTCAACCGCACGACGTGGGCCCGGTGCATGCTTCGTGGTCGGCGCCCGGCGATGGCCAATGGGTGCCCATCGCCATCCCCGATCTGCCGGATCTGCCTCCCCATCTGTTCAAGACCCTGCTCCATCCGGACAAGAACCGGTCCTGGGCAGAGCTGTTCGTGGTCGCGATGCGCGTCAGTGACATCGATCTGCATCTCGTCGCCGGACGCAAGGAGCCCGAGGCGACGGTCGAAGCAGCACAAGACCTGGAGCGCACGGGCAAGATCCCCGAGGCGCAACACGCCCTCCTGCTCGCGGCGTTCAACGGAGGTTTCAAGACCGAGCACGGCAAGTACGGCATGGCCCTCGGCGACACCGTCATCGTGGAACCGCGCGATGGGGTGTGCGCCGTGGCGGGTTTCGAAGACGGCTCCCTGATGGTTGCGAGCTGGGAGAAGCTGAAGGACCGCACGTCAGAAATGCGGTTCTGGCGTCAGACGCCCAACTGCATGTATGAGGACGACGAACTGCACCCCAAGCTCGCCGCCGGATTGTCCAAGAAATGGGGCGCGACACTGGACGGTGAGACGGTGATTCGCCGCAGTGCCATCGGCATGGACGCGTCGAGAAACACTCTCTACGTCGGCATCAGCAACCACACCACCGCCCACGCCATCGCGCTCGGCATGAACCATGCCGGCGCGGTCAACGTCGCTCAACTCGACGTCAACTTCTCGTTCCCCAAGTTCGTACTCTTCGAGCGGCAGGAAAACGGAGGTCCCCGAAAAGCCGTCGCGCTTGCCCAGGGCTTCGAATTCAGCGAAGACGAATTCATCCGCAAGGCTTCACCGCGAGACTTCTTCTACGTGACACCTCGAAGCATGAGGGCCAGCGCACCCGCCAATTGAAACGCCAAAGCATCCAAGGGAGACTGATGAACCACGACCCAAGCACCACCCATGCCCCGCGCCCGAAAGCGCGACGTTGGCTGGTAGTCGCAGCACTAATGTTAACCGGGTGCCCTCCGGACAACAAGAGCGCGAGTGACACCGGCGAGCAGGGGGGCTCGAAGGATAATGCGAAGAGTGGTGCGGGCAACGACCACCGATCGTTGCAGGATATCTCGGGGGCGGAGCGCCCCAAGGACGAGCCTCGGGGCGGCAATCGTGAGCCTGGCGGCAGGTAGCGGACAAAAGCGCTCGGTGTGTCGATCTGGTTTGACTCGTTCCTAGGTCAGGGCTACACGCGGCGACCGACGCGCAGTTGGATATCGGGACATGAGCTCCGCTCACCTCATCGCATTGACCGCGACGCTGCTGGCGTTGGTAGCTGCCGGCGCATGGGAGTTCGTGGTCTTGGCGCGCTCCCGGTCGAAGATCGACATACGCATCCACGTCAACGGGACTCGCGGCAAATCGAGCCTGACACGACTCATCGCAGCCGGGCTTCGGGAGGCCGGTGTGCCCACCTTCGCCAAAACGACGGGCACACTGCCGCGCATGATCTACCCGGACGGCAAAGAGTTGCCCGTGTTCCGGGCCGCGAAAGCGAACATCATCGAACAGCAGCGTATCCTTCGCGTTGCGGCCGCATCCGGTGCCAAGGCGATCGTGCTGGAGTGCATGGCGTTGCAGCCGATGCTGCAGTCGCTGAGTGAGCTGAGGATCGTGCGTTCGACACACAGCGTCATCACCAACGCCCGCCCCGATCATCTGGACGTGATGGGCCCTGGACCGGCGGATGTCGCGCGCGCCCTCGCGGGCATGATTTGTGTGCGTGGCAAGGTGTTCACCGCCGAACGGGAACATCTGGCGACCCTCGAGGCGGCCGCCAAAGACCGTCACAGTGAGGTCTTCGCCGTCACCGACGAGGAGGTCGCCGCCGTGCCCGAAAAGGTGATGTCCGGCTTCAGTTACACGGAGCACGCTGAGAACGTCGCCCTGGCGCTCAAGGTGTTCGACTCCCTGGACGTCCCGAGGGACGTCGCCATTGCCGGCATGCACAAGGCGCCTCCCGATCCAGGCGCCATGACCACCCACGAGCTGGACTTCTTCGGCCGCAAGATGATCTTCTTCAACGGCTTCGCCGCCAACGACCCGGTGTCCACCGGTCGCTTGTGGCACCTCGGTCTCTCCAAAGCAGAGCACTTCAAAAAGAAGATTGCCATCTTCAATTGCCGTGCCGACCGAGCCGATCGAAGCGCTCAACTCGCGCTCGCCCTGCCGGAGTGGACGGCGCCGGACTGGGTCGTGTTGATGGGCAACGGCACACAGATGTTCGCCCGCTTCGCAAAGCGAGCAGGCTTCGACTCCGACAAGTTGGTCTTTGCAGAGGGGTTACGCGTGGAAGAGATCTTCGAACGATTGGTAGAGCTCGCTGGCGAATCCGCAATGCTGATGGGCATGGGCAACATCGGTAACCAGGGTTTGGATCTCGCGCGCTACTTCCAAAATCGCGAAGTCTTGCACCCAACGGACGAGGCACGAGGATAGCACATGACAGATCAGCTCACCTTGGCCATCGGTCTCGGCTTGGCCGTCAGCATCCTATTCAGCGAGACTTTCGGTATCGCCGCAGGTGGCATGATCGTGCCAGGTTATCTCGCCTTGCACATCAACCAGCCCCTGACGTTGGGACTGACGGCGCTGGCAGCGACGGTCACGTTCGGCATCGTGCGGGCGATCTCCACCTTCGTCATCGTGTACGGCAGAAGGCGCACGGTGTTGATGATACTCACCGGCTACATCATCGGGGCGGTGGTGACCCAACTCGCGCCCGCGGAAGTCGGGAACGAGACGGTACAGGTCATCGGCTACATCATTCCGGGACTGATCGCGATCTGGTTGGATCGACAAGGGGTGTTGGAGACCTTCTCGTCGGCGACGACGGCGGCCATCATCGTCAAACTGCTCCTCATCTTGATCACTGGCATTAGGTTTTCGGTGTGAAGAAGCTGTACTGGCGTCCGTCTGGCATTTCGCGCATCGAGCTCTTGCTCGTCGCCGTGGTGGCCATCATTTGCCTCGTCAGTGTCGAGAACCTGCCGCGCATCCAACGCCAACCTCACTTTCGCGACAAGATGGCGGCAGCTCGGCTTTCGCAAGCCTGCATGTCGGCGATCAAAGACGAGAAGCTGCGGCGCGGCTTCACGCTGGATTCCGAAGCCGATCCGCACGGCACGGGAATGATCGGAACCATCGTCACGCCGATCACGTCCAACACCGGACATCTACCGGCGAAGTTGCTGACGACGAATCCGAATTTCGCGGCCGTCGTGGTCAGCATGCTCAAGCGCGCCGGAGTCGGCAAGGGCAGCCCAGTCGCCGTCGGGGTCTCCGGCAGTTTCCCCGCCCTGAACGTCTCCGTTTACACCGCGCTTCAGACGCTCCAGGCCAAGGGCATCGTGATCGCGAGCGTCGCCTCGTCCGAATGGGGCGCGACGGACCCGTACTACACCTGGCTCGACATGGAGCGCACGCTCTTCGACCGTCGATTGATCAGCTTCCGTGCCGTGGGAGCGTCACGCGGGGGTATCGACGACCGTGGCTTCGGCATCTCGAAGCGCGGGCGCGCCATGCTGGACGACGCCATTCAGCGGGCAGGTTTGCGTAAGTTGGAGTCGGACTCGCTGGAGGAGGCCATCAGCGCGCGCATGAACCTCTACTACGAGGTCGCCGGCGACCAACCCATCGCGGCCTACGTCAACGTGGGTGGTGGTGCCGCGTCGGTCGGGACGGCCGTCGGCAAGAAGCTGTTCGCGTCGGGGCTCAACTTCAGCGCGCCTCGCGGCGCCACGGACTCGGTGATGAGCCGCTTCGTGCAGGAAGGGGTGCCGGTCATCCACATGTCCGGCATCAAGTACATCGCCGAGCGCTACGGACTTCCAGAGGACCTGACGGTCGCCCCCGCGGTAGGCGAAGGTGGGGTGTATTCGCGAGTGGAGTACAACCCCTGGTATGCCGCTGTGGGCATCGTGCTGATCCTACTGACGATGTTCGGCTTCTTGCGCCTGGATTTGGGGCGAAACCTGCTGGGCACGAGCAAGCCGAGCAAGTAGGCAAATCTCGCGTCCGGGCTCGTGCCCCTTGCAGGTTGCCCGGACTGCAGCCTATTGAACGATCGATGCGAGGTGAGCGCCAGGGAGGCCGGTTCGCCGCGCCGTTCGTTCGAGCGCGCATCGTACTGATCTGTCTGCTGGCACTCGCGGGTGCGCTCGCGCGGCCACCGACGGCAAGAGCGCAGAGCGCTTCGACGCCTGCAGCTTCTCCGACCGGCAAAGCGAGCGGCTCGCAGAAGCCAGCCGCAGCCACGACGACTCGCGCTGCCACACCTACCAAGAAACTCACGCAAGCGGCCACCCCGAGCGCCTCGAAGAAGCCTACGTCGCCAAAAACGAGCGCAGCATCGAAGAAGGCCACGCAGACCGCTCCTGGCAAGCAGCCCGACAAGACAGCACCCAACCCCTCGGAAGCTTCGACCCAACAGAGTCCGTCGCAGCCAGCGCCAGGTGCAGCCAAGTCAACCTCGACGAAGCCCAAACCTGCCACCCCGAGTCCGACGGCGACCCAGTTCGAACTCTCCCTGCGGCGCCTGACGCAGCAGATCGAACAGCTGCGGGCCAAGCAGCTCGATCCGAGTATCGAAGCGCGAACTCTGTTCGACGTCGATCTCGACGACGAGCACGCTCTGCAGCTCGAAGCAAGCCGCCTGCGCCTACTCTTGAGCGAGCCCGGAGGCGATGCGGGCGTCCAAGCTTCCGTCGATCGCGCCGACGAGTGGCAGCATCCCACGGTCGGCGACGCGGGGACACGACGCGCGCCGGCAACAGCCCACAGTTGGACGAAGGGTGAACTCGCCGCACGCCTGCGTCTGGACAAAGCGCGTCTGGCCTTCTACTCCCTGCCCCCCGCTCAGCGCAAAGCGCTCCGAGAAGCTCACCAGCAGCGACAACTCGAGGGCAACACCACCCAGGTCGAACAGCAAGCAGGCGAAGCGGCCGAGCGCGCCAAAGAGGCGGAGCGCCAGCGCCAAGAGGCGTTGGAGGCAGCGCAGAACGCGCGCACGGAAGCCTTGCGCCTGGTCGCAGAAGAGCAAGCGAGATTGCTGGGGGTGGCAGCTGCACAAGCCCAGTTCGAAGCTCAACTGCTGGAACGGCGCAGTCAGCTCAACACGCAGCAAGAGGCGACACTGACGTGGCAGCGACGGGTTCGAGAGATGCTGGAGCGAGCGCAGCGCCATGCCGCCACCGCTTCCGAAGTCGGCGAGCTGTACACGAGCTTACGTTCCCACCTGCGAGCGGCCCGTGAAGACCTCGCTCGGGCCCTATCCGGTGCCTTGGGCACCACGGAGGTGCCCGGCCCTGGCCCAGATCGCACGGCAGAGCTGCCCGCAGACGTCGATGCCTCGGCCCTACGCGCGAAGTGGGGTGAGGTCGCGGAAGAGGAGCGGCGACTCGCTCAGTTGGAACATCAGTTCCTCACCAATCAAGCGCAGGCCTCGTACGAACAGGTTCGCTCGCTGAACCAAGATCGCCTGGCGCTGTACCCACATCTGAGTGACCAACTGCGCAGCGAGATTGTCGGCTTCGGTCCCCGTGGCGTGGATCAAGCCCGCGCCGAACTGCGGCAAGTCGTGTTGACGGCGCGACATCGCCTGTTCGAAGCCACACGTTGGCTCACGGCCGTCGAGGTCGCCGGTGGGGCGCGTAACGAGAGCGCCCTGGCCGTATTCGTCGTCGCCGTCAAGTGGTTGGCGCCGATCGGGGTGTTCATCTGGTGGCGTCGTCGTTCGGAGCTGACCATCCGGAGCTGGCGCGAAGCAGCCCGCACGGAGCGACGCCTCGACCGCAGTGTCACGCAATCCTCGTTGGAGAAGGGGCTGGCGTTCCTGCAGCTGGTCCACCGACCCCTGGAAAGCCTGGTCCTTTCGTTCGCGGTCATCTGGCTCTTGCCGACGGAGGCGCAAAGCCGGCTGGAAGTGCAGCTGCTGGCCATCATCTTGTATTGGAGCTTCGGCGGCGCCTTCGTGGTGACCGCCATCGACGCTCTGGCGGGCAGGCCCGGGGCGCGGCGCGTCCGCGACAGCCAGCTCCAAACCGCCCACGTGCGACTGCGCTCCTTGCGTCTGCTCGGGCGCGTGATCGTCATCGTTGCTCTGATACTCTCGCTCACGAGTGAAATTGTCGGCAAGGGCACGATCTACGATTGGGTGCTATCCACTTGCTGGTTCGCGGCGATCCCCGTCGTGTTGGTGATCAGCAAGTGGTGGCGAGACATCATCTTCGAGCGTCTCGAACGGCGTCGAAAGAAGCCCCCGCTGGCGCAGTGGGCGCTGCAGCAGACGGGCTACAAGAGCCTGCTCGTAGCATTGGGGGCTGGCGCCTTCTTGCTCTACGAGGGCGTCTCCAAGACGGTCAAGCCGCTGGTCACCGACTTCGACCTGACAAAACGCCTGCTGGCCTACCTCTTCCGACGCGACCTATCCAAGCGCACGGAAACGACGGAAACCACCGTCGCCCCTCTGCCGAAGAAGCTGTACACGAGTCTCGGACCCTCGACACCGTCGGCCGAGATCGTCGCCAGCATCGCGGATGCGCAGGTCTCCGAAGTGATCGAGCGTATCAATCGCCCCGGAGGCGGCGTCTTCGCTCTGGTCGGCGAGCGCGGTTCCGGAAAGACGACGATCCTCCGACGTATCGCTACCGAAGGCCACGACGCGCATCTCGTCAAGTGCTCGCTCGACGCGTCCGAGCTCGCCGCGTGTGTCGTGCGAGGCGTTCACCTGGAAGAAGGCACGAGCCTCGAGGCGGCGGTCGCGAACGTCAACGCCAGCGACCGCAACGCCGGCCTACTCATCGACGACGCCCACCGCCTGGTCAAACCCAAGATGGGCGGACTCGCCGAGTTCGACGAATTCATCGATCTAGCGAGTCGACACAGCCAACACTGTGCGTGGGTGTTCGCGTTCGACGAAGTCATGTGGAGCTTCCTGGAGCGCGCCCGCGGTACCAAACCGATGTTCGACGACGTCATCGAGCTCAAGCCGTGGGGCGAAGACGGCATCGCCGAACTGCTCAAGAGCCGGTCCCGGCAGACGGACATCGATCCCGACTTCTCGGGTTTGATCGGGACACTCCCGGCCGACGCCGACGACGTCGATCGCCAAGAGGCCATCGCGCGCACGTCCACCGGCTATCATCGTCTGATCTGGGACTACGCCTCGGGCAACCCGGGAATCGCCTTGCACACGTGGCGACGTTCGCTGGCGCAGAACGACGACGGACAGGTGGTCGTTCGCAACTTCCACGTCCCGGACGTGCGCGAGCTCGAAGCCTTGCCCGATCCTCCGGTCTTCGTGCTGCGAGCCATCGTACAGCTGGAGTTTGCCAGCGTCGCGGACTTGGTCGAGGCCACGCGCCTGCACAGGGCCGCGGTCGATACCGCCCTTCGCTTCGCGTCCGTCCGCGGGTACGTCGAACTGCGCGGCGATCGCTACTGGATCACTTGGGCTTGGTTCCGACCCATCACGCGCTTTCTGGAGCGCCGTCACTTGCTCGCCAAGAAGTAGGCAAAGAGGACAATCATGCGAAGTCGTGTAGCGCTCAGGACCCTGGCATTCGTCGTTTGCTTCGCTCACTTCGCACGAGCGCAGGAGGCTCCGCCGGATTTCACGCAACTCGCGGGCTTCATCCGCTGGGGCGGTGTGGCCCTGTCGGCTGCAGTGATTGCCGTTTCGCTCGTGGCCTTGCGCTTGCTCGGCAGCCTGGCGGACAAGGTGAGCCACCGCTTCACTTCACGTCGACTGCTGGTCCAGAAGGTCGAGTCCTTCACACGTTTCATCATCTACGTCGCCACGGCGGCCATCTGCATCAGCCTCAGCATTCGCTTGGATCCGACGGCGCTGACCGTGATCGGCGGTGCGCTGGCTTTTGCTGTCGGCTTTGCCATGCGTGACTTGGTGGCAGCCTTCATCGCGGGCATCACGATCATGTTCGATCGCCCGTTTCAAGTCGGCGACCGCGTCGAGTACGCCGGGCAGTACGGAGACATCACGGAGATCGGATTGCGCAGCGTGCGCATGAACACGCTGGACCACAACGTGGTCACCATCCCGAACAACAAGGTGCTCACCGACGTCACCTCCTGCGGCAACTACGGTAAGCTCGAGATGCAGGTGGCGATGGACTTCTACATCGGCGTCGATCAAGACGCGCAGCTCGCCCGCGAGATCATCAAGGAGGCGTGTCTGACGAGTCGCTACGTCTACATGGAGCAGGAGGTGCCGGTTCTGGCCAAACAGGTCCTGCTGAACGACGTCGTGGCCATTCACCTCAAAGCCCGCCCCTACGTACTCGACACGCGCTACGAAAAGCCCTTCGAGACGGACGTCCACCTGAGGGTGATGGAGGCGTTCCGTGAGCACGGCATCCTGCCACCCGCGATCCTGCATCGTAACCTCGACCTCGCGGCTATCCCCAAACGCGTCAAAGCCGTGTAGTCTGCGACTCTGCCATGTTGGTCCGACGCGCGAAGAACTGGCTCCAGTTCAAAGTGGAGATGTTCATTCTCCGCGGGCCGTTCTACCGCATGCTCTCGGTGATCGGCCTCATCGGTCTGATCTCGGCGTTCGCGGGGGGCTTGATGTTTGCCGCGAGTGGGGACTTCACGTCCCCAGGGGACGCCGTTTGGTGGGCGTTCTTGCGCCTCACGGATCCCGGTTACTTGGGAGACGACGAGGGCACCTTGCGCCGCATCGTGTCCACGCTGATCACGGTGCTGGGCTATGTCGTATTTCTGGGCGCGCTAGTCGCGATCATGACGCAATGGTTTCAGCAGACGATGACCCGACTGCAGGAGGGCCTGACGCCCCTGGTGCAGCGCCAGCACATTCTCGTCATCGGTTGGACGAATCGCAGCCCCATCATCATTCGTGAGCTGTTTCATTCCGAAGGTCGCGCCCCGAACTTTCTGCGGCGTATCGGAGCCAAGCGCCTGAGCGTCGTCTTGCTCTCCGCTGAAGAGCCCGACGTCGTCATGCGACACCTCAGGAGCTACGTCGGCATGTTCTGGCAGCCCGCGCGCTTCATCCTGAGATACGGCGATCCGGCACACCTCGACAAAACCCTTCTCCAGCGCGTGGACTTTCTCAATGCGGCCACGATCATCCTTCCGGCGGACAGATCGCCTTCGGCGTTCGACACCGTCGACGGCTCCACGGTCAAGAACCTGATCACGATTGCCGACATCGCCGCAGCGGAAGGCCGCCCTCCACCGCCTGTCGTCGCCGAGGTCTTGGATTTCAACAAGGCCAGCCTGGCGCGCACTGCCTACAGCGGAGGCCCATTGCAGGTCATCGCCAGTGACGAACTGGTCAGTCGCTTGTTGGTGCAGAACATCTGCAATCCGGGGCTCTCCCACATCTACACGGAAGTCTTGGGCTACGGTCACGGCAACGAGCTCTACGTGCGCACCTGCCAGGAGCTCGCGGGCAAACGCTTCGTCGAGCTGGCGGCTTGGTTTCCGGCGGCGATCCCGCTCGGCATCATTCGCCGTCGGGGAGACAACTTCGACGCACTCTTGGCGCCGGTGAACGACGAGTTGCGAGCGGACGACAGACTCGTCCTGTTGGCGGAAGACTACGAAAGCTCCGAGCCGTCCAAGGACCCGACGCGGGCATTTCGATGGGAAGAGTCGGTGACGACCGTCGATCCAGTGCATGCGGACGTGACCCGCGTGTTGGTCATTGGCTGGAACCACAAGGCGCCAGCACTGCTCGACGAGCTGGGGGAACACACTCGCAGATTCGAGATCGACATCCTGTCGCGCGTCCCGATCGACGAACGACGAAGCGCCCTCGAGCGCTACGGTTTTGCCGCGGGCGGGGTCACTCTGAGGCATCACCAAGCTGACTTCACCTCCAGCGCAGCCCTGCAGCAGTTCGACGTCCAGAGCTATCAAACGGCAGTCATCCTCGCCAGCGACTGGAAAGAGACGGACGCCTCCACGGACTCACGGACGATCCTGGGCTACCTGGTCTTGCGTGAACGCCTGACAGGAGTCGAGAAGCCACCGAACATCATCGTCGAGCTACTCAACCCGGACAACCGCAGCCTGTTCGACAACAAGCCGTGCGAAGTCATCGTCAGCCCCGTCTTGGCCAGTCACGTGCTGACGCAAGTCGCGCTGCGGCACGAGCTTCTGTGCGTGTTCGAGGAACTCTTCGCCCACGATGGGGCGGACATCAGCTTCGTGCCGGCAGCCGACTACCTGGGTGAACGCCAAGCCACCTTCGATGAGTTGCGAGCCGCCTGCTCGGTCGCTGGCCAGATCGTGATCGGCCTGCGACTGCGAGACGACGTTCAGCTCAACCCACCAGGAGACATCCCCGTGGAGCCCGCCAAGCACGAGGCCATCGTGCTCATTCCGCGCTGGCTCGTCGGGAGGAATGCCCCTGGCGGCTAGCACGAACGCCGCAGACTCAGGAAAGCTCCGCCGCGGCGGCGCGCATCAACGCACGCGCGGTTGGAACGTCGGGCAGCCGTAGACCACGCGAATCGACGAGACTCCCTCCGTCTCCACGCGGTCGCAGGTCGCGCCTTCGAGGATCACCGTCGGAGGCTCAGTGCTCGTGTCCAAGTCCCAACCGTCATCACTGTCCTGAGGGATCAACTCACCGTCCACTTCGACGTTCAGTTGGTCCAGATCGGGCGGCTCCGACTCCAGCTGTAGCTCACAAGAGGTCAACAGATCGCGGGTGATCGACAACAGCACTTCACTCAGAGCGTCCGTGTCGCCCACGGCGAAGTAGCTCGTCGAACCTTCGGACAATGCCTGCCCTCCCGCCAAAGCAAACTGATCCAAGGAATCAGAGAATATCTCGCTGCCAGGAATCCCCACGACGAAGGTATCGATCCCCGCGGCGTGCAGCGCCTCCACCTGCAACAGGGTCTCGTCGTCGTCCAAGCAGTTGCGCTCAGCTCCAGGCCCGCCTTCTTCCGGATCGCAGCAATTGACGAACCCTTCGGGACAAC
This sequence comes from Polyangiaceae bacterium, assembly GCA_050301735.1. Lineage (GTDB taxonomy): Bacteria > Myxococcota_A > Polyangia > Polyangiales > Polyangiaceae > SZUA-265. Next base: position 7,494 of record JBNKZR010000048.1, on the reverse strand, counting down.
GGCCCTCCAGATTGGCGACACACTCGTCCGCTTCACAGCTGATAGCCTCGTTGCAAGCGGGCCCGCCATCGGTGGCCAGCAACACGTACTTGCGCCCCTCCAAGTCCTTCCCGGGCCCGTCGGTGAAGTAGCCGAAGGCCTGAGCCAGCGCCGCCGCGGTGGGTGTGCCGCCGGAAGGCTCGGTATCGTCCAACGTCTGCACGATGGTCGGCACGGTTTCCGACCCCGGCCCGACGTCAACGCTGACAGTCCCGTCACTGGGCATGTCGCACCCGTCCGGCAACGGGTAAAGATGCAGGCCAAACGACACGTCGTCCTGTACGCTCTCGAGCGCATCCGACACGGCCTGCTTGACGGCGCTCCACTTGTCGCCGTCGAAGCCGTCCGGCACGTCGGTCATGCTTCCCGACTTGTCCAACACGATGAGCACGCTAGCTGGTACCTGTTCGGCACCGAAGGGCGTCGCGCCGCAGCGCTCGTCACCGCCAGCGTCCATCACCTGGTCCGTGACCTCGTCGATGAGAGTGCCGTCAGTCGTCAGCACGTCGGTTTGCTCCGAAGTGGAGGCATCGACGTCATCGGTTGCTTGCGGTTCGCCATCGCTGGCCTGGCCGGTGTCCGTCTCCTCTGCGCCATCGCTGGGTGTGACTTCATCGCTCCCGACTCCCGTCGCAGCAGTGTCCGTACTCTCGCTCTCGCTCTCCCCTTCTTCGGCAGAAGAGTTCGAGCACGCGAGTGGCACGGCCGCGAGAACGAGCGCCCCCAACAAGGCCGAGGACCACACTCCATTGGCTCGTGTGAGCAGGCTGTACTTGGTCTTCATAGCAACTCGATTCGACACAGGCCTTCGCTGCAAATGAGACCGGCACAGCAGTCGGCGTCGCCACCGCACACGGCACCACCGGAGCCACAAGAGCTGGTCTGCTCCTCGCAGCTCCCGCTCAGGATATTGCAGCTGCCGGAGCAGCAATCGTTGTCCGATGTGCAGCTGGTGCCGTTGCCGACGCAGCCGGAGCCGCACACGCCGTCGTTGCACGACTCGCTGCAACACTCACCGTCCTGGGTGCAGCCCTCGGTGACGGGGACACACTCACTCGGAATGCCGCATTTGCCAGTCTGGTCGTCGCAGAAGTTCGAGCAACACTGGGAACCGCTAGTACAGTCTTCCCCGTCTGCGATGCACGCCGTGCAGCTGCCGAGCGGCGAGTCCATGGCTTGCGGGTCGATGAAGCAGTTGCCCGTGCAGCAGTCCGCGTCGATGTCGCACCCGCCCTCGACGTCGAGGCACATCTCTGCCCCGCAAATGCCGAGTTCGGCGTTGCAGTTGCCGTTGCAGCATTCGCCGTTGCTCGAGCATTCCTCGCCATCGCGGGCACACTGACTGCCGTCGCAGACGAAGTCGCCGCTATCGTTCTCCAGGCATAGACCACTGCAACACTGGTCAGCGAAGACACAGGATTCACCCGCTGGCACACACTCGGTCACGTCTCCGTAACAACGCTCGATGCCCAGCACGGTCGCACGGCATTGAGCCTCGCCACCGCAGCAGTCGTGGGTGCCGGAAAATCGATCATCGCACACCTCGCCCGCAGGTTTGGGGCCCAGAACGTTGTCACAGCGCCCGACGTCCTTGCCCTCGAACAGGATGCAAGTCCCCGGCGCGCCTTGGTCACAGCTGTCGTCGTCCGCGTGACCACTGCAACAATCGCTGTCTTGGGCGCACAGCTCGCCATAGGGACGACAGCCCCCCAAGAACTGGCAACTCTTGAAGCCGCTACCATCGTCGAAGCACGAGTACGAGCAACAGTCGTTCGGCCCTTCACACGCCTCACCCACCAGGCGACAACTGACGACGCTTTGGCCTTCGATCTTGGCGCAATACCCACTCTCGCACTGGGCGTTGCAACAGTCCGCGTCGTCGGCGCAGACCTCCCCCGACGAGCGGCACAGCCCGCCCGTGATGCAGCGCTGCTCTCCGCCGAAGTCGGCACAAGCCTTCGAGCAGCATTCATTGTCGCTGCCGCAAGACTCACCAGCGTTCAGGCAGCTGGGCCCCACATCACATTGGCCTGAGGCCGAGTCGCAGGCGTTGCTGCAGCAATCGGCGTCGCTGCCGCACTCACCCCCCGCGGACGTGCACACGGCTTCCGTGCTGCACTGCCCATCCACGCAGCTGAGCGAGCAACAGTCAGCGGCCGTTTCGCAACCGTAACCCGCGGGGGCGCAGCCGCCGGTGCCTGCCAAACAGGACCCCATGTCGGAATCGCCCATCGCGCACCGACCGGAGCAGCAGGTTGCTCCGCTCAGGCACGGTTCCCCGGCGCCGAAGCACGCCCCGAGTTCGGGCGCGCAACGCCCGGCTGCGTTGCAGTTGCCGGAGCAACATTCACCTGCGCTGGAGCACTGCTCATCTTGCGCCAGACAGCTGGCGTCCACGTTGGAGTCCGTCGCTCCGGCGTCATCAGAGGAGACCGCGTCGGTGCTGTCGGTCACGTCTCCAGCGGCACCGCCGTCTGGAACATCCGACGTATCGGTGCCCGCCACGTCAGTTCCGCCCTCGACCGAAGCGTCGGGCGTCTGCTCGGAGCCATCAGTCGCCTCGGTGATCGCGCCGTCGGTTGCAGCCACTTCCGTCCCGCCGCTGGGGTCCGTAACATCCGAGTCGGTCACGTTGTCGGTGATGCCGGAGCTTTCTTCGGTGGTCATTCCGGCGTCGCCGTCCCCCGACGTGTCCTTCGTGTCGCTGCTGCCGCATGCGGTGAACGCAACGAGCACCAACACGAGCACAACGCTACCAATGTTCCTGCTGTCCAAGGCGTGCCTCATTCCTCTTCCTCTGAGCGCGGCAGCGTGCGTCCCCACCGCATCAGCCCATTCAAGCACGCGATGTACCGCTCCACAAACGGAGGACTCACTCCGAACAGTGAGAGTGTCGAAACGGCGGACCCGACCGTGGCCCCAATGTGGGAGCACGGCACCCGCCCTGGCGCCTCATGTACCCAGAACACGCATACGCGCCTTCACGACGTGTATCGAGCATTCATCTGCAGCCGACACCCCGCCCTCTACCCGCAGTGCCCTCGGCCCGCAGCGCCGTCGCTGGTTGCACTGTGCCCAGCCCCAGCGGCCCACCTTCGTCGTGCGGCATTGAGAGCGTAATTTCTGAGGACTGAGCCCTCGCGCGACGGCGCACTGAGACCAGATGACGCACCCCCTCCCCTCACCGAAGCGCATGTTACGCCGTTTGCTGAGGTCTGGGGCCTCGGCAAACGGCGTGTGAACACCAACCAGCGAGACCCAGGTCCTCGAAAACGACATTCGGATGCCGTTTTTCGAGGCCTGGGGTCTCAGCCAACGGCATCCACATGCCATTCGTTGAGGGCGCACCCCTCACTCCCTGGCATGCAAACCCCAACGTTCGAGGCCCTGGGTCTCAGCGCGCGGCATGTGGATGCCGTTTTTCGAGGCCCTGGGTCTCAGCGCGCGGCATGTGGATGCCGTTTTTCGAGGGGTCACCGCTCACTCGACGGCATGTGAACCCCAGCGTTCGAGAAAAGGAGGCTCACTGCGCCGCGTGCGGATGCCGGTCTTTTCAGAGGCCATGCGTCCCTCCACGACGTGCAAACCGCAGCGCGCGAGGCGGCGAGCTCACCCGACGGTAGCCAAACTCCGGGTGCCAGAGCCTCGTCCCCCGCCGGATCGCGGAGCAGGCCGTCTTTGGCGATGTGAAGCCTCGACCAATCGGGTCCCGACGTTGGGGCACGGACGGGGACACGCGGGTGGCCGGCACCGCAGCGGCACTCGTCGTGCGGCTCTCGCGATCACCTGCACCGCGACTAGTCGTCACCGTGGGGTTCGGGGGGCGGCCGATCCGGCTCACTCTGTTTGGGACGCGGCCGCAATTTGCGCTTCCGCCGCTTGCGGATGTCGACCGGGATCAGATCGTGCAGGTTCGCATACTTGCCGTAGCACAGCAGGTGGTCCCCCTCGAGCAGCTCGCGCGTACCCTTGGGGTTGGGGATCACTTTGCCGTCGCGAGACAGACTGAGGATCACGATGTCTCGCTCACGCAGGCCGGACTCACCAATCGTGGACCCCTTGAACTCCGATTGTGCGCCCACGTACAGATCGACCACGCCGTAGCCCCTGCTGACGGTCAAACGCTGTCGCAGATCGAGCTCGGGATAACGAACGTTGTCCGCGACGTAGTCGACGATGGCACCTGCCACATCGCTCTTGGTGGCCGTTTCGATACCTTCCAGTCCCGGCGAGGAGTTGACCTCCATCACCGACGGACCCGTGGCGCCCTCCAGCATGTCGACGCCAGCGACACGAAGTCCGAGGATCTGCGCTGCTCGAACCGCCGTCTCCTCGTACGCGGGATCGAGTTGTACGGCCTCGACGCGCCCTCCACGGTGAACGTTGCTGCGAAACTCGTCGCCCTGAGCCACACGCCTCATGGCCGCCACGACTCGGTCCCCGATCACGATAGCCCGCACGTCTCGGCCCTTGCTCTCGGCGACGAACTTCTGGATCAACACGTTGTTTTTCGTGCTGTGCAACGTTTCGATGATGGCCTGAGCGACTCGAGAGGAGTCCGCTAGGATCACACCCACACCTTGAGTCCCAGCCAGCAACTTGACGATCACCGGCGCGCCACCAACGCGTTCGATGGCCGCCGCGACGTCTCGTTTGTCGTGCACGAATTCCGTCGGCGGGATGCCGATGTCGAAACGACTGAGCATCTGCGTCGAGCGGAGCTTGTCGCGCGAGTTGGCGATCCCGCTCGCGGAATTCGCACAAAACACGTCCATCTGTTCGAACTGACGCACCAACGACGTACCGTACAAAGTGACCGACGTACCGATGCGCGGGATGACCCCATCGTAAGCACTGAGCCGCTTGCCCATGTAGTACAGCTCAGGATCTTGCGGATTCGACGAGATCGCGAACTTGAGGGTATCGAGAACCTTGACGGTGTGACCGCGTTGCTTGGCTGCCTCGACGAGCCTTCTAGTGCTGTACGCTCGACGGCTCCTGGATAGGATGCAAATCTTCATGGGACCTCAAGGTTGTGCCAAAACCAGTGGCTCGCCAAGCAGTTTTGGAGTACTCGTGGACAATCACGATCATGTGACGGCCGCGAGTGAGCCAAGGTGCCAATGTGAGCGAATCGAAGAAAGACGTGCTGACAGTTGGCTGGAGGGAGTGGGTGTCTTTTCCCGAGCTGGACAACTGCAGCGTGAAGGCAAAGGTAGACACCGGGGCACGCAGCTCTGCTCTCCACGCAGAGGAGATTGAAATCCTTCACCGACGCGGGAGCGGGAGAGTGCGATTCAAGGTCTTCCCTCTGCAACGCAGCAAGGATTCGGCAGTGCAGTGTGAGGCGGCCCTCCACGATGAGCGCTGGGTCAAGAGCTCGAATGGCAAAAAAGAACTACGCCCGGTGATCCGCACCAGTGTCAGCTGGGGCGGACAACAGTGGGAGATCGACTTGACGCTGACGTCACGTGATCTGATGGGCTTTCGCATGCTGCTCGGCAGAGAAGCGGTTCGTGGCCGCTTCTTGGTTAACCCGGGAAAGTCCTTTCTCGGAGGCCGCCCCAAGAAGAAGGGCAAGAAGTCCGCCAAACACACGAAGGGGCACTTGCCACTCTCCAAGGGGCACCTCACGTGAACGATCGACTGCCTCGCAGCAAAAGCCAGCGAAGCGCAGAACGAGCCAAGGCCGCTCCGGGAGTGCGAGCGAGAGCATCTGAGCCGAAGAATCCGAAGCCGAAGCCCCCCGCGAAGACGGTCCAGCTCGAGCCCTTTCGGTTCTCGAACGACCTCGTCCTGCCCGGCACGCTGGCGCGCATCGAAGTCCCCGTGGCGCGGCTACCCACGGGCAACTGGTTGTCACTCCCCGTCGTGGTCATCCACGGCGCACGCCGCGGACCGGTGATCTGGCTCAGTGCCGCAGTCCACGGAGACGAGCTCAACGGCGTCGTGATCGTCGATGAGGTCGTGCGGCAGCTGGACCCGACAGAATTGTCGGGCACCGTGCTGGCAGTACCCATCGTCAATGCCTTCGGCTTGATTCAGGGTTCACGTTACCTACCCGATCGCCGGGACCTGAACCGTCTCTTTCCCGGCTCGAAGCGGGGTTCGTTGGGTGCGCGCCTGGCCAATCTGTTTTCGGAATTGGTGATCGAGCGCGCGGAGTTCGGCATCGACTTTCACACCGGCTCAGGCGGCCGCTCCAACCTGCCGCAGGTGCGCTGCAACCTCGACGATCCGGCGACGCGAAAACTCGCCGGCGTGTTTGGCGCGCCGGTTGCACTGCATGCCGCGCTTCGCGACGGTTCGCTGCGCGCCCACGCCGCAAAACTCGGCAAACCGACCTTGCTGTTCGAAGCTGGTGAAGCCAATCGCTTGGACTACGAGGCGATCGAACTGGGGGTCGCGGGCTCGCTGCGAGTGCTGTCGGCCGCTGGCGTACGCCTGCGCGGAAGCCGCAAGCCGAAGCACCCCACCCAATTCTTTCGCTCCAGCAGCTGGGTGCGCACCAATCGCAGCGGCTTCTGTCATTTGGAGGTGGAGTTGGGCGACTGGGTGATCTCCGGCGAGAGCTACGGCACCATCATCAACCCTGCCGTCGGGAGTCGTACGCCATTGAAGACGAAGACGACCGGCGTCGTGATCGGCAAAGCTACCGAAGGCTTGGTCACGCGCGGCGACGCCGTCATTCACGTGGCGGAAACCGACCGTTAATACCTGGGCTCGGTAGACCGGGTTCGGCTGGAAGGCGGACGCACGCTCCGTCGCTCTTCGGCAGGGCTCTCAACCGTGGTATGCAACGGCCATGGGGCAAGTTTCGAAGAAGAAAACGACCAAGACGCCTCTGTTCTCGAACTACGAACCGCTGCCAGGAGCGTTCGACGAGTTCTTCGACGCCGCGGGCAAGCCGAGACTCGGCATGGCACGCCTCACGAAGGCTCTGGACAAGCTGGGCCAGCGCGAGTTTCGACGGCGGCAAGGTCTAGCCAGCAGCGACTTTCTGGATGCGGGCGTGACGTTCTCGGTCTATTCGGATGATCGAGGTGCAGAACGGATTTTCCCCTTCGACTTGATCCCACGCGTCGTGTCGGAGGACCGCTGGAAGCGCGTCGAGGAGGGCCTGCGACAGCGAGTCACGGCCCTGAACGAGTTCCTGCTCGACGTCTATGGCAAGCAGCGCATCCTCAAAGAACGCGTCATCCCTCGGCGACTGGTGCTCGGCTCCACGGGTTACCAGAAGAAGATGCACGGCGTGCGCCCCCCGAAGGGTGTGTACATCCACATCGCCGGTATCGACCTGATCCGCGACCCTGATGGGGAGTTCTTGGTGCTGGAGGATAACGTGCGGACGCCGTCGGGCGTATCCTACGTGCTGGAGAACCGCGGAGTGATGAAGCGCGCGCTGCCCAAGGTCTTTCGCAACCTCTCCGTGCGCCCAGTGACCGAGTACCCGAC
>JBNKZR010000047.1:0-26298 GCA_050301735.1 Polyangiaceae bacterium | reverse complement strand
ACCCTGCAAGGCACTGCCGGGGACGTGTCGGACGCGTTGCGCCGGGTCGTCAGCGTCGAGCCCGACGGGCAGCCCGACGATGAGACGGCCTCCGGCACTCTCGACCAAGAAGGTGGCACCGTGGCCTTCTCGATCCCCGAAGAAGCCATCGCAGGCGGCACCAGCGTGCAGTTGACGCTGACCCCGGGATTCGAGGCGGAGGCTGCCAAGGGCGTGGAGTCGATGCTTCGTGAGCCGAATGGTTGCTTCGAGCAGACGATGTCCAGTGCGTGGCCCAACGTCATGGTGGCGAACGTTCTCGAGCAGACGGGACAACTCAGCGGCGAGAAGCGTGAAGAAACCCTCGCGATGCTCACGCGCGGTTACCAGCGCCTGCTGACCTTCGAAAGCCCGACTGGAGGCTACAACTGGTGGGGCGATAACGAGCCCGGCAACCGGATCCTGTCGGCGATCATGCTTTGGCACCTCAAAGACGTGGAGCAACTGATCGAGACCGACGATGCCGTCAGGACCCGGACCCTGACCTGGCTGCTCTCGCAACAAAGCGCCGATGGCACGTGGGCCGCCGGGGACGCGCTGCACGCGGGCAACGAATCGCTGGGCACCAGCTTACATCGCACCACGGCGTTCATCGCCTGGGCGCTGGCTCACACGGGGTGGGCCGACGATGCGGTAGCGCGGGCGACAGCGTGGCTGGGTGAGAACGAAATCGCAGAGCAAGGTGACGTCTACGCGGCGGCACTGGTGGCCAACGCTCTGACCTTTGGTGCGCCGAGTCTCGGGATGACCAGCGCTGCCCTGACGCAGCTCGATTCTCTCGGGCAAGCGCGAGACGATGGGACATTCACTTGGACCAGTTCGGCGCCTTCGTGGACGGGCGGGGCCGGCGATGCAGCCACCACCGAGGTGACGGCGCTTGCTGCTTATGCACTGCTCAACGACGGAGGCTTCGCCGGCAGCACTCAGGGTGCCGTCAAGCACGTCATCGAGAGCAAAGACAGCGTGGGCACTTGGTACAATACGCAAGCCACCATGAACGCGCTGCGCGTACTGGCTGCGACGATTCAGCCCGAAGGAACGGACGCGGAAGGCACGTTGACCGTCCTGGTCAACGGCGAGCTCAGTCAGGAGATCGAGATCGACCCGGCTCAGAAGGATGTCTTTCGCAGCTTCGACTTGGGCGAGTTTGCTCAGACGGGGGACAACGTCGTCGAGTTGGAGTTCGACGGTACTGGTGAGTTCAACTACCAGATCACCCGCCGCGCCTACCTTCCGGCTCTGCCCGAGCCAGAAGGGCCGTTGCAGCTCGAGGTCGACTACAGTGCCGAGGCCGGCGTCGTGGGGGCACCCATCACCGCGCAGGTGGCGGCGACCAACAGCGAAGCGGAAGGTAGTCGCGATCAGGTCATCGTGCGGGTTGGGCGAGCACCGGGTTTCGTGCCCAGCCAAGACGACCTGCAGCAGCTCGTCTCCCAAGGCGCGGTCTCGCGCTTCGAAGTGCGCGAGGATGACGTCACTCTGTACCTCATGAACCTCGTTGCTGGCGAAACGCGTCGCCTCGACTTCCGCATGACTCCGAATTTGGTGGTGGATGCGACGGCACCAGCGAGCGAGATATACGCCTACTACCAACCCAGCTTGAAGCAGGTGCTCGAGCCACGACGCGTTACCGTCGCGGCACAGTAATCCGCGTGGCATGAGCGAGCGCGACTGTCGGTCGGTTCTGCCACGCCCCGCCGGGGCGAGGGCGTGACAGAACCTCGGTACAGGGTGAGTCTGACTCGTCACGTTCTCTCGTCTTTGTCGAGCTTGCTAGCCTCCACCTGGGCACTCACTCAGCGTTCGATGACGAGGCTTTCCACGGCGAGTCCGCCCCTGCCGTCACGAACGGCGACCAACACGGTGGTTGTCGGATCGTCTGCCGCGAGACGGAGCTCCGTCTCGCGGGTGTCACCGAAGGTCAGTGCCGGATCCGTTTCTCCTGCCGTCGAGTACCAGGTGTAGAGGAACTCCTCCGTGATCTCCTCACCGGTTTCGGAGTCCTCGTAGCGTTCAGGAGCTGCGACGTCGACTCGAAGTGTCACCGTGGTGGCCCCCTCCGCGTCACCGACGACCCTCAGATCACGGATCACTGGGTTTTCGTTGGGAGCCTCGTCGGACTCGCGCACTCGGACGCGTTTGGCGGTCGAGATGGAACAGCCCGAGCAATCGGGTCCACTTTCCAGACGTACCCAGACGTCGAAGCCGCGTTCCAAGATGTCGTCTGCGCCGGAGCCATCGTCGATACTCGCCAGCCGATCCCTGAGCCCCAGCGCGGCGAAGTCGAGCTCCGTGGTTGGGTCCGTGCCGAGGTCGAACTCGAGCGATGGGTCAGCGCACTCGAAGTCCGCCGCTGCGCCCAAACCGTAGAGGCAGACGCTCCACCGGTAGCTGACGTCGTCATCTTCGGGGCTGAAGTCATGCGCGGTCAAGGTGACCGCGTCTTCGGGCGTTGCCTCTGGCGGCGACGCTTCCACACCAATGACGCGGTAGCTGTCGAGTTGGGTTTTGGGGGTGAAGTCGTCTTCGCAGCCTGTTGCTACGAGCAGCAGTGCAACCCCAACGGCTCCAATGGCGAAACGTTCAGACATCAGAATTCTCCTTTCACGCCGAAGGAGGGCAACAAGGGCAAGCCGCCCGCCGTCTTCGACTGGCTGTAGTCGTAGTTGTAGTTGGTTCCCTCGGGGTTCATTCGGTTGTACGCGTTTTGCACGTCCAAGTAGGTGGTGAGCTTCCAGGTGTCGAAGATGAAGTGCTTGTCGACCCGGATATCGAGCTGGTGGAAAGCATCGAGACGATCGCTGTTGTGAGCGCCGTAGATCGGGACGTAGACATCGGCATCGCTGTCGTAGGTGGCGTCGGCGACCGGTGTTGTCGGGTTACCGGAGACGTATCGGAAACGAGCGCCGATTTCCCAGGTGGGGCTCAAACGGTATTGCCCGACGGCTGTGAGATTGTGCGTCTGGTCGGTGTCGAACAGGCGGTAGTCGGTTTCTCCTGCGTCTCGGCGTTCGGAGCGCATCAGAGTGTAGGCGAGCCAACCATAGAAGCGCGACTGACTCTGATGACGGAGCAAGACCTCACCACCGTACGCGCGACCCTTGCCGGTGTTGTCGTATCTGACGTTCGGATCGTCGACGGGTACAAGCATGTCGTACAGGTGCTTGTAGAACCCAGTGACGTCCAGACTCAGCGCTTCACTCAGCTTCTGCTCGACGCCCGCGGAGTAGTGCACGCTCTGATCGGGTTTGCTGGCGGGGTTTCCGAACACGTCGTTGCTTTCGTCCAGGTCCGGCGCTTCACTGAAGTAGCCAACGCCCGCTTTGAGCGCCGTCCGATCCGTCACGGCCCAGCGCGTGTTGAGGCGTGGTTGCACCACGCTCACCCCATCGAATTCGTCGACGAAGCTGTAATGGTCGACGCGCAGGGACGGCACCAGGAGCACGGAGCCGAGCTGGATGTCGGCGGCGGCCCAGAGCGCCGGTTTGACGTTGGTCGCGTTTCCTCTCGCAACGAGATTGTCCTGAGTGGCCAGGGGTTGGGGGATTTCTCCTTCTTTGGGTGGGGGCGGGATGGCGACGTCGAAGTCGTAGTAGTCGACCTGGGCGTCGAGTCCCCCCCGCAGGGCAAGCCAATCGTTTGCCTGATGCGTGATCTCGTCGCGTAAGGCGAACAGGTGCGTCGAGAATTCGAGCTTCGTGTCCCGACCGACGTGTTGTTCGTTGAAGCCGACGAGGTGTGAGACGCCCACGCTGTGCTTCGTCGAGGCGCTGGCGAAGTAGTCCCAAGTGAGCTGCTCGGTGACCCAGGCCATCTTGTATGACAGGTCACCTCGCAGTGCGGGATCCGACGCAACGGGTTCGTCGAAGAGCAACTCCATCGAATCGCTAGATGCGAGCACCGTTGCTCGAACGTGGTGCTTCGACGTCTTGTAGTCGTAGGCGGCTTGCCCATCATAGTAGCGCGGCGCCGTCTGGAACATGCGCTTGCCGTCTTCGTCGAGCACGAGCGGCAGGATCGAGTCGAAGTAGCTACGACGCAGGCCAATGGCAAACGAGCTCTTGTCGTTGATGGGACCCTCGACGAAGGCGCTCGCGTCGAACAAGTCGACCTGCCCGAAACCGTGCAGCCCGTCGTCGGCTGGTCGCCGGAGTTTGATGTCGATGACACCGCCGTTTCCACGGCCGTAGCGAGCGTCGTAGTTGCCGGGCATGATGTCGACGCTATCGAGCAGGCCGCTTCCGACCGTGCTGCGCAGGCCGAAGAAGTGGAACGCCGCGGGCAGAGGGAGGCCGTTGACGTAGACCTGCGTGTCGCCGCCACCGCGTAGCACGATGCGATCGTCCGTCGTGCGGGCCACACCCGGGAGGTTCTGCACCGACTTGAGCATGTCACCGTTGGAGCCGGGTACCGTCGTCACTTCGCGCGCAGAGAGGGCATGCCGGGTGACCTCCTTGTGTGGGGCCTTTCCTTCGACGACCAAGTCGTCCTCGCCGAAGCTGGTTTGCTCGAGGTAGTAGGTGACTTCGGTGAGTTGGTCGGCCTCGATGCTTTCCTCGTCACTGACACGTTGATGCTCGCTGTCCTCGACGACGATGCGCACCATGCCCGCGGGCACAGCTTCGAACTCGAAGCCTCCGTTCTCGTCGGTGAGCGTTTCCCGTTGGAGTTGCGGCAACTTGACGACCGTACCGATGAGCGCTTTTCGCGTACCGCGTGCTTGGATGCGACCTCGCAGCGTTCCGGTGGGGGTACCTGGGTCGGTGGCAGAAGCTTCGACAGCGGGGGCAGGCGCTGGCGCCGCTTCAGGCTCTGGCAGCGGTGGTTCGAACACGTAGCTGTACTGAATGCGCACCGCGATGGCTTCGCCGCCCCGCTTGGCCGGAGAGAATCGGAATTGCGCGACAGCTTTGGCGGCGGCTGCTCCCAAGTTAGCGTCGGCTGATTGCAGCACTTCGACGTCCGATACGGTGCCGTCGGGTAGAACCGTCAGCGCTAGCAAGATCGCCATCGGCTCTGTCAATGCATCGGCTTGGGGCCGATGCTCGGCTTCGACGAATTCGAGAAGAGCAGGCGGGGTTACTTCTCCGTCGGGTGGCGTCGAGTCGGTGCTAGGAGCGTTGGGCTCGGCCGACGCCGTGGGTTCCTTCCGTGCCGGGGTTTGGCTGGGTCCTGGCGTGTTGCTACTGGCGGCGGCGCGGCCGGAGTTGGTCGGTGGGTTGGGCTGTGCGACCGCGACTTGCGGGACGCTATTCACTGCAGCAACGAGTGCCAGCAGGGAAACGGGATGGGTCGGATTTCTCGGGATCATGAATCGTCCTGGTGGTTGCATGGGTGTTAGCCAGTGAGGGTGAAGCGCACGTTGAAGCGTCGCGTCGAGCTCACGGCTTTGCCGTCGAGGGTTGCCGGCTGCCAGACACTGCGGCGGGCGGCGTTGATCGCCGCTTCGTCCAGACCGCCGCCGAGGCCCTTGAGCACTTGGGCTTTTTCGACGTGACCGTTGGCGTCGATGGTGAGGCTCAGCACGACGACACCTTCGAGGCCGAGGTTCTTCGCGCTGGCGGGGTACGCTGGCTGCACCGCTCGCTTCAGCTTTGCCGTGACGCTGAGCTTGCTGGCGCTGGTACCTCTGCCCGCGCTGGACGCGGCTCGCGATCGGTCGGTCCCAGAGCGCTCACTTGGAAGTGAGCCGTGGACCCGACGGGGTGGGCGCGGGGTTTTCGCCACGCGGTCTGGCTCTCCCATGAGGCTGTCGCCGACGGCAAACCTGGGGCCGCGTGAGTTTTCGGTGGTGCTCGAGAGCGTGAGTCCGAGTGCCAGCGGTTCTGGCGGTTGGGACTCGGGAACCGGATCTTGGGGCTGTGGGGGTGGAGCGGTGAGGTTCGGCGGAGGTGTTTGGAGCGCCGAGTTGTCTTTGGGCGGAGTTCTCTTCTTGGGTTCGGGCTCATTGGGTTCTTGGGGCTTTGGAGGCTCGTTCGTCGGTTCTGGCACGAGCCTCTCGACGACCTGCATGCGAATGACTTGGGGTCTCACTTCTCGTGGGACCGGTGGGAGTCGGGCTGCCCACCCCAGCGTGGCTCCGAAGACAGCGCAACCCAGGGTGCCGCCGGCGAGCAGTACGTGCCATCGGTGGCGGCTTTCGGGTTCTCGTTGGAGAGCAAACATGGGGGTTTACCTTCTTCAGTTGGATGACTGCTCGGGTACGTCGATGTTGATGGCGAAACTCTTGACGCCGTTGAGCTTCACCAAGTCGATGAGGTGCACGACCTGTCGGTGTGCGGTGGCGCCATCTGCGGCGATGATCGCCTGGATGTTCGGATTCTTCTCGCTGAGGCTGCGGCAGCGCTCGGCTACGCGCTGCTCGTCGCTGACTTCTCCGTTGAGGAAGAGTCTGCCGTCGCGAGTGAGCACCAAGGCGATGGTCGTCTCCACCGTTTCCTGGCCTGAGGCTGCCTCGGGAAGCTCCACCTCGATTGCCGGGTTGGTGATGTAGGCGGAGGTCGCCATGAAGATGATCAGCAGCACCAGCATGACGTCGACTAGCGGCGTGACGTTGATGCCCGTGATGGGTTGACGGGTGTTGCCTGCGCTGGCCATGTTCAGCGCCCCCCTTCCGGCAGTTGTGCCAGGACGATGCCGCTCAGGAACTCGACGTTACTGATGCGATTGTCGACCAGCCCGCGAAAGGTGTTGAACGCGATGACCGAGGGGATGGCGACGACGAGCCCCACGGCGGTGGCGACCAACGCCTCGGCGATACCCGGTCCGACGACGGCCATTCCGCCCTTCGGATCGGCTGCCAGATCCTGGAAGCTGACGATGATGCCGATCACGGTGCCGAAGAGCCCGATGAACGGCGCGTTGTTACCCAGGGTGCCGATCAATCCGAGTGAACGCTCGAAGCGTTGACGTTCACGCTCGAGTGAGCTCTTCATCACCAGCTCCACGGCGTGTCGTCCGCGGTGCCAGGCGGCGAGCCCGTCGGCGATCACACGCTCTTCCATGCCGCGGCCACGAGAGAGCAGTTGTTTGGCGCCATCGATCTGGCCTTGCTCCAGAAAGTCGATCAGTGCGCGGCCGATACTCGGTGCGTCGACGCGGCTTCGTCGATAGAGCAATGCCCGCTCGACGACTACGGCGGTGAGCATGACGGCGAGTCCAACCATTAGCCACATCACCCAGGTGGCGCCGAAGTTGGCGAAGTTGAGGAAGGCGGCGATGATGTCGAACGAGTTCTCGTGTGCGGTCATTGGATTCTCCTTTGATGAGGCGTTCATCCGCGGCGATCCGGTCGCTTCTGGACGACTCGAGCGTCGAACGCTGATGAGCGCACTGAACCGCGCAATGGGTGTCGGTCGGTGCGCACGTAGGCCCCTAGAGCAGCAACCGTGCCAGCCCCCGTCAGGTCGATTTCAGCCTGCTTTTTCCTGCTTGGGCCGTCGTTCTGGAGTCTGACTGTCCGCCAGCGGACACTTGTCCGCGGGCCCGTCCGCTTTCGAGCAGCTGCGGCCGAGTCTAGTCCCGGGCTCTGACGCCGACCTTTGAGTTCAAGTCGCCTTGCCCCAGTTCGGGTTCCGGGCTAGCTGACGCCGACTCTCGGGTTCGAGTCGCTGCGGCCGACTCAGCTTTGAGTGAGCGTGAGTCGAGACCGGGTCAGATCGACGTCTTCCGTGACGCGTGGTCCCGGCAAGACGATGCGAATGCGGGCCCCGCCGCCAGTGCGATTCGACAGACCGAGGCTGCCACCATGCGCCTCGACGATCTCTTTGCAAAGAGTGAGCCCCATGCCGCTGCCATGCTCTTTGGTCGTGAACAGCGGTAGCAGTGCCTGGGCGAGTGCCTCTTCGGAGAACCCACGACCGCGGTCGAGGATCTCGATGTCCGAGGAGTTGTCTTCTTGCACGGAGACGGAGACTTTCACGTCAGCTTCGGCGCTACCTGCTTCAATCGAGTTCTTGACCAGATTGACCAAGGCTTGCTCGATCTGCACGCCGTCGAAGTAGCCAGGCTGGGGCGGGGCGCCAGCGACTTGGAGTTCCGGATACAGGCCTCGTAGCTGCGACAGTGGTCCTGCCCATCGCGTTTTCACGGGTTTCGGCGTTGGCAACTTCGCTACTCGGGCGTAGCCGTCGATGAACGTTCGCAGGTGGCTGGCGCGCTCCGCGATCGTTTCGAGTGCTGGGGAAAGGCGCTCTCGATGTTCTGGACGCGTCGCGGCAATCTTCGCGGAATTCACGAGCGAGGCAATCGGCGCCAACGAGTTGTTCACCTCGTGGCTGATCATGCGGACGACTCGCTTGAGCGTGTCGACGTCGCGACGACTGACTTGTCGGGTCAGGCGACGCACGACCAGCAGGTTGTGGGGCTTGTTCGCGAGGGCGAGCTCGCGGCGAGAGACGAAATAGCTTTCGGGCCAGCCGTCGGTTTCGAGCGTCAGAAGACGGTCGTTCTCGCCGAAGAGTGCTTCACGTAGCGCCTTGGGCGCCCCTTCCAAGATCTTGTGAAAGTTGCGGCCGCTCATCGACTCCCCCTCGAAAAACAACTCCCGTGCCATGCGGTTCGAGTAACGAATCGTTCCGTCGATGGCGAAGCACAAGAGCGCGTCTGGCATGGTGTCCGCGATGGAATCGATTGCCCTGTCCGCTGCCTGTTGCCGTTGGCGTGAGAGGTAGCCTACCAAGTACATTGCCGCCGTGGCGGCACCGAAGACCAAGGCCGCGACGACGGGTGTCTCCATCTGAGAGCTCGTTGCCAAGTAGGCCACGAGGGTCGTCACGAGACCTGCGAGCAAGGGCGCCCACGCGTCGGTACTCGGCGTCGGTGGCGCTTTGTCTCGGTGGCGCGTCATGCGCCGAGCATAGGGGTGAGGGCTGACACTTGCCACTGGATTGGACAGCTCCGCGGAGGAGCACTCGCCAGCGGCGCGTCGAGGTTGACCCGGCTTGCGTCAAGAGATACCGAGAGAGCATGCAGGTCTTGGTGGTCGATGATCAGGAAGCCGTGCGAACCGCCTTGGAATTGCTGTTCGAGTTGGAGGGGCTCGAGTGCCTCACTGCCCGTACGCCTGACGAAGCCGTCGACCTCGTTCGCCTGGAAGACGTCGGCGTCGTCGTTCAGGACATGAACTTCGCCAAGAACACGACGAGCGGAGAAGAGGGGGTGGAGCTCTTTCAGCGGCTGCGTGCTCTCGATCCCGAGTTGCCCATCATCCTGCTGACGGCGTGGGGTTCGTTGGAGACCGCCGTCGCACTGATCAAGAGTGGAGCCCACGACTACCTGGAGAAGCCTTGGGACGATGCCAAGCTGGCGATTGTCGTCAAGAACGCCCTGCACCTGCGTGAAGTCACGCGAGAGCGACAGCAGTTGCTGGCGCACGATCGACGCAGTCGCGCGCGACTCGCCGAGCGTTACGATCTGCGGGGCCTCATCTACGAAAGTCGTGCGATGCACGAGGTGGTCTCGCTCGCGGTGCACGTGGCCGCGTCCGACGCGCCGGTGTTAATCACGGGGCCAAACGGCGGTGGCAAGGAACGCATTGCGGAAATCGTGCAGGCGAACTCGCGCCGTGCGGACAAGCCGTTCGTGAGGGTGAACGCGGGTGGTTTGCCCGACGAGCTCTTGGACGCGGAGCTCTTTGGTGCCGAGGCGGGGGCTTTCACTGGTGCGACCAAGCTGCGAGTCGGGCGCTTCGAGGCAGCCAACGGAGGAACCCTATTTCTGGACGAGCTGGGTAACCTGTCGATGGCCGGACAAATGAAGCTGCTGCGTGTGCTGCAGAGCGGCGAGTTCCAGCGCTTGGGGAGTAATGCGACGCGCCAAGTCGATGTGCGCTTGATCAGTGCCACCAATGCGGATCTACAGCGTGCGATTGCGGAGGGGCGCTTTCGCGAGGACTTGTACTTCCGTCTGAATGTAATCGAGCTCGAGGTCAAGCCGTTGGCCGAACGACGTGCGGACATCCTTCCACTCGCGCTGGGGTTCTTGAGTCAAGCCCCTGAGGGGCGCCGCGAATTGACCGACGAAGCGAAACAAGCACTGCTCGACCACGACTGGCCGGGCAACGTGCGCGAGTTGGAAAATCGCATTCAACGAGCCCTGCTGGTTGCGGATGCTGGCAGCCAGGTCGTGACCGCGAAAGATCTCGGGTTGGGTTCACAGGGGGAGATCGGTGTCGAAGGGGGCCAGTCTGTTGCTGTCGCGACGCCACACGCCGCTCCTTCGAGCCGCAGTAGTTCTCAGGAGCTTCCCGCGGAGGGAGCGCTTGCTGCGGCTGAACGCGCTGCGATCGACGCTGCACTTCAACGCGCGGACGGGGTGATCTCCCGTGCCGCAACGGAACTGGGTCTCAGTCGTCAGGCGTTGTATCGCAGGATGCAGCGGTTCGGAATTTCCGTCGAACGCAAAGTGCGATGATCCCTCTCTGGCTCGAAGACCCATACGACTTGACCTCGGAAGCAGCGAAGCTACGGAAGAGCCATGCCCTACGATAGTTTGCGCCCGTCTGAGTTGACCTTGCGTGACGTGCTTGCGCGCGACCGCACCGTGCTGGCCAACGAGCGCACGTTGCTCGCCTACTTGCGGACGGGGTTGATGCTCGTGGTCGCCGGCGCGACGCTCTACAAGTTGATGCTGAACGAAGGCGCTTGGGTGCCGATCAGCGCCGTCGTCCTGGTCGCCAGCGGGCTTACGGTGGTGGGCGTTGGGGTGGTTCGTTTCAACTCGGCCCGCAAGAAGCTCGCCGCGATCTACAGCAAGTCGCGATTGTGACGTGAATAGTGACGCGGTGGCCATCGCGCGAGCCGGAATAGTTGACGCGGGGCGACGAAAACCTCCGGCCGCAACTGGCACTCGCCGTTCCAAGGGCTGAGTTCGGGCCATGCAATGCTCCAACCTGCCGGAGCGCTGGCGCGCACTTGCGACGGCGGCTTCGGGTCCGTTCCAAGTCCGTCCCCTTGACGGCTGTGGCGTCTCGGTGCAGCCTGACCGCGGCAGTCTCGTCGAGCTGCAGCCTGTTTTTTTCGGAGTTGGTACATGCCCCCGACGATGCGCCCTCGCCAGACACACCTGGTTACCCATTCAGGATTCGTCGCACGTTGCGCTTTGAGCGTGGTGTTGGTTGCCGTCGTGGCTTGCGGCGAGCAAAGCCAAGGGGACGGTGCGAACGAGTTGAACACCGGGAACACGAGCGATGTGGGAACCGGAATAACGCCCTCCTCCACGCCCACGGCTGCCGCATCGACGGGCGCAGGCGCTGAGCCGACGAACGCGGGGCAAAACGCAAGTGAGTCTCCAGCAGGCGCTACTGCGACGACAGGTACTCCAGGCCCAGTCCAAACTGGCGCGCCCACGCCGTCAGCGCTATCTGCCGACAGCGCTGGTGGTGCTGGTGGAGAACCCGTCGACAGTCCTGCTGGCGAGTCGGGTGGCGCTGGTGGTGAAGGACCGAGCGCGGAGGTCGGCATGGGTGGCGCTGGTGGTCTGAGTGGTGGAGAACCCGCCGCAGGCGGGGCGGGAGGTGACGCTTCGGAGGCTGCACCTGGTGTCGGCGGTGCGAGCGACGAGGCAGCAGGAGGCGCGGGCAGTGAGATCGTCGATGATGGCCGTGGACCCCATGCTCCAACGACGGGCGAAATCGTCGTCTTGTACGACGGCAACGGCTTCGATGCTTGGGAGCCGTTCGACGGTTCGATGACGGTTACCTGGGTGGAGAATCGCGATGAAGGCTGGATGGAGGTGCGCCCGACGGGCAGCAACAGCATCGTGACCAACGAGCAGAACCTGCACCAAGACGTCTTCCTGCATCTCGAATTCAGAAGTCCCAACGAAGGCCCTGACCAGACGGGGCAGAATCGCGGCAACAGCGGCGTCTATCTGCAGTCACGATACGAGCTGCAAGTGCTCGACTCGTACGGTCGCCCGCCAGAGGAAGACGGCTGCGGTGCGATCTACAAGGTGAGCGTGCCGCTGGTGAACGCATGCAATCCCGCAGAAGAGTGGAACGTCTACGAGATCGACTTCACCGCGCCGCGGTTCGAAAACGGTAGCAAAGTGGACAACGCCCGCATAACCGCTTGGCTCAACGATCAGCTGATCCAAGAGGACGTCGAGGTTCCGGGGCCGACGGAAGCAGGTGGTGCTGGCGAACCCGAAGGGCCGCATCCCCTGTACCTTCAGGACCACTCCGATACGGTCCGCTACCGAAACATTTGGTGGATTCACAAGTGACGACTCACGCGAGCGTGAGTTCTTCGTGACCGAGGTAGAGTGACCAGGCGCGTGCTCTTCGCTGGCGGCGGGTGCGCAAACAATGCCGGTTTGCCGCCTCTATCCCGGTTCGAGTTCAGCGCGCGTGAACCTTTGGGATGGCGGCACAAAAGGTAACGGAAGACACACAGCGTAGCCTGGTTCGACCCACCTCGCCTCACCCCCGTTTCATGCGAATTCAACTAGCACTAGCTCTCGGTTCCCTGCTGTGCGGGACGCTCCTCGCTTGCGGCGGGGAGGATACAGGCAACGACACGACCAGCGATCCGGCATTCGGCGCACCCGGCGGGACGACCATGATAGGGGGCACCCCCGGAGCGCCCAGCGGAGCGTCGCCTGCGGCCAGCGGTGCGCCTGTTGTCACTCCACCTGCGGGCAGCGCAATGCCTGCGGCGCCCGTGGGCACCCCGCCAGCTGCGCCCGGCGCGGGAACAGCGGGCGCCCAACCCGCGCTTCCCGCTGACATGACCCCTGTCCCGGCTGCCACAGCCCCGTCGGTTCCGGCGACTCCCGCGATGCCTGCCGCCGAGACCCCGGATCCAGCCCTGCAGCCGCCGGCAGAGGACATACCCCCTGAAACGCCCGTCGACGATGGGACCATGGACGTTCCTGCCGAGGGCATGGCCGATCCTGCGGAGATGCCGGTGGACGAGCCGGCAGCCCCAGTGGACCCGGTCGAGGAGACCCCAGTCGAGCCTGTGGACGAGGGACCGATGACTGGGGAACAGCTGTTTGCGGCCACCTGCTCCGTGTGCCACGGCGCGGACGCGTTGGGTGGCGACCTTGGACCAGGCGTGCGCTATTCCGACTCCGGTCTGACCCACTTCCTCGTTCGCGAGGGCCGCGAGTCGATGACGTATCCCGCGCCAATGGTCCCGCTGGGAGAGGACGTCCTCACCGAGGCAGAGATCGATCTCGTCATCGAGTATCTGTGGTCATTCCCCAAGCCGACGACGGGGCAAGAGTTGTTCGTGCAGATGTGTGCGAACTGCCATGGCGGGGACGGCGCGGGCGGTCCCACTGGCCGTCGCGTCATTGGAGAGAGCCAGAGGGCGCAGCAACTGGTGCGCAATGGTCACAACGGGGCGTACGACGACCGGCGTGAATTCATGCCGTCCTACGATCAGGAGCAGATCAGCGACCAAGAACTGCAGATGATCATCCAGTTCATCGATACCCTCTGAGGCGAACACCTCGGGGAGTCCAACGAGGCTCGTCGGTGAAGCTCGATGCAAAGTCGAGCGGGTACGGTGGGCCTCGCCGTGTTCGTATGCCCGGTGCGGCGCTGTTCTCGTCGCTCAGCGCAGCGCCGCTGGGAGTTCTCCGCTCGCGAGCAAACGCAAGTTCAGTCCACACACGATTGGGTCACGGGGTCACACACCTGCTCCGGCGAGCAATCCTGCGAATCACGGCACAGCACGCACACTCCCTCGAGCGTGTCGCAAAGCGATGGCGCGTCGCAGTGGTCGTCCGATCTGCATTCCACGCACTCCGTTTGACCGATGCCGCAGAAGGGGAGTTCTTCAGTCGGGCATTCGCGGTCGTTGTCGCAATTGACGCAAACCTGGCGACGCGGATCGCATTGATGTGAACCGGGTGGGCAATCACTCAGATCGGAGCATTGCTGCAGGCAGCGGCGTACCACGGAGTCACACACTTGGGTCTCGGCGCAGTTCTGATCGACGGCGCACTGCACGCAACGGTGCAGGGCACGATCACACCAGGGTCGCGTGGAGTCGTTGCAGTCGGCGTCGACGACACACTCGAAGCACAAGCCGGTGAGTAGCTCGCAGTGCAGATCGGGCTGGCCGCAGTCCGCATCGTCCGTGCAAGAGCTGGGCATCGACGCGTCGGGTTCCGTGGCAGGGGTCGTCGGCAGCGGCGGAGCACCCGAGTCGGGGGGGACGGTACTCGGAGCGTTGGTCGTTGGGGAAGCGGGAGGACTCGTCGGCGCTGCGCTGGTTGGACTGCTCGTCGCAGCGCCCGTGGTGACACTCGGTGTGGGGACCGTGGTGCTGACCGCGGGAGGCGCCGCGGTGGCGCTGGTCGGGACGGGCGTCGGGACAGCCCCACCGCTCTCGCTTGCTGCGAGTTCATGCACGTCGAAGTCGAAGCGGCGGTCGCAGGCGCTGACGAGCAGCGCGCACAGGAGCACGCTGGCTGCTCCCGTGCCTGTCGAGGTCAGCCCCAAGTGTTTCGCGTTCAGCTCATTCCGCGGCGAGAACACGCCGCGCCTCCTCCCGGGCGAACCCCTGAGGGAAGCGCGCGAGATAGCGCTTCGCCTCGCTCCGCGCGCGGTCCGAGCCCGAGGAGGCGAGCAAACGCATGCGACTGACCATCGCGTTTTCGGCGAGGGCGCTGTGCGGAAAACGCGAGAGGAGTTGTCCGTACAACCGAAGCGCCAGGGTCGTGTTGCCTCGTCTGCCGGCGGCCGCGGCCCGACCGAATAGATCGCTTTGTTCGCGTAACACGGAGCGTTCAGCAGGCGTTGGCTGCTTTCGCTGTGCTGACGGAAGCTCTCCCACGTCGACGTCTGCTTGGCCCTCGGGCGCGTCCGCCGCTTCAGGTGTCGGTTCCCCCAAATCCTGCTGGCTCGGTTCAGGTACCGGCTCACAGTCGGCGGGCCAGCGTTGACCTGCGCCGATCCGCCACGATCGAGCGTCGGCCCGCACTTCGACCACGCCCTCGACGACTTCCAAACGCGTTCGCAAACCGTCACCGCAGGCTTCCGCTGCGCTGAGCACACTCAGCCTGAAAGTCGTGCCGACCACCTCCACCTCGCTGTCCGGGGTGATCACCACGAAACGCTCCTCAGCGCTCAGCTCGTGCACATTCGCCTGCATGCTGCCGCTGGACAAGATGAACCGTTGATTTTGCGTGTTGCTCGCCAGTTGTAGCTCGGTGTTGCTGCTCAGACCGAGTCTGGTGCCCGTCGACAGTTGGAGCTGCGCTTCTCCTTGCCTCATGGTCGAGACCAGCGCTCCAACGGGTAGCGTGGTTTCCGATTGCAGCGCTTTGCGCCCATCCTTGGTGCTGAACCAGGCCCCGCCGTTGGCGGAGGCCACGGTCAGTAGCTGTTCATTCTTCGTGAGGGATGAAGGTTCCGCTTGTGGGGCGTAGGCACTGAACCACAGCAAAGTTGCGGCTGCCACGGCGACGCCACCTCCTGTCGCCCACCAGCGATAGCGCTGGCGACGCTGGAGCTGCTGCATCGCGCGTTCAATCGTTGCGACCCCTCGTTCCCTCGCGTAGGAGGGAGGTGTGGCTTCTGGGTGACCGGTGCGCAGGAGTCGAGCTGCGAGTTTGGCGTAGCGCGGGTTGTTCATCAGGACTCCTCCGAAAGGTCATCGAAGAAATGAGCCAGCTCTCCGTCTTCACGGATGCGTCCGTGAAGCTCACGTCGGCCTCGAACCAGTCGGCTCTGGGCGGCGCTGAGAGTGGCCCCAGTGATCTGCCCAATCTCCTTCAAGTCGTAGCCATAGACATCGTGGAGCAGGAACGTCCAGGCGCGGCGATTGTCCATCTGCCCCAAGTGGTGTCGCACACGCTGCATGGCCTGCCTCGTGACGAAGGGAGTGGGACGCTCCTGCATGGATTGGTCGGCATCGTCCACCGGGGCCATGGCGAACACGCGGCGCTCCACCTGCCGACGCCTTATGCGGCGATACACGACGCGCGCCGTGACCACGGACAGCCACGCATCGAGCGGACATTCACCCCGGAAGCGTCCGATGCTGCTCACCAGCTCGTACAGCGCGGTTTGTGCCATGTCCTCGTACTCCGCATCCCTGGGGCCCACCAGACGGGATAGCGTCCTGTCGATGATGGGGCGAGCCCGATCGTAGAACGCGGCCGATACCGCTGGATCTCGCCGCCGGAGCCCCAATAGGAGGGTCGAGTCGTCGTACGCGGGAGTCGGGTCGACCTCCGGTCGTGGCTCAGGCGCGCTGGGGACGAGTCTGAGTCGGGAGTGAGGAAGACCCGGCATGTTGATATGAGTGCCGAACCGAGGCCCAAAGCAGGCATAGGAGCGCTAAAATTCCGTGCGAGCGCCGAATTCCACGAGAGAGCGCAAGCGCGGGATCGTCGTGGCCAGCTCGCCGCGGGTGTAGACGTCCGTTGCCCCCAGCATCGCTTCCATCCCTGTTGACGCGAACACTGCGGCGGTTTTGGTGATCCCGAAGCGCAGCGCCAGCATGAGGTCTGCGCCGAACTGCTCGCGCAACAGGCGCACCGGTTCGGGATCATCGTCGGAGAAGTGGGTGACCGCGAGCCAGCCTCCCAGCAGATCGGCCCGTAGCTCCACGTTCAGCGCTGAATCGGCGGGCAGCAGCGGCACCGTGGCTCCCAGTCCCACCAATCCGCTGTTGGTCGTTGCCTCCGCTGCGGGGAGGTCGCCGAGCCGGAGAGCAAAGCTCGGGCGGATGAACAGCCGTTCTCCGACTCTCCACGCAAGCGCAGCCCGAGCGCCCAAGGTATCGGCGTCCCCGCCCAAGCCCATCGTCGCGAGTCCCGTGAACTCCAAGGCGCGACGGTCGAAAGGCTTTGCCGCGCCGACGTAGCTCGTCGCATCCCGTTCCGAAGCCGCGGGGGCTGACGGCACCACGGGTGCGGAGGTCGGGGCCGTCCGTGGTGCGACCTCTTCGGGTTCGGGAGCGGGTGGCTCGGGAGGTATCGGCTCCGGGTCGTCGACTTCCGGCAGCCCCACGAACATCGAAGCCACGACGAAGCCCAGGACTCGTCCTCGGTCGTACTCGGGATCGCCCGCCTCGAAGCTGACTTGGCGCTCAACCCAGCGCTGATCGCGAGCGAAGTACGCGCGAAGGCGCACCGTATCTGTGCTCTCGCTGCACCACAGTTGAACGATCCCATCCGCGCCGGGTCCCAGTGCGAGTGCGCCCGCGTCGCCCAACTCACCGTCACGCAGCTTCACGGTCAGCCCCGTCCCTTCTGCCATGAGCTGAAGGGCGGCGTCCTCGAAACCCTGAAGTAGCGGGTCGCTGGGATGCGGAGTGAGAAAGACGACCAGCACCATCAGAGAAGCCAACATGCGCTCGGCCAGCTTGCCATTCTCGCGTGCGACTGTCAGCTGTTGTCCGGGGGTTGGTCTACTTGGGGCGTCCGATAGCCCAGCTCAGCGGGCCCGACGGCGCCAGGTACGACTGCAATTGAGCGTAGGGGATGAAGTATTCACCTAACGGGGTAAGGGCTTCGAGGGCGCGGCGAAATCCGAAGTGGTAGTAGAAGCGCAGGCCTTCTGCTTCGATGACGAATTGCTCCAAGTGTTTCGCCTCGATTCGATTGGGACGCCCGTCACTCGACGTCAGCATTTCGTCGAACTCAGTATGCTCTTCGGGCGTCAAACCTCGGCGGGCTTGCGCGATGGCCGCCTCCTGTTGTTTGCGGAGCAGCTCGAGCAAGGGTTCGGTCGCCTCCGGCAACAGTGCGTCTGCGGCCGTCAGCGCTTCGCCGTTGGCCTGGAAGTTGAACGACTGCATGCCCGTTGCCGGGTAGGCGCCCCAACCCGAATCACGCACGGTCAGGCTCAAGACTCCGTGCCCGTCGTGGTGCACGAGGAAGTCGTAGAAGGTGAGCGAGCAGCCCTCCTGGGCCATCGGTGGTCCAACGATGGCTTTCCAACTTCGGTCGAGCACTTCTTGCTGCTCTGGTGCCGGGTTCGACAGAACTGGGACGCGCAGCAACGGCCGGCAGCTTTCACCGTAGCCCTCACAGCCGGGCGCGCGAAACTGCCGAACGAAGACATGGGGACTCACCTGCGTCGTGGCGTCGTCCATGGCCGCGGGCGCATTGAGCGCGGCGAGGCCAGCCATGCCGCGCAAGTGACCCGTCTGGCAGTCTTTTCCGGCAGGGATCAGTTCGCGCTTCTTCGGTGTAAGAAGTGGCTCTCGCTTCGACGGCACGAGCTCGCTGCCATGCTCCCGATCGCTCGGCGAGACGGCAGTGCTTGGCGGGACGGCAGCGCTTGGCGGGACGGCAGTGCTTGGCGGGACGGCAGCGCTTGGCGGCGGAGCCGGCGCTTCACCAGCGCTGCTGCGCGCGTGAGGTCTTGGGGCTCGATGCCCGGCGCACGACGGCGTTGTCAACCCCTGCGCGATAGCGGCCAGTGCCGCCGTGGTTCGCATCGATTGGCAGAAGCTGTTGCGATGAGTGAGCACCGAGACGTGATTCAATCACGGATCTACGATCGACGCGACGTTTGGCGACGGATTGGCGCTGTCTTCGCGGTGCCGGGTGCGGAACGCCTGCGCCCCAGAGACTACCTCCCTGAGTGTGGCACTCGCTGGCCAGCGAGCGACTTGACGTTGTATTCTGGCAGCGGATGAATGCCCACTACCGATTCACGGCTTGGCTTGCACGCCTCTTGCTTCGGTCCTTCTTTCGGCGCATCGAGATAGAGGGGCTCGACAACGTGCCCACGACGGGGGGTGGCATCGTCGTGTCCTGGCACCCCAATGGGTTGATCGATCCGGCACTCATCATCACTTGCTTTCCTAGGCAGATCGTTTTTGGGGCGCGACACGGGTTGTTTCGAGTACCGGTGCTGGGCTGGCTGTTGCGGGGGCTCGGTACGGTACCGGTGTATCGTGCCGCCGACATGCACGACGGCTCTGATGAAGAGCGTCGTGCTGCCAACCAGAAGAGCCTCGATCTCCTCGCGGCTGAGGTTGCGCGGGAGTCCTTTTCTGCGCTCTTCCCGGAAGGTGTCAGTCATGATGACCCCCACTTGCGCACGCTGCGCCGTGGCGTTGCACGACTCTACTACCGCGCGCGGCAGCTGGGCTCCCCAGACGAGCCGCCGGTGATCATTCCCGTGGGTTTGCACTACGATGAAAAGCACGCGTTTCGCTCCAACGCCCTCGTGCAATTCCATCCGCCGCTGCAGCTATCGGGCGAACTCGACGTCACTCCGCCAGCGGCTGACGACGATGCGACGCGCCTCGCTCGCGAAGAGGCGTTGACCCTGCGCATCAACGAGGTGTTGCACGAGGTCGTGGGGGCGACTGAAGATTGGCATCTGCACCACCTCATCCATCGCGTTCGAAAGCTGTTTCGTGCCGAACGCGCGTTGCGGGCCAGTTCCGAACTCGACGCACCCCGCATGCAAGAGCGAGCGCTGGGCTTCGCTCGCGTGCGCGCGGCGTACAACCTGAGGGTTAGCACTCACCCCGAGCAGACGTCAAAACTCAAGACGCGCTTGAGCGAGTACGACGCGGACTTGCGCGCGCTCGGGCTCGATGACCACGAGTTGGACAAGGACCCACGGCTGCTTTCGACGTGGCTTGCCGTGCTCCTTGCCCTCCAGCTGATGTTCGTTTTCTTGTTGCTGCCGCCGATCCTGTTGGTGGGTTACGTCGTAAACTTGCCGGGTGCTGTGCTCTTGATGGTGGCCAACCGGTACTTCGCAAAAGACGTCAAAGACGAGGCGACGCTCAAGATCCTCGGTGGGGCCGTGGTCTTTCCTCTGATCTGGTTTGGGACGGGCGTCCTCGCGTCGCGCAGTCACGCTTGGCTGGTCGGCATCTTCCCCAACTACCCAGCCCATCCCACCGTGGCGGGGGTGACCGCCGCCATTCTCGGGGCGGTCGGAGGTGTGGTGGCACTTCGCTACATGCGCGTGGCGCGCCGAACGCTGCGCGCCTTTCGGGTTCGCTTCACGCGTCGGCGTCAGCAATCGACAATAGGCCGATTGCGACGCGAGCGCTCGGCCATCTTCGATGCGATGCAAGCATTGGCGGGCGACGCCCCGATGCCCGGCAGCGTGGCAATCGACGGACGCGTGTTGTGACTTGGGGTCGCCTCAGCACTGCCCAGTGCCCACCGCTTTGCCCGACCGGTGTTGCCCGTTCCGTCGTTCCGATTGGGCGGCAGTCTCGTGGACTTGGCCGTGGCGCATGCAGATCCTGCCAGTTTGGGGCTGTATCCTCAGTCGAGGGGGTATTTGCGCTTGTCGCCTTCGACAAAGCGCGTACTGTCAATGACTTCGAGTCGACACGATGACGCCGATCAGTGTCCGAAAACCAGCCAAAGTGGCGCGTCGATCGGCGCGCGTGAGCCTCGTGTTGGGGGTGTTGTCCCTCGGCCCGAGTTGTGGCGGAGGGTGCAGCAAGAGCGACCCGATGGGCAACGCTTCGCCTGCTGATGCGAGCGCCACGTCTGCGGAATCGGAACGGCGCTACGATGAACACCCAGCGGGACCGAGGCCCGAGGCTGCGTGGCTGGCGGAGATCGGCACGGGCACCGAGCAGACAGTGCGCACCTGTGAGCTGGGGTTCAGCGACCGTGTGACCGACACGCTGTGTGCCGACCCCACGCGTACCATCGACAGCATCCAAACGCTCTACGAAGTGCTGGGCTTGGCGGACGAGCAGGAGCGCTTGCTCGCGACGACGACGCATTCCCTTGCGCTTTCATCTCGCTACGTGACGGCCGCCAACCCGCGAGTCATCGTGCTCATGAACAACCAGACCTATTCGCCTCCGCCCTACGACAAGCTGATTGCGGTCGCTTTCATGCGCGGGGAGCAGATGGTGGAGCTCGTCGCCCTGGACACGATCTCCTACGATTGGAACTTCTACGTTCTCGCGTTCGAACAGGCGTGCAACGAGACCCGCTGCACGCCAAAACAGCTACTGACCGAGCAGGTGGAGTACGGGTGGACGAGCTGGACGCTCTACGCCCATCCGGATCTCGAAGACACCCCGCTCGACTGCATATCGTGCCACGCGCTTCACGGTAGGGACCAGCACAGGATGTTCCTGATGCGGGAGCTGCCGGACCCGTGGATACACTGGGGAGACTTCCACGGCGTCGACGAGACGGCCAACTGTTCACAGGATGGTCCCAAGGTGGAGGGTAACCCAGGGCAGCACATCCCCGGCGAAGGGCTCGACGTGCTGCTCGCGCTAGAAGGTGAAGAAGGGCGCTACGCGGGGTTGCCCGTGATGGATCTCTACGAATCGGAGAGCGGCCGGTTGATGAACGACTTCTTCGTGGACGCGCGTTTGGCCATCAACGACAGTCCGTACGGGGGCGACTACGCGCAGCAGGAATTGGAGTTGGATTCGGCGCGTATCCTGTGCGAGCAAGTCAAGAAGGGCACGAACGAAATATGGGAAAACTACCGCGCGGATATGACGTACCGTGGGCTACCGGTGCCGTACTACGGGGCGGACGTCATGGATCCGGAGAAGCGTCTCGAGGTGCTCGCCGACCGCGCCGCTTTCCTCGAGAGCCATGAGGCTGACGACGCTCTCGATGTCGCGCAATCACTGATGGATCCGGAGATCGCCGAGGCCGTGGGATTCATCCCACGACAACAGGATGAGGCACCCCAGATCCTTCGTCAGATGTGCGTGCGCTGCCACTCGAACGAAACACCCGAGAATTTCAAGCGCGCCAACTTCAACGCCGAGGACATCGAGCGGATCGACCCGCCGACGGCTCGCGCAATTCGTGAGCGCATTCACCTCCCACGCTCGTCCCCGTCGAGGATGCCGCCACTGCGCGTCGGAGAGCTGCCCCCGTTCGCGATCGCGCGCATCGAACAGTATCTGGACGAGCACTGCAGCGACCCTGAGCCGGGCGCTTGCGAGTAGTACGAGCAGTCACGCAGTGCGCCATGGGCGCGATGATGGCTTCCGGGCAACGCGAGCGCTCCGTGGCCGCTCGCTCGGCGCGATCGGCGGCGCATCGGCGCGATACAGCCAACCCATAGAGGAACGGCCTCATGCGAACTTGGAGGGCAAATTATGCAAACTGCGGCGGATGACACGATGTGCAGCAGGGGAAAGAACTGTTGTACTTGTACGTTAACGGCACTTTTGTATCGAGCGCATCTCCAGTGCCGATACGACGATGCTCCCGTCGACGCCAACGGCTAGAGTGCCTCTGGGGCGGCCTTCGCCGTCAGCAATGTTCGTTCGAGAGAGGGTACCGCCATGCACCGACAGCTTTCCAAGACTTCACTCGTGGGTACGACACTGTTGGGTCGCTGGGGCGGCTTGACGCTGTTGTGCTCAGTCCTTCCGCTCACAGCCTGTGGGGGCGAGGACCAGTCCGACGTCGAGCAATCGACGAACGTCGTCGCTCCAGGGGCTGGTAGCTCAGGTGCTGCGACGCCGGCACCTGGGGCAGGCACGTCCGCCACTGGGTCGACGTCGGCGCCGCCGCCGCAAGCGCCGAGTGCCGTCATGCAAACACCGATGGACGCAACGCCGTCCACGCCGGAGCCCGTCGCCCCAGCGTCGACCGAAGCCCCTGCAGAGCCCGAGGCCGGCGGAGCGTTGCAGCCCCCCGTGGCGGCACCGGCGCCAGACGGGGATGCCCTCGATCCGGGCAGTATGGCGGAGGCGCCGATGGCGGAGCCGGAAGATCCGAGAGAAGCAATGGGCCCCGACGACGCGACTCCGGCTGAAGATGTGCCTGCTGCGGACGAGAGCAGCGAAACGCCCGCGGCGGCAAGCTCAGGCCCGAGTTCGGGATGCGGCACCCAAACGTCTCTCACGAGCGGGAACGCTACCATCGACGTGGACGGCATGTCGCGCGAGTACATCCTGAAGATCCCCGATGGCTACGACCCCTCGCAGCCGTACAAACTCATCTTCGGCTTGCATTGGCGTGGCGGGCAGGCCTCCGACGTGGCTCAGGGCACCATCGGGCTCGGCGATTACTACGGTCTCGATTCCAAGGCGCAGGGCAGCGCCATCTTCGTGTCCCCCAACGGTATCGACAACGGTTGGGCTAATAGCGGTGGGCGTGACATCGCGTTCATGCGGGCGCTGGTGGACTTGTTCGAGGGCGAGCTTTGCATCGACATGGATCGCATCTTCTCGGTTGGCTTCAGCTTCGGGGGCATGATGTCCTTTGCCATCGCCTGTGAGATGGGGGACGTGTTCCGCGCCGTGGCGCCGCTATCGGGTGCGCTTTACAGCGGCTGCGGCAACGGCGCCGAACCCGTCGCTATGTGGGGAGCGCATGGTCTGAGCGACGACGTGGTACCGATCGATGATGGACGAGGCGGCTTGGCTGCCGTGCTGGAGCGAAACCACTGTGGGGAGCAGACCATGCCCGTGGATCCCAGCCCGTGTGTCGCCTACCAGGGCTGTGACGAAGGTTATCCCGTCACTTGGTGCGAGTTCGACGGCGGCCACGGTCCACAAGGCTGGCAGAGCCAGCCGATTTGGGACTTCTTCTCCCAATTCTGAGTGCAGCGCGAGGCACCGCCTCAACGAGCGATGAGCGGATCGGCAGGTTTCGATTCGCAGCCGAAGAGCGCTTGCACGTTGGTCAGTGTGCCTGCCTCGTATTGCTCGCAGGTCGTGGGGCACAAAGTGATGGTCGTGGGTTCCTCCGGGTCGTCGAAGTACCAGCCAGCATCCACGTTGACGCATTCGTCCGCGTTCGGCACCGTACCCAAAACCACGCCGAAGCCCGACGGCGTCGTGTACCTCACGTTTACCGTAGATACGTCGAGGATCACTCCGTCGGGAGGGGTCGGGAGGGGGAAGTTGCAGCCGTTGCCGTCGCCCGCCATCACGGCTGACGCGGAGCTGGCGGCGCAGCCAGCGATCAATTCGCAGCTGAAGGAAACGTCGATGCTGCCGCCATCTTCGTTCTGCATCGCTTCACACGTTTCCGGGCACGCGAGGATCTTCGTCGGATTCAGTGGATCGTCGAAGTACCAAGACGACAAGCCACACTCGTCGATCGAGCCCACCCGCGCGAAGGGCACGGCGCCAGCCGTCGGCGTGGTGCGTGTGACTTCGACCAGATCGACGGAGAAGGTCTGCCCTGCCGGCGGGGCTGGGAGTTCCCATTCACAGGCGATCTGGTTGCCTGCCCCGGTGATGATCTGCTCCGCCAAACGATCGAAGACGGGCTGGAAGTCCTGCTCGCAGAGCTCACCCCCGACGCCCGCTGTTTGGGCCACGAGCTCTTGAAACACCAGACCGATTGCCGCGGAGGCGTCGCACTCCATTCCGCAGAAGATGCCGTTGAACGTCCATTCTGCGAACATGTCGGCGTCGAGCGCGAGCAAGCCGTCGGTGAAGGCGGCGGCGCTGCTGTCCGTCGCGTCGTCATCGGAGACGATCACGAACGACTTGGTTGCCTCCAAACGCAGGTGCTGTTGCCACAGTGGGTAGGTTTCCAGAATGACGTTCAAGCCATCGTTGCTACCGACGCCGTTGGTGACGTGAACGTAAAACGGTTGGTTCTCGTCATCCGGGCAAGTGCCGGAGCCAAGTGGCGCGTCGATGCAGATGCCCTGAGCGACGTTGCCGCCACGTCCACCATTCATCTGTTGCTCGGGTTGCTCGGGCTGCTCAGCGCTAGCCACAGGCTGGGGTGAGCCAATGAGAATGACGCGCACGTCGATGCCGCTATCGATGATCTGTTGGGAGAATTGATTCATGTGCGTTTGCACGAACTCAATCTCCTCGGTCATGCTCCTCGAGGTGTCGATGGCGAAGATGATGTCTGCGGGCTGAATCGTCGTGGTATCGGTGGCCGTGACTTCGGTCGCGGCGCACTCCTCCGTCACCATCGTGCTGACTTCCGCTTCCGGCACGACTTCGTCGGCCGCGGTGTCCTCTTCCGCAGTGTCCGAGGGCAGATCCACCACCAGTTCCCCCGGGTCTTGCTCCGCGGCCATGACCTGTGCGGGAGGTCCAGCGGTGACGTTCGGCGCATCCGCCGGCGTCATTGCGGTGGGGACTTGCATGGTTGGGGTCGGGCTGCCCCCCGCGGCGCCCTGCGTCGACGTCTCGGACGCTCCACCGTCCGGGCTGGAGCAAGCCGCAATCAGGGCCAGCGAGCAGCAGCCTCCGGCAACGGACACGATGAGGGATTGGTGGCGCGTGGGTAACATGGGGAAGTCCTCTGCGGGGCTAGGGTTCGTCGTGGGTCGCCCCGTGACGTGCATATATGGGCACTTGGCCTCGATGAGATCAGCGAAATTGAACTAAAGGTTTCGCCTCAGGGTGAACGATGGTGTTCGCTCTTGTCGAGATAGACATTTCCGCGGCGCTCAAATCTCAGTTGCGTTGCTGCGATGCAGCGCTGGTTGATGGCATGGGATGACTCCCAAGGGGTTGGCTCGACGCATTGCGTCGTATTGCTGCGTCGAGTCGACGGACTGAGGTTGAGACGATCTGGCCAGAGACGCGCGGCGGGGGGTAGAACCCAGTTGGTTCTCAGTACTCCGGGCGGACACTGAAATCACGGGTGCCGGTTTGGCGTGAGCGTCGAGCTCAGCGCGGGGCGTCGAGTGTGTGCACCGGTGGCCTGGTGGCAGTGTGGTATCGGGTGTCCTGGCAGGCAGTAGATCGACGTTTCGCGTCTCTTTGTGTCGATAGCTCAAAGATACGCGCGGGCTGGAGCAGCCAAATGAGTGCGTGCTTCGGCCCATCGAGGTGCAGCGTTGCTAGCTGCGGCGTGTCCCGTTGGCGGTCGAGGTGCCCGTGACGAGGTCTGAGTTCGGTCGCGAGTCAGCGCCAAATCGGGCAGCGAGGGCCCGCTCTGGTATTCGAAAGCCCGGGAGTGGCAGCAGCACGCTCGACACACGCGTTTGCGCTATGCTCGCATTGCCCAGTGGACGAGGATGACTTCGAAGGGACGTTGGTGTTGGAACGGCTTGCCGAAGCAGGTCGGCTCGAGGCGTTCTGGGATGCCGTGGACGCGGAGGACGTCGGGGCGGCGGAGGCCCTGCTGCTCGCCGCCAACGTCGACGACGAGATCATCACGCAGGTGCTCGAAAAGATGAGCGACGAAGACGCTGATGACTGACGTCGGGACACCTCCGATTGCGCTCGAGGCGCGTTCGCTCCTGAGGCGTTGGGTACCGCTGCTCACGGGCGCCGCTCCGACCGGAACGTCGTTTCCAACTGGTTGGGCACGACTGCCGGCTTCTTGCTCGCGCTCGCCAGTGGGCTTGGGGCCGGGTTGCTCGCGCTCGCAAGTGGCCGGCTGCGCGCG
>JBNKZR010000046.1:0-26575 GCA_050301735.1 Polyangiaceae bacterium | reverse complement strand
GAGCTGATGGCTTTGGCAAGGGAACGCTTCGAGGCCGATGGGCGTGCGGTACGATTGGCCGCGATTGCTCAGGTGATCCCTCCCATCAGGACACGTAACGTCCTGGCTTTGGCCACGCAGGTGACCATCGTCGACAACGTCATCACGCGTGAGGAGGAGACGCTGCTCGTCGACTTGGGGCACGCCTTCGGTCTTTCCGAGAGCCACACTCTCGAGCTCGCGCGCGCCGTCATGGAAATGCCGCGCGGGTGAGCGGAGCCAGCCATCGGTTGCTCCCGGAGGGGGCCCCGTGGGACCTTCGCGCAGCCCGCGGCTTCAGTTCGGTGCTTGCTCGAGCAGCTTTCGGACTTTGCTCAGCACGTCCCCGGGTCGGAACGGCTTGGCGAGCCATTCCCGCCGCNCGTCGTCGAAGAAGTCTTCGGCAAAGGCGGTGGGCGTGTAGCCGCTGCAGAACAAGAAGGGCAGCTCGGGTCGGGAACTCGTGATGATTTCGTGTAGCGTCTTGCCGCCCAACTTCGGCATCACCGAGTCCGTCAGTACCAGGGAGATGTCGTTCTGCCGTTCTCGGTAGCGGGCGATCGCTTCATCGCCATCGGCGCAGGGGATGACGTTGTATCCTGCCAGTGTCAAGGTCTTGGTGAGCACACGGAGCACCCCCACATCGTCGTCGACGACCAGCAACGTCTCGTTCGTTGGTGCGGAAGGCACAGGCGTGACCTCAGGAGCAGCTGTACGGGCCGCTGCTGTCTCTGGGAGGTAGACGTCGAAGCGGGTGCCCCGGCCCAACTCGGAGTCCACCTCGATGAATCCGCCCTGACGCGCCACCGCTCCGTGCACGACACTGAGCCCGAGGCCCGTTCCTTTGCCGACTTCTTTGGTGGTGTAGAAGGGATCGAAGATCTTTTGGAGTTGTTCCGGGCTCATGCCCGAGCCGTCATCTTCCACGCTCAGGCGCAGGAAGTCCGTGTTCGTGTCGGCATCGGGGGCGGGTCGGCGGACTCGAGCGGTGAGCACGGAGATACGCCCGCCTTTGGGCATCGCATCTCGCGCGTTGGCGCACAGATTGAGCAGGATCTGGTCGAGCACCGTCGGTGCTGCGGAGAATTCGGCGTCGCCCGCCGCCAGTCGTAGATCGAGCTCCACGTGTGCGGGCAGCAAGCGGCGCACCAATTTGAGGGCTGCCTGCGTAGCGACATCCAGCTTCAGATGAACGAGCTCCTCGCGGGGTTGGCGACTGAAAGTGAGCAACTGCCGCACCAGATCGGCAGAGCGCTCTCCGGCCATTTCGATCTCTTCGAGTTCGCGGTGTGCGGACTTCGGAGTGAGTTCCTTCAGGAAGGCCGCGTTGTTGATGATCACGACCAACAGATTGTTGAAGTCGTGAGCCACGCCACCTGCCAGCCGCCCCAAGGCCTCCAGGCGTTGGGCTTGTCTCAACTGAGCTTCGAGTCTCGTGTGCTCTTCCAGAGCATGGATGCGTTCTTTGCTGCGCTGTTCGAGCTCGCTGAAGAGGCGCCTGCCCTGCTCCAGAGCGCGTTCCAGGCGGCGCGTCACGAAGGACACGGCGGCTACCGAAACCGCGGCGCAGGTCGCGAAGATCAACGTCACCCGAAACCAGCTTCGACCCAGGCGCGGGTCGAAACGAAGATCACCCATCTCGCTGGCTGCCAGAAGGGTGCCCAGCTCTCCGACGGGAAGCGCGTCCGTCGCGACGTAGTAGGTGCCGACGCCGGCCATCGCGAGCACGAGCGCAGCGAGGGTCGACCAGGCGACTCTGCTGGGCGCGATCACCACCAACACGCTCACGAGCATGATTGGCACTACGAGCGCGTTGGGCGCCCAAAAGGCGGTCCGGACCAGCACCGCGATGCAGGTGCCCCCGAGGCCGACGGCAAGCGCAAACACGCGCGCTCTTTGGCTGACACGTGGAGCGAAGCCGACCCAACCCAAGAGCAAGACGCTGGGCGCGATGAACGGCGAGAGCAGCGGCGCGCCGAGCGTCAGCTCCTCCCGCACGACGGCCAAGCAAGCGACGAGCGCCAGCACGAACGCGAAGCGGGCGATGCTGCGCGTGACGCGGCCGCGCCAACGACGAACATCTTCGGCACCGAACCCTTCCGCTCCAGGCTCCGGTTGCCCCCCGGCCAACCTTTCATCCACTGCCGGCGCAGTATCCCATACCCGTGCCGAAGCTCCAAGCCGTCGACCAGGGGAACGCTGCGGACGCAAATTTGCGTCCAACGTCCCTCCGGGTGCCTGCCCAGGTTGGACGTCGGGCACGACGTGAGGCACAGGCCCTTTGCCGCTTTCGTCACTCCGTGCGATGCAGCGAAACCAAGGAGCGACACAGTTCACTGAGCACGATGGGAGGTACCTCTTCGGTCGCCATTGCCGCCCCATCGAGATCGGAGAACTCGATGGACAGGAGCTTCACATCATCGTCGAAGTCGACGCTGCCGATACCGTAGCCGGAGTGATGCAAGGTGATGACGAGTCCGCGGCCGAGCAGGTGCAGGCTGTCGGTGTACACGATGCCCGCATCCATGGGTTCGCCGTGGAACCAGCGGTTTCGGCGTCGGAAGCGCGAGAAGACCTCGGCCGCGACGTCGTGTCCCCACAGTTCGTCGAGGGCCTCCAGCTCGTACAGCTCGCGCTCGAGTTGGGCGATGGCGGCGGGCGCTTCGAGGCGCGCGCTCCAGTGGTCGCGCTCCGCTTGCGTCAACTCCAGCGGGTGCGCCAGGGTGAAGCGCCCGAGCGGATCGAGCGGCGCGTCCTGCTCGTCGAGCAGTTCGCCGTCTGCGTCGCTCTCCGAAGGAACGAAGCGGCATAGCCGTCCGGCTTCGCTGCGCAGCAACAGGCGTTCACCCGTGAGGTACGGCTGCGTGCGAAACAAGCGCGTGAGGGCCGTACCCCGCCAACTGCGCCCCGAGAG
Organism: Polyangiaceae bacterium; assembly: GCA_050301735.1. Classification (GTDB taxonomy): domain Bacteria; phylum Myxococcota_A; class Polyangia; order Polyangiales; family Polyangiaceae; genus SZUA-265. The sequence continues at coordinate 23,643 of JBNKZR010000046.1, read as the reverse complement.
CCACGAACGCTCGAGTTCGTCGAGTCGGCGCTGCTGCGGGTAGCCCGGGGCAGCCTCGCCGTCCAGAGCGCGCTCCGCGAGCTCTTCGCCCAGAAACGGGATTAGGCCGCGGCGGAGCGCCTGCACGCTGCAGCGTCGCTTGAAAGCGACGCGTCCGAGGAGCTGACTCGCCGTCGAGCGCGCGCCGAGCGAAGCGAGGTTCTCCGCCCAATAGCCGAGCCACTGCACGGCCTCCTCCGAAGGGTGCCATTGTGCTGCTCGCAAGTGACAGTTGATGGCCGTGTGCTCGGCGCCGCGGAACGAGCCGATCTGCGAAAGTGCGGAGTGAAGCAGCTCCACATCTGCCAACAGACTGAGTTGCAGTACCGCCCACTTGTGTTTCGAGTTGCGTGCCCGCGCCCAACCTTCGTACACCCATCGCCCAAAGGCGTGCACGTCGTCCGCGTCGAGGAGCGGTAGCGTGCTGCGCAGAGCTCGGCCTTTGAGCGTCAGGTCGAGCATCATCAAGCGCGCCAAAAAGCCCTCTCGGGCGCGCACGCTCAGTTCTCTGCCGCTCCGGTAGCGCAGGCTGGGCAGTTGTTCTCGATGGATGAAGCCGGGCAGCTTCTTCGGCAACTCCTGCAGCAGCAAGAAGCGCTCGACGGAGTCTTCGTCCAACGCAGCGCCTTCATCCAAGGTGAAGACGAGCGCGCTCTGGCCGCACGCGACAAGGGCGTCCTCGAGGTACGGTTTGACTTTGGAACTGCGCTCGTCGCGCCACGCGGCAGCGATGGCCGGAGCAACTTCATTTCGACCCCAAACCGCGAGCAGCTCCGCGGCCGCGATTCGCGTGCCGATCTCCGTGCCCTGCAGAAGGTTTGCGACTGCCGTCAACGGGCCGTCGCCCAGACGGCTGAGCCCGTCGACGGAGTGGGTTCGAACCGTCTTGCTCGGATCGCTCAGGCCCGCGAGAAAGATGTCGGCATCGGCCGAGTCGGCATGAGCCGCCAGTAGGCCATAGAGCGTCTCGCGGTACTCCGTGTGCACGTTGTGCAGGCAATGCACGATGGGCGCGTTCAGTAAGGCCCCCGCGTGGCTCAGGGCGCGTCGCGGGCGTGCCCACAACGACGCGCTGAGCTTCGGCATGCGCGCGAAGCTATCTACCGCCACCCAAACGGCTTCCGGATCCGCCCGGAGTTCTTCCACGGCGTAACACCACAAGCGAGTCTCGCCCTCTTCCAGCTTCTCGCTGAACCACTTCCGCAGAAGTTCGACGGACAGCGCGCCCAAACGCTGCACTTCGGGGCGCAGCTTCGTTTGCCAGGTGGCCTCGCTCGAACCCGCCTCTCGCCACAGCGACAAGAACGCCTCCCGTTCCTGCGCGGACAGTTCGGCGGCTCGAGCCCGCACTCGATTCAACGGCGTGCGTTCGTCGCTCCCTTGGTTGCCGAGTTTGGCCAACAGCCGTTCACACTGGGAGCGCACTGCTTTCTTCGTGGCCTTCGTTCCCGCTTCGAGCTCCGAGCGGGCGCCTTCGCCTATTCGGGAAAGGCTGCGCGCGGCGGTCCCGGTCACCCTCTTCGATGAGTGCCCCAGCAGTTTCACGAGTGCTTCGGCTCGAGCTTCGTGCTCCGAGCGGCCCAAGACTTCGGCCGCGACGGCAGCCACGGAAGCATTGACGCTTTTCTTTGCGCATGCCGCCAGCAGTGGTTCGAGGGCGCGATCGCCCGAGGCCACCAGAGCGTCGATCGCGACGTCACTGACGTGCCCGGTCTTTTCGATGCGTTCCAACAGGTCGGCGATGACGCGGTCATCCTTGACCGCGGGGATCAGCGCCAGAGCGCGCTCTTCCCGCAGACAATCTCGCAGCAGTTCGCCAGCGAAGCGCTTCGGCATTTGAGCGTAGGCTTGCAGCGAGATGGTTGCCTCCACGTCGTTGCCACAGCGCAGGTCCCAGAGCAGCGCTTGGCGCACTTTCGGTGGGATCTCTTGCGTCCAGCCGCTGCCCTGCGCGCGCGTCAGGAGGAGAGCTGACGAAATCGCTCCTGAAAACGAGAGTTGCCGCTCATCCAAAGCCGTGGCGAGTAGCTCGACGAGCGCGGGTGACGATGCATCGGCGAGCTCGAAGGCCTTGGACCGAAAGTCTTGGGCGCAGTAGTTGAGAATGAACAGGCAACGGAGCTCGTCGTCCGCTTCGCCCAACATCGGCGCGAGCCGAGACCATTGCAACAGCGGTACCGCCTCTTGTCTCAGCAGCGACCGTGCCGCCTTCGACAACACCGGCGTGGGGATCCTTCCCTCGTAGGTGAACGTGCCGGGTGGACAGTTCAAGTAGCGTCGCACGACGGCCACCATCGTGGCTTCGGGCCAGGTTGCATGGCCCCAGAGGGCGTGCGCGAAGTCGATCTGCTCCAGAGCGTGACCTGAGAAGGCATCGCGATGCTCTTCCAACAGCGCTGGCGCTCGTTGCGCGAGGGCGTCGAAGAGCGCGCGGAGATCCGAGTCCCAGCCGGGCACGATGTCCGACGCCAAGAATTGCCGCGAGGCCGTTTTGGCTGCCCAGGCGAGCGCGCCTCGTGCCCGTGGGGCGGAGAAGCTCTCGCCTTCCGACGCCACTACGTACTCGATCAAGAGCGAGAGTCGTTCGCGCGTCGGGCCTCCAGTGTACCTCTCCAAAGCCGCTTCCAGCTGGGAGGCCAGGTCCCCCGCGGTCAGCTCGCTCCCGGCTGCGTCGTCGAGAAGGACACGGCGTGCCCGATCTGGCCAGTCGAGGGAAAGGGGCATCTATGCGGGAAACGAGACACTGGGGCGCGAGCCTGCGCTGGACGCTTCGGGGTAGGAGTAATCGCCCGACAAATCCAGCGCAAAGTCGCGTTCAGCTGACTCACGCGTCAGACGCAGCTACTGCCGCTGCAACGTGGACCGTCCGCTCAGAAGCCGGCGACGTATTCGGCGATCATCGTGATCTCTGCGTCGGAAAGGGCGTCGGCTGTCCATGCCGGCATGTAGCCGTTGCGATTGCTGAACTCGCCAGCGTGGTGTCCGCCGCGCACGTTTCTGATGTACTCGTCGGCGGTGGCCCGCATCCCGGCGATGCCGTGGTTGGGCACGGCGTTGCCGTCGTCCCCGTGACAATTGCGACAGAAGTCCCCATACAGCCCTGCGCCATCGGTTGGGCGCGGCTGCGAATCCAAGAAGTCCCAAATCTCGGCCAGGACTTCATCGCTGATCGCTTCTGCGCCGATGGCGGGCATCGGGTCCTGGTATGGCGGGCGCTCCGAACCGTTGCGCACGAGGTACTCGCCGAATTCGCGCACCGGGTGTTGGATCTCTGGGCCCAGGCCCTCGACGCCTTCGCCATTTTCGCCGTGACACTCCACGCACAGCCCCGTGTAGAGCTGCATCGCAGGACTCAACTCCTCGGGCATCTCTTCCATCGGCATTTCGTTCCCGGTGCCCATGTCACCCGTGTTGTCCATGCCCATCGGATCCGGGTCCCCAACGGGGTCGGTGTTCTCGTCGACAGGTGGTTCCATCACTGGATCCACGGGCATCATGCCATCAGCGGGGTTCGGGGGCAGCATCGCCGTCTCGTCGGGAGTCTCCGCTGCGGGCATCGGCTCTGGCGTCACGGGCGCTGGCGGCACGGGCACGGCGGCCATGGTCGGCGCGGGCATCGGGTCAACTGCGGGAGCTGCCGGTGCTTGCGGCGCAGGTGGGGGCGCCGCGCCCGCGGAGGGTTGGGGTTGCGCGCCACTTCCGGCCGCCGGCGGCAAAGCACCCCCGGGAGCGGTTCCGGCTCCGGTGGGCGTCATGGAGCCAGCCGTTCCAGCAAGAGCATTCATGTCGTCGCTGCTCGCTTCTTCGCCACAAGCGGCAAGCGCCAACGAGGCTAGGAGCGCAGCCATGGACCAGTGTGAGTGTTCACGCATCATGTTTCGCATCTCTTTCCTTGGGTTCGTCGAGGGGCTGAGTCAGCCTGCGCCCGCGGGTTACCCTAGACCAGCCAAGGTAGCTGGATGTGCCGGCGGATGTCATCGACGGCTGTCGTTTCTCGACTTTTCGGTGAACATTTCCGCGTCAGCCCGGCTGGGAGCCCCACCATCGCACTTGGATGTGCAGCGAGCGTTCGGTCTGGGTGGCAATTTGCGGTGCACTCGGCTTTTTACCGATGAGCAGGTGATACGTGCCGACCTGTCCCGCGTCGAGTCTGCCCGCCGATGGGTTGCGTCACACGGCAGCTCAGTGCGGCGTCGCGCAGGCGTTCAGGGCTGCTGAGTTCGCGCTCGTTGGCCTCGGCGTCGAGTCTGGCTTCCCGCTAGTGGCCGTGTATCATCGACCATCGTGCAAGCGATCCTTCCTCCACTCGGTCCCGCCTCGGGCGATGCCGCGTGGTGTGCTTCCAAACAGGTTGCGGCTCGACCGTCACGGTGCGCCCGGGGGAGTGGTGCTGCAGTTGCGCTGCTGGTGCTGCTCACATCTTGCTCGGCCGAGCAAGACGGGGCGGACACGAGCCTCGAACCGGCAGCGATGAGCACGTCGCCCGCTGGTGCTCCTAGCGCACCGACGACGCCGTCCGTCGGTGCGTCGAACTCGGAGGCCACGCCTGGCTCGATGGTGGGCGCGACGGCATCCGGAGGGGGCGCGCCTGGAGCCTCAGTGCCAACCGGTAACCCATCTCCAGCAACCGCTGCCGAGCCGACGGTCGGCGCTGCCGGGGGTGATGGCGGCCAGATGGGTGCTGCGAGTGAACATACTGGAGCGTCCACAGGTGGCGCGGGAGGCGCCTCGACGGACCCAGCGATGCCTGCGGCTGCGGGAGGAGCGGGCGGCATGGGCGATGCGCCCGGCTCCGACGAGGGCGCAGGGGGGGACAGTCCCGGCGCGGAGCCCGGCGCGGGAGGTTCGCCGCCAGACGGGCTCCCACCAGACCCCCCGATTGAAACCGCTTCGCCGGTCGACCCCGAACTTGCGGGCTCATCGACTCGTCCGCAATTGACGGACGCCAGCGAGAACGCGTTCACCATCGCCCAGTACTTACGACGCGCCGGCACCTTGGAGGCGGGTCTCGCGGAGGATCCTTGGGACCCGACGGCAGGCGTGGGGGATGTCAGTTCGTTCACGCCGGTGTATCGCGTGGCCACGAGTGGCGGAACGCACACGAGTGTGCAGGGGGCGATCGACGCTGCAGTAGCGAACGCTGGCGACGCGCGTGTCTACATCGAGGTCGCGGCGGGCACCTACCGCGAGGTGGTGTGTGTGCCGTCGTCCGCGCCGCCGATCACGCTCTACGGGTCGGGGGCGGACGCGTCCGCAACGACGATCGTTTTCAACAACTACTCAGGCAAGTCGAAGGCCGCTGGAACGAGCGCCAACCCGTGCAATCCGAGTACCGATTCGACGACCTATGGGACCTCGGGCAGCGCGACCTTTGCGGCCTACGCCGACGAGTTTCAGGCGGCCAACTTGACCTTTGCCAACGACACGGATGAGTCGACGGCGAGCGGCGGAGTGCAAGCGGTCGCGTTGCTGACTCAGGCTGACCGCATCGTCTTCGAGCGGGTGCGCGTTCTCGGCAACCAGGACAGTCTCAGCGTGAAGACGTCGAACGTCTCCCGCGTCGAGCGCGCCTACTTCAAAGATTGTTACGTGGAAGGGGATACCGACTTCATCTTCGGGCGGGGAACCTTCGTGCTGGACGGCTGCACGATCCACAGCGTCACCAATCGTGTAGACAGCGGCGTAGTGGCAGCGCCCAGCACTGACGCGCGCAACCCTTACGGCATCCTGTTCATCAACAGCACGTTTACCGCCGATGCTGGCGCTGGTGCCATTCATCTGGCGCGCGCCTGGGACGAAAGTCAAGGTGACGTCGATACATACAAGGCGAACGTGGCCAGCGGCGTGTACCCGAACGGGCAAGCCACCTTTCGTGGCTGTGTGATGGGTGCCCACATTGCGAAAGCCGCACCCTACCGAGATGCGGCAACGACGGGTCGCCCCTACAGCTCCGTCGCAACGGATGTCCCCGCGAATCGCTTTTACGAGTTCGACAACACTGGCGCGGGCGCGGCCGACTAGCTACGGGCTCGCCGTGCCGCGCCGCCGTGTGAGCGTGATGTAGGTGCGTTGAGTCTGCTCCTCGAGCGGCAGCCCTTCCACGCTCGAGCTTGCCCGAGCACATGCGACGTCGTCCGTTCGACGCACAGCATCAATCCAACGAACATACGGTGGCAGTCCAAGCCGTTGTGCCTACGGAGAAATAGTGTGGCCAGAATAATGTGCCCTCGAACAACAGGTGGTTTTACGAGACGTGGTCACGCACAATGCGGCCTTCAGGAAGGCAACGATGACAGACACACGCTTTTCACTGCTGTTATCCGCAAGCCTCCTCTTTGGTTGCAGCGGGAGTGTCGGTTCTGATGGAACCGTCGATCCCGCCGTTCAACCTGGAGGTGGGGAGGGGGCTAACGGGAACGTTTCCACCACGCCGGGGGCGCAGCCAGGCTCCTCAGGCTTGACACCTGGCGTGACGCCACCAGCGTCTGCCGCCCCGGGGGAAGCGGTTCCGCCCGACGGATCGCAAGCCGCGACCGGAGATTTCAGCGCCGCCGCCTTCGACCTTCGGGGTGAGCCGATCTACTCCCGCGCTATACAGCTGACGAACGCTCAGTGGACGCGCACCGTGCAAGACATCCTCCGCCTTCCCGAACCGCCGTCGCAGTCCCAGTCCTTCCTCAATCCGGCTGGCGGTTTCACGTTGTTCCCGAACAACGAGCGTGTGCTCGAAGTCTCCAACTCTCTGAGGGACTCGTATCAGACAGCTGCGGCGGAAATTGCGAGTGAGCTCGCGGCGACCCCCAACGGTATCGAGCGCATCGGAGCAGGCACCGATGCCGACTCCTTCATCCGCACGCTGGGGCGGCGCGCCTTCCGCCGCCCGCTGACGGACGACGAGTTCTCCAGGTACCGAGCCGCCTTCGACGTCGGCGCCGGATTGTCTGGAGACGGCAGTGAGTTCGTCAAAGGTGCCAGTCTCGTCATCGAAGCGCTGCTGCAGAGCCCGCACTTCATCTACCGCACCGAGCTCGAGCCAACCGGCGCTGCACTGACGGGGTATGAGGTGGCTGCCAAGCTCTCGTTCTGGATCCTGGACACGACGCCCTCGGACGACCTCTTGGACAGGGCCGGGCGCGGCGAGTTGGACACGCCGGAAGGGGCGGCCGCGGCTGCGGCGGAGATGCTGGACGACCCGGCGGCAGCCGAGATGGCCGTGGACATGTTCGCCGAGATGTTCAAGTTCATCCGCTACCGCACCATCGTTAAGAGCGTGCCCGAGTACACGGAGGCAATGGGGCTCGAAGCAGAAGAGGTTTCGCGCCAGTTCTTCCAGCACATCTATGAAGAAGGTCTGGGTCTGCGTGAAGTCCTGACGAGTACCGAAGGCTATGTCGGACCCGAATTGGCCGCGCTGTATGGTGTGGATGCCCCCGCATTCGGCGACGGCCTCGTGGATCTCGGGCCAGAGCGTGTGGGCTTCTTCTCGCAGGTGCCGTATCTGATGTTGTTCGCCAACGACGCGAAGTCAGACGCGATTCATCGTGGTCTGTTCATCAACTACCAAGTTCTGTGCGCGCAGCTGCCCGAACCGAACTTCGACCTCCCCGAGCCCACGCCCGCCGAACCGGGTCAGACCGATCGTGAACACATCGAAAGCATGACGGGTTTCGGCACCTGCGGTCAGGCCTGTCACGGCGCCTACATCAATCCCTTGGGATACGCCTTCGAAAACTTCGACGGCATGGGGCGCTACCGCGACCAAGACCAGGGCAAGCCCGTGGACGCGAATTCCGCCTACCCGTTCTCGAACGGCATGCTCTCGTTCAATGGAGCGAAGGAGCTGATGGACATTCTCGTGTCGAGCACGGAGGCGCACTCCTGCTTTGCCAAGAACATTGCCAGCTACGGCCTGCAGCGCGACATCGTGAGTGATGACCAGGCGCTGTTGGATGAGCTCGCTACGGTCAGCATGTCCGCGCAAGGGTCGATGAAGAATGTCGTGTTGGAGCTGGTCAAGGCTCCCGCGTTCCGCATGCGTGAGAGAGGTGCATTATGAGACAGTGGCGTCCAACCAGAAAGCGAATCAATCGACGGGCGTTCCTGCGTGGAACCGGAACGGTAGCCATCGGCTTGCCTTTCCTCGAGGGCATGCCAGGTCGCTCGGCTTGGGCTCAAGACGCTCCGCCGGTGTTCAGTTTCTTCATCGTCGGCGCCAATGGCGTGGTGGGCGACAAGTTCTGGCCCGGTAGTGGCGCGTTGACCGCGCAGAGCATGGCGGGCACGACCGTCGAGCCGATGGCCGACTACGCCGAGCACCTGCTGTTCGTCAAAGGCCTGCGCTATCCCGGTGGTTCACCCGCCAACTGCGGTCACGCCCAGGGCTACGTTCAGGCCATCACCGGCGTGTCCCCCGGAAGCGGCGGAAACTCGTCGACCAGTGGCGGTCCTTCGGCGGACATGGTCATCTCGGAGGCCCTCAACCCAGCAGGGACGGACCCGCTCACGCTCTACTCGGGTACACACCAGGGGGCCTTCATCGCCGAACGCGTCAGCTTTTCGGCAGGCATGTCGGCAGCGCGCCCTGCGCAGCTCAACCCCTACGAGACGTACAAGAAGCTCGTCGGGCTGTCCGGGGGTGTCGTCGCAACGAGTCCGGATGGGTCGAACCCCGTCAGCGCTCCGAGTGCTGCGGATGATCTCCTCGTTCGAAAACAGAGCGTCAACGACTTGGTTCTGGAAGACTTCAACTCGCTGCTCGCCAATACACAGCTCAGCACGGAAGACAGACGTCGGCTGAACAACCACCTGGAGGGTATCCGTCAGCTCGAAACCAACATGATGGCGACGGGCGGCGCCATCAACGAGATGAACGACGGGATGATGCCGGCTGACCCGGTCGCGGGTGCCGTGGGCTGCGGGGCGACCGTTCCCAGTCAGACGGAGCTGGACGCTTTCCAGAATGGTGTGAAGTTCAACCGCGAGTCCCACATGATCGAGGACTTGGTGAAGTTGCACGGAGAGACGGTCGCTCTCGCGTTCGCGTGCGATGCGAACCGCACTGCGACGTTGCAGTGGGGGGATGGCACCGACGGTACGGTCTACGACACTCAGGCGACGGGCGGCTACAACACGTTCCACAAGATCAGCCATCGTACCAACAGTGACTCCGCTGCCGGCAACGACGCCTGGGCGAAGGAGGCACACACGGAGATCGACGTGATTCGTGCCACCAGCATCGCTCACATTCTGAGCGTGTGGGACCAGTACGGACTGTGGGACAACTCGTTCATCTACTGGACGAACTCGATTGCCGATGGGCCCTCTCACGGTTTCAACGGTCTGCCAATCGTCATTGCTGGTAGTGGCGGCAACTTCTTCAAGCAAGGGCAGGTCGTCGAGGGCAATGGAAACAACGCTCCCATTCTGACGTCGGCCATCAACGCCGCCGGTGTGCCCACCGACAACTTCGGTGCTGGCGGTGGACAATTCACTGCCGCACACGCCTGAGTTCGAGCACGAATCCCAGGAAGAGAGGCCCACGCGCGCCAACGCGCGTGGGCCTTTTTCGATCGTTTCTGGCTCTCGGGGGAGCGTGAGATGCTGCGATGCGGGGGGCCGGGAGACGGTGCGGCTCCGAGCTTCTCCATCAGTGGCCGCGTCCCGTCACCAAGTCGTATCTTCGGGTAGGCAATAGCCGCCGGCGAGATTCTGCGATTTGGGACCGAGGTCGGCGATGACGTCGTCCACGCAGACGGTTCCCGTCGGGCATTCGCACAGCGGCTCGTCGCCCGGGCCGGAGCAGCGACAGGTGCAGACCACGGCCAGCTCCGCGGGGCGCGATTCCAACTGGGGCTCCACGTCGGTGTCGACCGCGACGCCATCGGGGGTCAGGCAAGGCTGCTTGGAGTTACCTTCTGGGCACCCGACGCGGCCTTGGAAGCCGTAGGACATGCACATCGCGCTCTCGCAGCCGCCGTGTGCCGTGTCCAAGTCGATCTCTTCGGCACTGGCGCCCGGGTAACCCGGGAATAGTTCCGCGACCGGCACGCAAGGCTCCCCCACCTGGGAGTTGCGGGTCAGAAATGGTGGCAAGGATTCGCCGCTCAGATCGTACTCGGTCGGAGGCTCGAATTCACAGTACTGAGAGGCCGCGTCGAACTCTTGCGCGCAAGGGGTGTCTTCTTCGACGTCGTCTGGGTGTGCGTGGAGGAACGCCAGCGCGTCGTCGCAGGATAGCTCTGCCATGCAGCCGAACCACTGCCGACGAGCCGTGGCGCACTCTGGGCCTTCGTTGCCCTCGACGTTCGTGTTCGCGCACTCTCGTTGGCGCTCAGGACGCGAGCACGGCAGGAACGCTTCTTCCGTCATACACCCGGGAATGCACTCGGCCTCCATTGCGCAGTAGCTTCCGATGAGGCTCTCTTCGCTGCCCTCCGATTCCGTGTCCTTGGCGGAATCGTCGGTATCCACGCTATCCGCAATGTTTGCTTCCTGAGCGCTGTTCGGGGTTGCGTCAGCGGCGTCTGTTGCGTCCGTTTGCTCGGACATCGCCTCGTTGGTTGCGTCGGCGGTGTCTTCTCCGTCTTGGGTAGCGCTGTCGTCTTCGGTGCGGTCGGCGCTGGCTCTCACTCCGTCGCCCACGTCACGTGTACCCAGTGAGTGATCGCTGTTGGCGCATGAAAGAAGCGCGCCGCATAGTAGCGCGCTGGTCGATATTGCTCGATGTGTCCTCATTCTGTTTACCTCTACTCAGCCATGTTCGTAGGAGCGGAGGTTGATTTGGGTTTCTGCAGCAGGCCTGAGCGAGTGAGCCGTCGGAGGTGGGGACTGTCTGGCGCGCGCGCTGCCAAGCGTTCTGCCTGCGCGCGTGCTTCGTCGGTCCTACCCAGAGTTGCCAGTGCATCGATCTCGAGCACCTCGGCTTCGGCAGCGAGCGCGCCGGTCGGAAAATTGGCGCGGTAGCCCTTCAGCAGCTTCAAGCAGCGAGTCGCGTCGCCAGCGCGTAGCGCTGCTCGACTGGCCGCCAGCTGTGCCAATTCCAGTTCCAGTTGCGCAGAGACTAGCTCCGTCTCATCCGCGGAGCGGGGTGAGGCAGGCGTTGCTGGTTTGGATGCCGTGTGTCGGTTCCCTTTTTCGATAAGCGACGGCGGTTCGGGTCTGGGTTTGAGCTCGGGCGGAGCTTCGTCCGACACCAACGATGGCGCCGTGTCCTCGGCCAGCCGAGTCCCGTGGGGTGACGGCAGCGTCGGTGACGCTTGCGGCGTGGCGGGCGCCGCTTCCGTTGTCAGCGACGCGGGGGCGTCGGGCGCATGCACCACGGTGTTTGCGACGTGCAGCGTCGTCACGGTGGCACCGCCCCAGAGTACCAGGCCGGCGACGGCTTTCGTCACCAGGGCCATCTTGGTCGTCACTCCTGCCGTTAGCACGCTGCCAGTACCTGCACCGAGCGCTGCGACCTTGGCGCCAGCGCCGCCCACCACTGCGCTCGCGCTGGCCGTTGCACTTGCGCCGGTGGTCGTTGCTTGCAGTGCAGTCAGCTGCGCGGCATGTGAGCTCGCTGCTGCCGCCGTGGAATGGGTCGCGATACCCGTCAGCGCCGCTATGGGCACGCCCAGAGCGGCGGCGGTGCGACGCAAAGCGAGTGGCGATGGCCCGTCGCTCGCTGCCGCTTGGAGCAAGCGTGACGCGTCCTTCGACCAGAGTTGCGGGTCTTCCCAGTCGCGACCATCGTTCATTCGTCGCCTCGTCTTTCGTGAGTCTGCATCAAGCGGCGCACGTCGCGTTCGAACCTTTGTCGGGCCTTTCTCACGCGGGTCGCCACCGTGCCTTCCGGCAATTCGAGAAGTTCTGCGATCTCCGAGCGAGTCAGCCCCTCCAATGCCATCAAGACGAAGGGGGCACGGAGCTCGAGCGGCAGCTGCGCAAGAGCGACGTCGAGCAGGTGACGTTCCCGGCGCTGTTGCAGTAGAGTTTCTGGCGTTGGTTGCGCATCCTGCCGAGCGGAGCATTCGGATTCGATGGCCTCGAGTTCGCAATTGTCCGGGCGCCGACCCACACCGCGTCGGTAGTTCTGCGCCAGTCGCAGCGCGGTTCCCGTCAAGAACGCCCGACCCTTGTCGAGTTCGATCTGGTCGAGCTTGCGACTCGCTACGATGAACGTCTCCTGCACCAGATCATCCACGTGTAGTTCCGGAATGCCGAAGCGCCGCAGACAGCGCCACACGAAGGCGTAGTGGTCCCGCAACAACTGTTCCAGCGTCAGGGAGCGCGGCGGCTCTCGCACGGCGGTGGCGCGACGATGCATCATGCTTTCGAATCAAGGGTCCTTGCGACTCCCAAAAGCGCTATGTCCGAGCTTCACGGTTCTGATTCGAAAATCGGCGCTTCGATGGTTAGTGACGTGATTACAGATAGTTGAGAGACACGAAAGAGGCGCTCTGGGGCCTCTCCGGTATTGTCGATATAGCTGAAACCAGGGCGGGTGGCGTTGAGGCGCGCGCCCAGTGACAGTGCGGCTTCGAACTCACTCAGCGTCGTGACCAGACTCAGCGTCAGTCCTCCCGCCGCCCAGGTTGCGCGTGTCGTCTGCGGCCGATCGAAGTTGTCCGGTTCGTAGGAGAGCGACCCGAGCTCTCCGACCAGACACGGGTCGAGGCGCAGCGCGTGGGACAACGCGAGCCGCAAAGGGCAGACTTCGACGTCGAGAGCCGTCTTCTCTCCCCTTGCCATGATCTCGCCGGTTGCGATGTGCGGCCAGCTGGCAGTCACTCCGAGCGCAACTCCGGGTGATAGCAGCGCGGGCTGTTCGCTCGGACCCCGCAGCCAACGCCCTCTGGCGTGGATTCGCAGCCCCGGAGCCAGCTGCGTGCCCAGACCGCTCTCGATGCGGCCTGCGACGCCGAGCGATGCACGCCCGACATCGCTCGCCAGGGGTGAGGGCTGGCGCGGCGAGTCGCTGGCGGACAAATGGCCTCGGCCCGCGTTTCGGGTCGGGCCTTCGGTGGCCGCCGAGATTGGTGACGTTGCAGGGTTGGACTGGGCAGCGCTGGGTGCTGGAGAGCCAGCGAGCGCCGACGGTTCTGCATCCAGCAACAGGGCGTCGGTCGTCGAACGGCTGGAGGCACCGTCGTCTCCGTGCGCACTGCCCTCGCTGTTCTCAGGCTTCTCCGAGGTGTCGTCCGCGCTCGCTTCGGGTTCCGCCGCGGTGGCTGGGTCTCCTGGCGTCTCGGTTGCTGGTTCACGCACCAGCGCGGAGAGATCGACGTGGGGATCCACCGCGACGGCCAACACGAAAGCGAGGCTTCGGACGAGTTCGTCACACTGCGTGCCCTCCACCACTCGATTCGAAGCTGGACCGTCGTTCGCCGCGATCCTCAGGCGCCCCCATCCCCCTGTCGGAGAGAGTGTGACCAGAACGCGTGCCGCGTCGTCGGTATCCCTCCAGGCGACGCTCTGTGTCCAGCGAGTTACCTCGCTCCGAAATACCTCGGCAGACGGGCAAGCCGCCTCGGCGTCGTAGTCCAAGCTCATGGGGATGAGGTTGGAGGTCGGCTCGCTCGTCGCGACTTGGGCTGCCGCCGTCGGCGTGCCACCATTCGCCGCGCACGCGATCGAAAGCGCGAAGGTGAGTCGTATCGACTTGGGAAGGCATCGAGGCACGGCGGCACTTTGACCCAAATCTGGGACCTTGCGCAAACGTAGGTCGTGCAGGTGTCCGTGGGGCAAGCAGGATGACCGGCTGAGTCCGCTGCGGCAAGGGGTTGGTGCGCTGGAGCGGGGCGCGTACGCTTGCTCGAACGTGTCACCGCGGAAGGAGCTCAACAAGACCCCCGAAGAGACTTCATCGTATCCGCCGGCGCGGTGACCGCGGCACTCGTCGGAGGGGTCCGGTGCGCAAAGGGCTGCTGGAGCCGCAGACCGTCTGGCGGCATTTGGTCGAACGCCGCAGCTGCCACCCAGTTGCTTTCGTCCCACTACCCGATGGAGTTGCTGATGCCACACATTCGGAGTTCACGGAACAGTTCCGTATGATCGGCGGTAGCGTGCCGGTGGCCGTCGGGACCTCGGAGGTTCCGATCTACGTGCGCGCTTCCCTCGCGTACGCCAACGAGACGATCGAGTATTTCGAGCCCGACCTGTTCCGAGGTATCAAGCTAGAACCCCCGCCGAACTACACGAAGCTCGTCCTCACCACCGAAGAGAAGCTCAAGGACGTCGTACGCGGCCGCCGACCACTGAGCGACGTGGACCGCATCGTGGACGACTGGTGGCGTGCAGGTGGGGACGATGGGCGCGCTTTTTTCGAGAGGGGCTCTTGGTGAACGGGCGATGAGTCGGCGCCGGCCATGCTGTCGGAGGCTCTCCCAAATGAGCGAGCGCGATTCGCGAACGCTCTTTCGACGCAACAGAAAATGGAGTCGAGGAAACGATTGCTCGACAATCGTGCTCGCTCATCTAGGTCGATACTGGCTCAGTTTGAACTGCGTAGTCGAACCAGTCGAAGTCCGCCGGTTGCTTGCAGAGTGCGCCGTTGCCGCTCGCGTACATCCCGAAGTACACGCCCGTGAACCCGCCCGCGACTTCGGTCGAGAGGTAGCGGGTTTCGCCCCGGCCCAGAGGGGATCGCCGCTCCAAAGACGGGCCCACGGAGAACGTGTACTGCATCCGCGAGGCCTCGATCGCCAACACGACGCGCGACGTCTCGTCAGGAGCTAGCGCACGCGTTGCCACTTCCGCCTGGAGGCTCCCGATGCGGCGTCGCAGGACGACGCTGCGGCGTCCTGCGCGTAGGGTCACGAAGATTTCGTAGTGGTGCTGCTCGTTCATGCGGACGACGAGCCCGGCCTCCTCGTTTTCGCTCTCTGGGCCGAACTCCAAACACGTTGCTGCCAAGACCTCGAAGTGGCACTGACGCCGTCCTACCCACGCGACGGTACCCACTTCGTCGAGGCCGCCCGCGCCGTTCAGCCGCAAGTACCCCGGTCGTTTGCTGAGGGAGTGGGGGCTCGGTTGCCGCAGATGATTCCAACACAGGGCAAGCTCCGCCGAGTCGAAGTCGTCGTGTGAGGGCGGCTCCGGTGTCGGATGTAGCGGAAGGCTCGTCTCCATTTGGGGCAAGACCCGCCCCTGCTCGCCGATTAGGGGGAAGCCGTCGGCTGTCCAGCTCATCGGGCTGAGCATCGTCTCGCGGCCGAGGTGATAGCACGGGGGGTAACCGCTGGGGCGCACGCCGTGAAAGAGAGTGAACCATCGTCCGTCCGCCGTTTCCACCAAGTCGGCGTGCCCGACGGCTTGGATTGGACTCCGCCAGCTGCGGTGTGTGAGCAGAGGGTTGCGGGCGCATGGCTCGAAGGGCCCCCATGGGCTTTTGCTGCGCGCCATGGTCACCATGTGACCGTACTCGGTGCCGCCCTCGGCGAGCAGCAAGTAGTACCACCCATCGCGGAAGTAGAGGTGTGGCGCTTCCGGGTACTGGCCTCCAGTCCCCTTCCACACGACCTTGGTTTCCGACAACAGCTTGCCGCTCGTGACGTCGATGCGAGTCTGTAGGGCGCCTTCGCTGGACGTCGTGTAGTACACGCTGCCATCCTCATCAAAAAAGAGCGATGGATCGATACCCGGTTGCTCCACGGGGACCGGGTCGGTCCACGGTCCCTCGGGTGCAGGCGAGGACACGATGAAGTTGCCACCTGCCGAGACGTTGGTCGTCGTCATGTAGAACGTGCCGTCGTGATATCTCAGTGTCGGCGCGAAGATACCACCTGAGGCGTGTACCCCGGCGAGTGGCAGCTGGCTCGGTCGATTGAGACAATGCCCCACCTGCTGCCAGTGCACGAGATCGCGACTGTGAAAAATCGGAACGCCAGGGAAGTACTCGAAGCTACTCGTCACCAAGTAGTAGTCGCTACCGACGCGGCACACGCTGGGGTCGGGATAGAAGCCGGGCAGTACTGGGTTGTGATAGGTGTCGGGCATGCGTCGAGCGTCTTGCATGGGGGAAGTCGACATCCGCGCGGAAGCAGCTGGAGCTATGGGCTCCATACTCCGAGGCAAGGGGCGTTTCTATTACTATGGCCCTGCCCGCTGCATGTCGTGACGAGCGCCGCGCCGTTCAAAAAAGCTGCGCCCTTTTGGGCGCCACAAGCATCGACTCGATTGCTTGCTCACTCCTGAGGACCGCACCCCGCTGAAATCCCTCCTCTGCTCACTTCTCCTGCTTCTTGCCGCCGTCATTCCCGGTGAACGGTCTTCAGGGACCAACTCGCTCGTTGTGCTCGCGAGCACCGAGACCATGGAGCTCGACGCTTGCGACGCAGCGATGTTGATGGCCCCCGGCATCAACATCGGCAACGCGTTGGAGAACACGAACCAATGGGAGACGGGATGGAGAAATCCACGGGTTCACCAGGGAATACGTCCAGCGTCTGAAAAGGCTCGGCTTCAAGACCATTCGACTGCCTGTGGCGTGGGATACGTATGCCGCTAACGGGAAGGTCCAGCAGGACAGACTGTAGCGTGTGGGAAATGTGGTTTCGGGTTCGAAGGACCCAGCCTCGCGAGTGCGCTGGATGCTGGCCGTAATCCTGGCCGCGATGTCTCGGAAGAGCGCTTGGGGCATCTGGCGCGACGTGCGCTGCCGAGTGCCCCAAGGCCCAGTCGCGAGCTTCAGCCCCCGCAGACGGGGTTCGGCTCCCCGGGGCTGCCGAGATCGGTGCTGTATGGCGAAGCCGCGTCGCACCAGTTTGCGGGGTCGTCATTGCTCATCTCGTCGCTCGCATTGGACGATAGACTCACGGCGACGCCTGCGCCACCAGGCCAGGTCGATGGGTCGACGACCACGGAATCGAGTAGCTCGTCGCTGCACCGTAGGTTCAGAGTGAATACGGCGGAGTTCGGGAGCGTGACTCCGGAGTAGACGTAGTCCGGAGTGAAGCCGGGGGCGTCGGAGTTGGCGAGTGTCAGGCTCTGGCCGGATTCGATCGTCAGTGGTTCTGCGATTTCGAAGCTGGTCGAATCGCGCTCGACGAAGCAGCCCTCGAGATCCACCGGGTCATCACCCGAGTTGTACAGTTCGAGCCACTCCCCCGACGAATCCGCGAGCTCGGCGGGGTTGCTCATCAGCTCGCTGAATATCACCGACCGTACGGTCGCCTCCGCGACGTCGATGGTGATCGATACGAAGCCCGTGCCCAGCTCCAGTTCCTCGCCATCGAACTCGAAGCGATAGCTGACACTCGTCGTCTCTCCATCGGCAATGGTGAATGGTTGTGGATTGGGGGACACGAGCGTCGCGGTCAGAGGCTCCGCTCCGTCTGCGGAAAGCCGCAAGAGTTGCCAGCCCTCTTGCAGTTCGAGGGAGTACTCCCCAACCGGAAGTTCGCTTTCGAGGGTCTCGCCCTCGTTCGTGTCGTCCGTTTGCAACGCCACGTCGGCGGTTCCGGTGATGAGGAAGCTGGCGTTGCTCAGCTCGTACGCTTCGCCTTCCACCGTCGTGCGCAGAGCCAGAGACAGTTCGCCAAAGTCTGTCGGTGGGTCCGCTGCTGGAGCGGAGCAGGCCAATGCCAGGAGGCTTGCGATCAGTGCTGGTCCCGTGATGATGGTCTTGAAAGTGCTGCTGTTCATGTTTTCTCCTTCGCGAGCGTCGGGTGCTCACGCGCAGCCTTTTTCAAGTCCCGTGCCGGTGGGCTTCTATTAATACTTTCAACAGCTTGTCGCTGGCTTTCCGCGGAGGCGGCCGGCACGTGCCAGGATCGCCAGTCGGCGCGCTTGGCGAAGAACGCGACGTGCGGGCGGCGGTGTTCGTCGTACACCGCTGCCTGACGCACGAGCGTCGAGGCCCGACGCAAAGAGGCGCCGCCCTCCGCAAGGACGATGCTGCGGCCTATGTTTGGATCGGTCTTGGGCTAGATCCCGAAGCGCAACACGTACTCCGTACCCTGGTTCACCTCGACGTCCAATTGCGCGCCAATCTGCGTGCAGAGTGAACGCACGTACCCGGACGACACCGAGCCCGTGCGCAGTCTGGCGCGCTCATCCGTCGCCTCCGCGCAGTGGATTCGCAGCTCGAACGCCTGCCGCCCAATCAATTCGCCGCGGATGCTGATGGTCGCGCTAGCCTCTGCATTCAGGGAGCCGAGCAGTGTGCTCAATAGCTCGTTGAGCAACAAGCCGAGTGGGGCGGCCAAGTCCAGCATCACGACTGCGTCGTCCAGGCGGGACTGGATCCGGATCTTTGAGTTCGGGGTGGTGTGCCGGCGCAGACTGTTGACGACTTCGTTGGTGTACGCCGTCAGGCTGATGCCATCCTGCATCCTGGGTCGCAGCAGCTTGTACACTGACGCCATCGTATGAATGCGGTCGATGGCCTGCTCTAGCGCTCGACTTGCCTCTGGTACCGAGCTTCGCTTGGAGTGCAGACTCAGTACGCTGGCCAAGAGCTGGAAGTCGTTCCCCATGCGATGGTAGAGCTCCCGAAGCGTCCGCTCGCGCGACGCGATGGACTGCTCGGCCTCTGCTGTGGGCTGAGCGGCGTGCCTGGCACCGTTCTGTTGAGGCAGCTCTTTCGATGTGCCCCAGATCCGTACGAGTCTTCCGTTTTCGAACACGCCGTACGCATCACTGCGAAAATGGCGCACGATCCCGTCGAGGCCGCGAACGACGTCCAGGGCGTCGTCAAGGTGATAACCCCCCTCCACGAATGTGGACAGATGTGTTGGGAGCTGCGCCTCTTGGCGCTTCAGATTGTGAAGCCATGTCTTACCGAGTACCTCGTCTCTCGAGCTGGCACGGTAGTACCGGGCACATGCATCGTTGCACTCCACCAGCACGCCATGGCCGACGGCTCGCATGAGCTCCGACTTCGGCGCGTCGTTCGGGATGGCGGGGGTGAACTCGTAGCACCAGATGGCATCGCCACAGGCACTCAGCCAGGAGCGAAAGCGCAACAACTCGCGCATGGGCGCGTCAGCCTCAGCGTTTCGTGGGGTTGACCCCGGCATGGAAGCGTGTTGAGCCACCTCGTCGAGCGCCTAATTGGTGCCCATTCCTCCTTCTACCCTGTCCCCAAACGGTCGACCGCGGCGGGTGCACAAGGCCAGTGGCGGATTTCCCACGAACTCGATGGCCGTTGAGCCGCCCGCACGAAGTTCGACGACGAAGCTCTTATCCGCCGCGGGAGCCGTGTCGTCGTAACACAACGGGGCAAGTGCCCGCGTCAGGAAGGGATATTTTGACCAAAGCAGACGCAGAGCGACCAAGTCAAGCCACGCTGAACGACTTGTTGAGCCTCGTGCAACGCGAAGCACGTGCGTTCGGCCGCCGGAGCAACTGGCGAGCAGACGTCGAAGAGCTGTCCGCGGTCGGGGCCCTGGGCCTCGCACAGGCGCTGGACCGTTCGAGCCCCAAAGCAGAGGGGTTTCGCAGCTATGCACTTCAGCGCATCCGCGGTGCCATGCTCGACTACCTTCGCCAAGCGGATCCCCTCGGGCGTGGCGAGCGGAAAGCCCAACGTCGTGCCAACGAGGCTACCGATCGCCTGCGAGTGCGCCTCGGGCGCGAGCCGGAAGCGCACGAAGTGGCGCATGAGGCAGGGCTTCAGGAGGGCGACTATGAACATCTACGCCAGTGTGACGAAAGGCGGCAGCGGGTGGCTGTCGTCAACACACTGCGCCCGCCGTCGTCGGGCGAGGGTGACGGTGTGTGGCTTGCTCGTGACGGGTCACCTGATCCAGAGCAAGCGGTGATGCGCCACATGGAGATCGAAACGATGGAGCGTCTGACTCGCTTGCTCGACGACCGGGTCCGTTTGGTGCTGGAGCGACGGTACTACGACAACACCGCGCTGGTCGAGATATCTCAAGAGCTCGGCGTGTCCCCGTCGCGGGCATCTCAGCTCTTGAGGCGTGGTCTACGGACGTTGCGCGAATTGGCTGACAACGATGGACCAGCAGGTTAGGAGCGTCTTGCAAGGCCCTGACGTTGACAGTTCAGGGCAGAAGGTAGACGTTCGTCGCTATGCGGAGGTCAGCGCCGCGGTGGCCTGCGGACTCTGCTTGCTGGCGCTTGTCGGCTGGTTGCTGCAGATACGCTGGCTCACCTGCTTCGGATTTTCATGGGCAACGATGAAGGTGAACACCGCCCTCGGCCTCGGTTCAGTCGCCGCAGGCTTGTGGTTCGTTCATCGTAAGCGGAGAGCCGAGACCAGATGGGCACGGTACTTGTCATTGGTTGCAGTTTGTATCGGTGCCGTGAGCTTGCTCCAATATGGCGGGCTGACACTGCTGCCTTTCGACCAATGGCTCGTCGTGGACCACTGGAGTGAACGTCTGCCTGGGCGTCCGTCACCTGTGACCGCCCTTTGCATCTTGCTGCTGGGCGTCGCCGTTGGGGTCCACCGGACGCGAACGTGGCGCCTGGCCTTCCATGCATGCTGCTGGCTCGTGATAGCGGTCGGTTGGCTCGCGCTGGTTGGCTTTTCGTACGCACCGCACAGTGTTTCTCAATTGCCGTGGTTCGAGACCCTGTCACTGCCGACGGCGGGGAGCTTGCTGCTGCTCGGGCTCGCGGCCCTCCAGCTGAGGCCGGATGAAGGATTGCTGCGGCTGCTGCGTGGAACCGGTGCGCATGCGATGATCGCCCGCGTCTACCTTCCCCTGGGGATTGTGGGTCCGGTCTTGTTGGGTTGGGTCTTGCTGCGCTCGAGATTCAGTTGGCTGAGACCGGGGACCGAACTGGCGCTGTTCTGCACGTTGACCATGCTCTTTCTCGTGGGAAAGGCGTTCTTCGCCGCTCGTCGTTTGGAGGTACTCGAGGCGCATCAAGTCGAGGTGGCGCATCAACTCCGTCTGACTCTTCAGAGCACCCAGGCAGCGTTGGAGCGGGCTAACGCGTACATGGCGGCAGCGCCCGGCGCGATGTTGGTGGTTGCAGAAGACGGGGCCATCGAACTCGCAAACCGGCAAGCAGAGCAGCTCTTCGGCTACGCGCAGGACGAGCTCGTCGGGCGCTCGGTACACGATTTGCTCCCAGAGCGGTTTCGAGGCCGTCACCCGGACCTGTTCGAATCCGCGGTTATTGAGGGCGTGTCGCGCGACTTGGCGAATGGACGCGGCTTGGTAGCACGGCGCAAGGATGGGACGGAGTCGTCGGTTCGGATCGCCATCAACCCGTTCGTGGCGGAAGGTAGGCGCTTCGTCGCCTGTGGGCTGGAGGACGTCTCCCGGCGTCTCGATGCCGAAGAGTCGCGAGACCGTGCCCGTGCTCGACTGGAGCTCGCGACCACCGCCGCGCGGCTTGGCATCTGGGAGTGGGTGGTGAACGATGACAATCTGATCTGGAACGATCAGATGTTCGAAATTTATGGGCACACTCGAGACACCTTCGACGGGAAGGTGAGCGCTTGGCAAGAGGCCCTGGTACCAGAAGAACGAGAGCAGGTCGAACAGACGTTGCAGCTGGTGCTCGAGGGGGCTCACCCGCCGAGCTTCGACTTCAAGATCCGGAAGCCTTCGGGTGAAGTGCGTATCATCGAGATGTCCTGCTGGGTGGAGAGAGACGCGGGGGGGCAACCGGTGCGTGTGACTGGCACGAACAAGGACGTCACGGAAGCACGTCTGGTAGCGGAGCGGATCCAGCTGGAACGCCGCCGCTTCGAAGGCATCTTCAACAGCATGTTTCAGATGACGTGGATCCTCTCGCCCGACGGGCGCGTTCTGGAGGCGAATCGAACGGCGCTCGAGCTCAACGGTTGCTCCATGGAAGAGGTCAAAGACAAGCCGTTTGGGGAGACGCCGTGGTGTCCTGCTGATGCCTCTGCGAAGGAACTGACCCGAGCCATCGAGCGAGCGGCGAAGGGTCACTTCAACCGATTCTGGACGCGCTTGGGGCCGAATTTGCACAAGACGATCCCCGTCGACCTGTCAATCAAGCCGGTCCTGGCCGCGTCGGGGGAGGTGGAGATGTTGGTTACCGAGGCTCGGGACATCAGCGAATCCGAGGCAGCGCGCACGGCGTTGATCGAGAGTGAAACCAAGTTCAAGAACGCATTGGACCACTCGGCAATTGGGCTGACGCTGGTGGACCTGTCTGGGCGCTTCACGCGCGTCAATCCGGCTCTGTGCCGCATCCTCGGGCGCACACCCGATGAGCTGTTGTCCTTGAGCTTTCAGGACATCACGCACCCAGAGGACCTGGCCGCAGACATGGCCTTGCTCCATGAGACTCTCGAAGGAAAGCGCTCACACTATCATCTGGAGAAGCGGTACCTGAAGAAGAATGGCCAACAAGTCTGGTGCTTGCTGACGGTATCCCTCGCGCGAAGTGCGACTGGCGAACCGCTATACTTCGTCTCACAGATCCAAGACTTCACGGAGCGCAAGCGTGCCCAAGAACGCGTGTGGAAGTCGCTCCGCGAGAAGGAAGTGTTGCTGCGTGAGATCCACCACCGGGTGAAGAACAATCTTCAGGTAGTTTCGAGCATTCTTCGACTGGCGCGAAAGAGCGTTGAGCATCCGCAACTGCGCTCGGTCTTCGACGAAACGAGCGCGCGGGTCCTCACGATGGCACTGGTGCACGAGCAGCTATGCAGAACGGAGGACTTGGGCTCGGTGGACTTTGCGGCTCAATTGCGTGAACTCTGTGGTCTGGCGCAGCGTTCCTCTAGGGTCGAGAGCGATCGCGTACGCGTGATACTCAAAGCGGAGTCCTTGGTACTGGAGATGGACCAGGCTATCCCGTTGGGCTTGATCGCGAACGAGCTTCTGACGAACGCATTCAAGCATGCTTTCTCCGGCGGACGGTCCGGCAGTGTACAGGTCAGCTTGACGAGGCACGGCAGTGAGCTCGAACTGTCCATCAAGGACGACGGAAAGGGGCTGCCGAAGGACTTCGACCTCAGCACCACGTCATCGTTGGGGATGCGGATCGTGACCCGGTTGGGGAAACAGTTGAGGGGACACATCTCCACGAGGCGCGACGGCGGATCCGAATTCGTGGTCCGTGCTCCCGTCGTGCGTGACTCGTCGGAGATCCGACTGGGGGCGGCTTGAGATGGCGAAGATACTGATTGTCGAAGATGAAGCATTGGTGGCTGCGGACATCGAGGATTGTCTACTTGCTCGTAGGCACGACGTCGTGGGAGTGGCCGACTGCGCCGAGGATGCGCTGGATATCTGTCGAACCCGGAGTCCCGATCTCGCGATCTTGGATGTGCGGATTCGTGGCGCGATGGATGGCATTCAGCTGAGCGCGCAGCTGGGCGTTCCGTTCCTGTTTCTCACCGCGCACGCTGACACGGCGACGGTGGAACGTGCGCTGGAGAACGCGCCCTATGGCTACGTCGTCAAACCGTTCAGGGAGCAGGAGCTGGAGGCGAGCATCGAGACGGCGCTCACTCGGGTGGAGCGGGACCGGCGCGTGCGAGAGGTCCAGCAGATCCTGGCGACGACCCTCGGGTCCTTGGGTGAGGGGGTGATCGCCTGCGACGAGCAAGGGAATAAAAAAGGATGACTCCGCTTTCTTCGTTCGTTGGCATCATGTGGAAGACACGGCGAGAGCGGCGCCTGTGCGTATCTATCTTCTCGTCGTCTCGTCTGTGTCCACTTTGAT
>JBNKZR010000045.1:0-26861 GCA_050301735.1 Polyangiaceae bacterium | reverse complement strand
CCGCCGTCGACGACGTAGCCGCCCGGAGCATTGGCGGTACCTCGGGTCACCGCCTCGACGACCTCCGTCAACGACAGGCCGTATTGCTCCGCACGCTGGGGGTCGACGAGCACTTGGTATTGCTTGACGGCGCCGCCAATGGGCACCGCCTGCGAAATCCCCGCCGTCGACAAGAGCCGACGCCGCACCCTGACGTCGGCGATGCGACGCAACTCCAGCGGGGTTAGGGTATCGCTGGTGAGCGCCACGAAGGCGATTTCCCCCATCACGGACGACGCAGGTGCGAGCAGCGGGGCACTCGCCTCCGGTGGCAGGTTACCACTCACGCTCTGCAAGCGCTCGGTGACGGTCTGGCGCGCGTCTTGGTTGCTCGTGTCCCAATCGAACTCCGCCCACACGACGGAAATGCCGGGAGCGGAAGCTGAGCGCACTCGCCGTACGCCAGCAGCTCCGTTGACCGCCGCCTCTATGGGAAAGGTGATCAGCTGCTCCACCTCTTCCGACGCCATGCCCGTGGATTCGGTGACGATGGCAACCCGAGGTGCGGTCAGATCGGGGAAGACGTCGATCGGCATCTGTGCCGCGCGAAGCACCCCCACGATCATCAACGCCGTGGCGGCGAACAGCACCATCCAGCGGTGCCGCAGACTGGCGCGCAAGAGCCACTGAATCATCAGTGAATGTGTCCGTGGGGTTGTTCGGACCCCGCACTGCGCGCGAGCTTGACCAGGTGGGCGCCCTTGACGACGATGCGCTCACCGACCGTCAGCCCCGACAGCACGATGACCCGATCGCCATTGCTGGCCCCCGTCTTGACGTTGCGCTCCTCGAAGTGCTCACCGTCGCGCTGAACGTAGACGAGCTCCTGTCCGCGGTCCTGCACCACCGCCGTCCGCGGTACCAAGATCCCGTGGGAGGCCTCGCCGGTCGGCAAATGCACACTGAGCAACCCGCCCACGCGCAGAGCAGGGTCTTCCGTATGCAGCGCGTAGATGACGTCCACGGTGCGAGAGACTGGATCGACGACCTTGCTCACGGTCACCAAGGAGGCGCCCGGCTCGTCACCAGTGAGACGGATTGGGCGATGTTCATCCAAACCGGTGACTCGATATTGGGCATCCTGGTCCGTCCGCACACGCGCGACGGCTTGCTCGGGCACCCGTGCCCGGATCCAGAGTTCGCTTTGATCGACGATGCGAAAGAGGACGTCCCCGGGGGAAACCGAAGCACCTGGCTTGGCTTCCACCGTCGTCAACGTGCCGCCGATGGGGGCCACCAGGCGCCAGCTGCCGGAACTCGTGCCGCCACTGGCGCCGGCAAACAGTCGGGATGCCTCTTTTGCCGAGCGTATGGCCTGCTCGGCAACCGTTGCTTCACGTTGGGCGTCCTCGAGTTCTCGCTGCGATATTGCCTCGTCGGCGATCAGCCGCTGAGCACGCCCCAGAGCGGCCTTGGCGGCAGCAGCCCGAGCCTCTGCTTCGACCACCGCGAACTGGGCCCGTGCGGCCCCTTCCGGGGACGACGGAGCCGGCGAGAGCGTCGCGAGTAGCGCGCCCTTTTTGACGGGGCTGCCCGGCCTGGGCAACCCTTTGGGCGGCGAGACGATACGCCCTGCGATCGGTGCTCCCACCTCGGCGAAACCGTTGGGGGGCGTCGTGACGCTGCCGGAAACCTCGATACCAGCGACTAGGGAGCCTTCGACAGCGAACGCCGTGGCGAACGGCACACCCCATTGCTGCTCTTTGAGTAGTTCGATGATGCCGTCATCGTCCGCCTCTTCGGCGTGATGCGGGCCATGGCCGTCATCCTCGCCGTGCTCCGAGTCCTCGTGACCGGGCTCGGCGTGCTCCGAGTCCTCGTGCCTTGAAGCATGCGGTTCACTGACGGCAGCAACGACGAGCTCGATACCACCGATGCTACCGCTCAGCGGCCCGTCGACTCGCAACTCCGCTGAGTACGTACCTGGTGCCGCTGGAGTGAACGCCAGCTCGAAGATCCCACTCCGCAGGGGTTTTTCACTGACGGCAGTGAACGTTCCCGGCCCCGTTGCGTGCAGCGTCAGCCGCCCCTCCGCGAGTGGTGAGAAGTCGGAAAGCACGGTGACGTGCGCCAACATCTTCGCCTCCTTGCCACTCTCCAGCGGCGGAACCTCCGCGAACAACTCGAAGTCGTGCGACCACTTCGTGACGCGAGTCATCGGGGTATCACCATGACCGTGCCCTTCGCGGTGGTGGTCATGACCCTCGACGTGTTCCTTCGAATGTTCGTAGGACTCACGCTCTTGCCGACAACTCGGGAGCAAGCCAAGAGCAAGTAATGCCGTCGTGAGGCTTCGTCTCATTCGAACTCTCCCAACGCTGCGCGCAGCGCGATCTGGGCGCGCCGCGCAGCAAACGCCAACTGCAGTTTTCGACGCTCGACCTCGACGCGAGCGCGTTGCGCATCCAGTAGCTCCACGATGCCGTGATGGCCCTCGCGATAGCCGCGCTCCGCGGCCCGTTCGAGCCGCTCCAGGCGCTCTGCCGTCGCGGCTTCGAACCTGTGCAACTCTTGCACGGCGACCTCCAACTCCGCTTTGGCCCGAGCCACCGCCGCAGTGATGTTCCGCTGCCGAGCGGCGAGACGCGCCTCTTGCAAGCGCTCCTGCGCCGTCGCGCTGGCCTGCACGTCTTGCCCCCGCGAGAACAACGGTAGGTAGAGCGACAGACCTGCGACGTAGCCCGTCTGTCCCGTGCCCTGAGTGTCGCCGAGACGCAACCCACCCAGTACTGAGAACCGGGGGATCCACGCAGTATCGGCCTGCTCGACCGCGGACTGCGCTCGCTCGATGGCTTGCTGCTCCAGCTGTAAAGACGGGCGCGTCTGTGGCGCCTGGGGCGTCACTTCGTCCACTCGCAGTTCGCCCGCTGGAGCGGTCGCTCGAGCGTCCAGAGCCAAGACGGTGGCCAACTCCGCGCGTAGTGCGGCACAGTCCCCGAGGGCTTGTTGACGCTCGCTGCGAGCCAGTTCCAGCTGGAGCGTCAGTCGGTTCTCCTCGAAGCCGGAAGCCGTCCCCTCGTTGACCCGGCTACCGACGATACGCGAGGCGGCCTCGAGCTGCTGCACGTTCTTTTCTGCCAGCGCAGCCCGCTGCTCCGCAGCCAGCGCCGCGTAGAACAACAACAAGCTACGTGTGACCGCTTGCGTCTGGATACGAAGTGCGTCCGCTTGACGACTGCTCACGAGCGAGCGGGCGACGGAGCCGCGCGCCGCGCGCTGGCCGGACAAGTCGATGGGCACCGAGATGCTGATGGCGGTCTCCGACTGAGCTTGGCTTTGTGGTGACGAGAAGTTCTCATGCCCCAGGTTGAGGATCGGGTTCGGATACAACTCGGCAGCCACGATGCTAGCCGCAGCCACATCTGCCGTCGCACGCGCAACGACCACTTCCGGATCCTGCTGGCGGACCCGCGCGATGACCTGCGCTTCGGTCAAGGGCTGGGCATGGAGGGACCGTGGTGCGCCAGCCAACGTGACCAGGAACGAAACCGCTGACGCGAGCGCGAGAGAGCCCGCGAGGAGGCCGCCGCTAGCCACCTTGCGCCCAGAGTCCGTCACCGGCGCTCACCCTCCGAGCCAACTGACGACGATTTCCAAGCCATGGTGCACCGCCTCGGCGTTGACGACGATGGCGGCAAAGCTTGCCGCGGCCACGAGCAAGAGAGTCGGCGCCTGTGGAGAGGTTTCGGGTAGACTCGGTGCCAGTAGCGAGTGAACACGTGCCTCGATGTCCGAATCGGCGAAGAGCAGCGCCGCTGCGGGAGACTGTTTGCTTCTCGCGAGCGCCACCAACGCTTCGGCCACCTGCGTTCTGCTCCCTACGCCGCGCGCCGCGTCCTCGTCCGCCGCCATTTCTTGAGCGCGGACCAGTCGTTCCTCCAGCGCAACCGCGACGACAGGCAGGTGGAACGCGAAGCCCAAGCGAGCGATCACTCGGCGAAGACCGTCGTGACGAGCGATGTGAGCTCGTTCGTGAGCGAGTACGACCCCCAGGTGGTGCCGATGGGGCCCACACAGCAAGCCGCGACTGACGAACAGCGTCGGCCAGAGCGCTCCCAGCACGAACGCCTGCGGTGCCTCGACGGGCAGGACGACGACGCCATCGGCCGTCGCATCACCCTTTCGCAGCAGGGCCCCGCGAAACTGCAGCACCGTGCGAACGGAGAGTGCCAAACGCCAAAGCTGCGTTCCGATCTGCACGGCCGCATAACCAGCAAGGAGTAGCAGCGCCCAAGACAAGGTCGCCGTCTGGTGGCGTGCACACAGATGAGAGTGCCCGTGACCTGGGTGCACGACACAATGATCCGCGACCCAACCCAACGACGGGGACAGCGCCGCGACCATGGCCGCGACCCCTAGCAGAGCGGGCAAGAGGCCCAGTAGCAGACACAAGCGGGCCTCCGCCGCGGGCGTCCTGGCGCGCTCTCTGCCGCCACCGAGCATCAGCCAAACGCCAATCACCGCGGATGTGGTCAAAGCCACCAGCGTCGCCATCGCAAAACCGATGGTGGCGATGGCCCAGGTCATTGGTGCCCCCGACGCTTGTCCGCGATCAGCTGCTCCAGACGGTCCAACGACTCCGCGTCTTCTTCGGCAACCAGATCGACGAAGGCGGACAACAAGCCCACCTTGGACAACAGACGCACGTCGTCCGTCGCCTCCAGCACACGCCGCGCAGCGAACTCGTCCGAGCTCATTGCCGCGCGATAGACGAAGGCATGGGATACCTTGTGCCGAGCGACGAGCTTCTTCTTGAACAACCGCTCCAACGCCGAGCCCACGGTGTTGGCTGAGATCCCTCGTTGGCTGCCGATGCTGGCATGCACGTCCGCAACGCCAGCTTCGCCGTGTTGCCAGAGATACCGCAGCGCGGCGAGTTCCACCTCGCCGAGCTTGGGCAGTTTGCCGTCGCGCCGTGACACGGGATGAGGCTAGACGCCTAAAGTCCGACCGTCAATCGGAGTTTTCGAGCCCACGGGCCTCGAATGTCGTGGCCGATGTTGCCGCGTCAGTCGCCAGCTCGGAGGCGAAATGCGTCGCTGCTGGCGACCATCAGCGCCAACTCCTTGACGGCTTTCCCCTCGCGCGAGCTGGCGCCTACGCTTTCGACCACGGATCGGTCGGCTTCCACCAATTGACGCGCCAAGCCGTACTGCAGCAGGTGTGCGGCGTAGCACTCGTGCGCCTGGGTCGATTCGGCAAGCTGGTTCATTAGCGCAGGCGCGCCATCGAAGACGAGTTCGCCCTCCTCGAGCGGATAGCTCCCGCTGGTATCGACGGGCTGCCCTTCGTCCTCGCTGCGCGCACGGCCCAAACCGTCGAAGTTCTCGAAAGCGAGGCCCAGCGGGTTGATGTACGTGTGATGACACTGGGCGCAATCCGGCGCCGACGTGGCTTCTGTCAGCCAGTCACGATTCGTCTGACCTTCTGCACGGGGCAAGGTCGCGACGTCGATGCTCGACGGCGGGGGCAGGTTCACACACAGTACCCGCTCGTTGAGACTGACACCGCGATGAACCGCGTTGGGTTGGCCCTGGTAGCTGCGGGCCATCAGAGCCGGCAACTGAGAGAAGTAGCCGACCCGGGAAGGCCCGAGATCCACCTGGGCAAAAGAACCCTCGGGCACGGCGGCCGGATCGATGCCGTACAAGCTGCTCAAACGCTGAGTCGTGTAGCCGTTGGTCGAAGTCAAGATCGCGTCGAGGCCGAGGTCGTCCGCGAACACGTCGTCGAAGAAGAGCTCAGCTGCCGTCTGCAGCTCACTGTTCATTTCCGGCACATACCCGTCCACTGCCGACAGATCGAGGGACTCGAGCGCCGCCACCTGCCAGGTCTCCGAATGAAACTGGCGGAAGGCGGCTGTCGCCTCGGCCAGCATTGCGCGAGCTTCGGTCTGGACGCCTTCGGCGCTGTCCAGGGCACCTTCGGCGACGCGCTCCAGCAGATCCGCCTTGGGGGTCGTGTCGGCGAGGAAGTACGACAACTTGGTCGCCATCTCGTAACCATCGACCGGCTCTCCGACGGCGGCCGACTCCATGCGATAGAGAAACGCCGGCGCTTGCATCAAGACTTCGACGACGAGACTTGCCCCCTTGGCGAAGGCCGCGTCTCCTTGACCAAAAGTCGCACCGGTCGTGTAGATGTCCAGGTAACGCGCAACCTCCTCGTCGGTCAGAGGTCTTCGGTAGAAGCGCTGCCCGACTTCGACGATGAAGGTTTCCGGATCGGTCGCGTCGTGAACCTGAAGCAAGGCATCCGGGTTGCTCGCCAGCTCCTCACCCACCGCCTCCGCGGCTGCCTCGTAGTCGAAGTAGAGCTCGTCATCGACGAACAGAATCGCCTCGTCGTTCGAGTAGTACGTCCTGGACGGCGTGTCCCGCCTCAAATCTTCGGGCTGTGGGAGCACCGCTTGCTTCAGGTTGTCACGCACGCTGTTGGCCCACTGCTGGTGCGTCAAGCGCACGAATCGATGAAACGCGGGATCTCCACCGAGGAGGAGTGGGATGCCCTTGGAGTCGGCAACGAGCTCCGGCACCACATCCGTCGGGTCCTCCTGCGGCCCCTCCATCTCCTCTGCTGGCGATCCGTCGGTCGCCTCAGGCTCGCCAAGGCTCGGCTCGTCAACGGCGTCAGTGCCCTGGCTCGAGCTCTGCTGATCAGAACCCTGCGCTAGCCCTTCGAGCGGGTCGTCAGGTGAAACACCGTCGTCGACCCCATCCCCGTCACCCGTTGCCCGGGAACCTACACTGGAACCCCCGCATCCCGTTGCGGCGCTCACCGCGGTGGCACACAACAGGTACGCCAGACAACTCCGCACTTTTTCAAGTCGCATCACCATGGAATGCCCGCGGAACGCAAGCTGCGTTACTTTTTGTTGAGCCCCCCGCTCGCGCAGGAAGATTTCGGCACGCTCGCCGTCGATCCACACGCTGGCGACGGGCGAGGGCGACGAGGGCGACGAACGCGGTGAGTGGTACTGCAAACTTCTCTAGGCACGCCCGCGGCAATCCACTACGCCGGAGCTTCATCCAGAAAGTAATTGAAGTCTTCCGATTCCTCGTTGTGCAGGATCTCGTACGCCTCTGCTGGAGAGGCGGCGTTCAACAAGCCCTCTTTGATCTTGGTGTCGTGGCCGAGGGTGTGAGCGATGGCCGCCAACACCTGCAGATGCCGATCTCGCTGACTCTCCGGCGTTGCGATCACCACAATGTAGTGGATGGGCTCGCCGTCAGGAGTCTCCAGTTGGAGGCCTTCGCGTGAAATGGCCAAGACGCCGAGCATGGCATCTCCGGTGGGGAGTACGCCGTGCGGCACGGCCAAGCCGCCGCCAAGACAGGTGGAAAACTCGGCTTCACGCCGCAGAATCGCCGTCAGGATCGGCTGTCGCAACTTCGGATCGAGGTGATGGCTGGTGATCAACAGGTCACTGAGGCTCTCGAGCGCCTCTTCGAAGGACGCACAGTGAAAGTCCGTAACGATGTTCTCTTCGTGAATGAAGTCGATCAGGCGCGTGCGGTCGCGATTCGCCTCCCCCGAGCGGTGGATGCCAAAGCAAGTGAGCACGGGACCGACAATCTCGTTCGCCACCACCGCGGTCAACACGACCGCTGCAAACAGGGGCAGCAGTTCGCCACCGCTGTCCACGATCGCATGGTCCTGCTCCAGGAGCAGGATCAGGCCGATGGCAACTCCCGCTTGCGGCACCAACGCCAAACCCAGGAAGTTGCGCAACTTCGCGGTCGCCCCCGCCATACGCATGGCGAGCCAAGCCGCGGAGAACTTGCCAGCCATGCGCAACCCGAAGAACAGCAAGGCGACCAACCCCACTTGGGCAAAATGGTCGAAGTTCAACTCCATGCCCGCGAGCGTGAAGAACACCGCCAAGATCGCCTGTTCGAAGTCTGAAAACAGGCGGTCGATGACTTGGGAACGATCCGAGATGAGATTCGTCTGGGCTAGTCCGATGAACACGCAGGCCAACAGCGGCGAAATGCCCAACTGGGTGGCCACGCCCCACGTCAGCAGAATGCCCAGCAACCCCCCTGTGACCAGGAACTGCGGTCGTCGACTCCAACGACTCAGGTAGCGCATGCCGAGCGCAGTGCTGCAGCCCAGCAAGAGCGCCTGCAGCAACTGAGAGAGAGGGGTGAGAAGCAGGTCCCACGCGGACCACTCCGCGCTCGTGAGGTCGATGTGGGCGGCAACACGAGCCAACTCGAACAATATGATGCAGGCAATATTGTTCAGTGCCACGGCCGCGATGAGCGTCTTGGTGTAAACCCCCTTGCTGCGCGCTTCGCGAACCAGTGCCACGATCGTCGCTGGTGCGGTGCTGACGGCGATCGCGCCGAACAGCAGTCCGACACTCCAACGCACTCCCGCGACGGCAAGCCCGCCGAAGATGAGCCCAGGCACCAGCAGCGACTCCATCAGCACGAGCAAGCCCAAGCGCAGCCGCGCATTGCGCAAGCGGCGAAAACTGAGGTGAGCCCCGACGGTCACGCCCATCAGCCCAAGTGCGAAGTCCGTGATCGGAGAAAGGCGCTCCACGTCGTGTGCCGCGAATACGTCGAAGCCTGCCGACCCCAACAAGACGCCGGCCACTATCTGGCCAGTAATGCTGGGCAAATGCAGTCGCCTGGCGAGGGTACCGAAGACGAGGCCCCCCAAGAGCACGACGGCCAGGACCAAAAAGGATGACGGGTGGTCGAACAAGGCCCCGATGATGGTACGGAAAGTGCTCGAAGCCCAACCTCAAACTGAGAAAGCGCGCTCCTCGGTCGCCGGACGCCGTGGGTCTGGATGTTCGGCCCCGAGTGAATCTGCGACGCGAAACCCACCCACCGCGCAGCTTTTGGTCAACGCCGGGTGACTCGACGCGCGACACGAGGTACACCTGTCCGAGGTGGAGAACTCGCAGCTGGAACGCTGGCGGGCGCGGCTCAGCCGCGCGTCGTGTTGGGTGGCAGGCATCCTCTGCTTGTTCATCGTGATTCTCCATCGCGGTGCGCTCGGCGAGTGGCCCACTAGTTGGCCGGTCCTCGTCTCCGCCGGGCTGGCCTTGCTGCTGCTGGCAATCCCGACACACGTGCCCACGATTTGGCGGAGTCTTCCGCCGCTCGCGGTGCTCTCTGCTGCCGTCTTCGGTTGGACACACGACTACGGTTGGGCCCCAGGCATCGTGATCGCCAGCTGTGTGCTGGTGGTCCAGGTGGGGCTCGTCGCTGGGCGAGTCGCGGTACTGGGATTGCTACTCGCGCAATCGGCCTTTTTCGTCTGGGGCGGGTTCCAACGAGCTCCATACGTCGACTCGGCGTTGCTCGCCGCGCTCGATCCACGAACGTTCGACAATTGGCTGCGTGCTGCGGTCGTTTTCATCGTACTGACGGCCTTGCTCTTCGTCCTGATGCGAGAGGCGGAGAGCATCGTCGGCGGACAATTCGCGCGGGCACGACGCAGTCACAAACTCGCGGCTCTGCGGTTCGAGAACTCTCGCCTCTCTCGACTCGCTCGGCTGGAGGCGGAAAGCCAGCTGCGAGAACCGCAGAAGATACAGGCCATCGCTCACTTGTCTGGAGGACTCGCGCACCTGCTGAACAATGCCCTGACCGTCGTGCGCAGCAGTCTGGACGATCTGGAGGGCGATCGAAGCCTCGCGGTCCGCGCCAACGCCAGCGAAGCGATCGGCGAAGCCGTGGTCCGCGTCTCACACGCCGTGCGCGGTCTGATAGCCGTCGGCAGGAACGAATCCGTCACGCCGCGACGGCTGGATCTTCTGGCGCAGGTTCACGCCATCGTCGACGGTCTGCGTCCGACCTTGCCGGAGACGTGTCAGGTCGACGTTCGAGGCGTCGCCGGGCAATGGGTGCGCCTCGAACCCTCCCGCCTGCGCCAACTCATCGTCAATCTGCTGCTCAACGCGACCGACGCCGTACGAGGTAGCGGACGCGTGCAGCTCAGTGTGCGTCCCAGCGCGACGTTCGCCAGTAGCGCTCCCGGCTCGCAGCCAACGACGAACTCACTCGTACGCCCGAGACACGAGGCACAACGGGCAACCGTCGCCGAACTGATCATGGAGGACGACGGTGCGGGCATGGATCCCGAAACGCTGATGCGTGCCCGCGACGCCTTCTTTTCGAGCAAGAACCCTCAAAACCACGTGGGGCTAGGCCTCACCATGGCGGAACGCATCGCCCATCAGGCCGGCGGCGAACTCGACATCGTCTCGGAGGCGGGCTTCGGCACCCGCGTCACCGTTCGACTCCCCCTCGAAGAACCGTTGCCGGCTCCCGGAGACGTCGTGTTGATGCACGGCCCTGAACTCGGCGTGGGGAACCAGGCAAACTCCGGCCCGGTTCCGACTGAAACCCCGTCGACCGAAGACGAGGACGAAGTCGATCCGCAGGCGTGGAAACTACAGGTGACACGTCGCATGGCCCAGTTTGGGATGCTCGTGGCGTTGGCGGTGGGCACGGTGAGAGCAGTGACTGGCCACTACCATTCCAGCGATTGGGCCGCCCCCGTTCTAGCCACGGTTGGCCTCGCGTTGGCTGGCTTTCTGCCCCGCGCAGGTTTGGGCACGAGGCTGGCCTTGCTCGCAGCGGCTCCGTCCGCCGCGACCTGGATGCTGCTCGTGCAGCGCTCCTACTTGCAGCCCTCCATCGTTGCCGGCATGGCGTTGCTCGTCGCATGGCTGGCGCTTCTGGGGCCCCGCTGGGTAGCACCCGTCCACATCGTGCTGAGCGCTTGCGCAATGCTCGTCGCCGGCCGACTCCACGAGCTACGCATCGTCAACGTCGATCTGTCGCGGGTGGCACTCGACGAACCGAACAACTGGTTTCGTGTCGCCGGCACTCTGCCTCTGGTCGAGCTGGCCCTCGCGCTATCGGTGCTGAGTATTTTGCAGCACGCCCGCCGCGCCACGCTGACGGCAGAGGCTGCCGAGCGACGAGTGTCCCGCGCCCTAGAGGAGGAAGACCGGGAAACCGAGAAGCTGCTTTCGTTGGAGCGAGACGTCGCCCGCTCGGAGCGCATGGAGGCGACCGGTAGGGCATTCGGCAACGTGGCCCACGATCTCAACAATGCGCTCCAACGAATCGTCGGCCCCGCGTCAGAGCTCGAGTGCGAGGAGCTGAGTGATGCCGAGCTCGCCCGCGTCATCGCCGATCTGTGGGAGGGCTACGAACACGCGCGCGCGCTTTCCTCGCAGTTCATCGTCACGGACGCCGCCCCACTCCACGTCGATGCCATCGATCTCGGGCGAAGCCTGCAGCGCTCGACGTCGGCACTCCAAACGTTGCTCGACGACCGGATATCTCTAGGCATCGACGTACAAGTCGATTGCTTCGTCCGGATCCTGGAGTTGGACTTTCAGCGATTGTTGTACAACCTGGTGACCAACGCGCGCGACGCCATCGAACGCGAGGGGCACATCCACGTTAGCGTTTCGCGGGCCGGCAGCTGCGTCTCCCTCGAGGTGGACGATGACGGCCAGGGTATGGACGAAACGACTCGAGTCCGCATCTTCGAGCCTTTCTTCACGACCAAGCCCAGCGACCAGGGCACCGGGTTGGGACTTCATTCCGTAGCTCAAGTCCTGCAGCGCTCTTCTGGCACGCCGCACGTGAGCAGCAAGCTCGGTGCCGGTACTCGCTTCAGAGTCTCCTGGCCACTAGCCGAGGCGGCGACTTGGAAGACGCCAACGCCTTCCGCGACGCTCAGCAGGGCTCTGGCGGTTGGCACGGGGACGATCCTGGTGGTCGAGGATGAACCGCAGGTGCGCTCCTTGATCGTTCGAACACTGCGCCGAGCGGGTTACTCCGTAGTCGAAGCTGCCGACGGCGATGCCGCACTCGAACTCGTGGCATCGACGACGCTTCACTGCCGGGCACTGTGCGTGGACGGCGTCATCCCCGGGGCGACTTCCGCGGACGTGATCGACGCATTCGCGGGACGCTACCCCGAAAGCCCCGTGCTGCTGATCTCGGGCCATCTCCCTTCCCACCTCGAAGAGCGGGGCCTGCTCGCTCAAAACGCAACTCTGCTCCCCAAACCGTTCGAACCCGAACGTCTGTGTCAGCTGCTAGCGCAACGCCTCTCGGTGGAAGGGGCGGCCTGAGTGCAGCGTTCGGCTGACGGCATCTTGCTTGTGAAGCGGCCGGAAGCGCTCCCTGGGGGCTGAGGAGGAGCTCCGCACGCGGCCGAGCAGTACGCTTGGCTGCCTGGCGCCGCGCAGGTTGGCCCAAGGGGCCAGCGGCAGCGACGAAGGCGATGATGCAATGACAACGACCTGAGTTATAACAGGCGCATGAAGCGTCAGCTCCTCATCGTCTCGCTCCTGCTCTTCGGCTGCGTGGGTTGCGATCAAGTGACCAAACAGGCGGCGATCCGTTGGCTGGAAGGGGTCGAAACGAGCACGTATCTCGCCGATACTTTTCGCCTCACGTACATGGAAAACCACGGCGCGTTTCTCGGCATGGGCGCCGACTGGCCTGGGCCTGTGCGTTGGCTGGCTTTCACGTTGCTCTCGAGTCTGATGGTGGGCGTGGCGCTCGTGTTCATCGTCCGCCACATCCGGCAACTGCACCACCTGCGGCAAGTGCATCGGCTACATCTCAGCCCATCATTGTGGGGAGCGTTGCTCCTGGCGGCCGGAGGCATCGGCAACTTGATCGATCGCGTCGCCCGCGATGGCGCCGTCGTGGACTTCATGAATCTGGGGATCGGGGGCCTGCGCACCGGCATTTTCAACGTGGCAGACGTGCAAATCATGGCGGGCGCGGCCTTGCTCGCATTCTGGCACGATTCGAACAAGCAGGGCACGACTACGCAATCGTCGCCACCAGCCCCGCCACAGAGCACCGACTCCTAACGCGAAGGCATCGCTCCCGAGGACCCAGCATCGCCGGGCCCGAGAGCTGACGCTCAACCGCCAATCTCGGCTTCGATGACCGAGCCGTCTTTCAACTTCGACAGTGGCGCCAACGAGCCATCGCTCGGAGTGCCGTCGATCAGCAGACGGGTAACGCCGCGATTCTTCTTGTTCGGATTGGTGACCTTGATCGTCACCGTCTTGCCGCGAAACTCGCGTTGCATCTCGAAGCCTGACCAGTCCGACGGAATGCACGGATCGATCCGCAACCCGTTCACCTCCGGACGCACACCGAGAATGTACTGCACGGCACTGTGATAGCTCCAGGACGTCGTGCCCGTGAGCCACGACACCCGCGATTTGCCAGCGTTGGGGCTGACGGTCGCGTAGGTCGTCTGGGTGTGCACGTAGGGTTCGGCATCGCGCACCTCCGCGCGAGTGTTGTAAGCCGCGGGCATGTAGGCTCGGTAGTACTCGTAGGCTTGATCACCGTGGCCGAGCATGCACTCCGCCATCACGGCCCAACTCTGGGGATGATTGAAGATGCCACCGTTTTCCTTGATCCCAGCGTTGAACACGACACCATCCATCACCTTGCGCGGCGTGTTCTTGAAGGGCGGAGCACACAACGTCAGCCCGTAGGGCGTGGCCAAGTGCTTGTTCATGGACCGCATGCAGGTCGTCGCTTGCTCCGGAGTGGCTGCACCACTGATCACGGCCCAGGCCTGGGTGTTGATGTAGATCTTCCCCTCCTCCATGTCCTTGGTGCCGTAGATGGTGCCGTCCGCGCCCGTGGCCCAGATGAACCATTCGCCGTCCCACGCGATCTTCTGGATGTTGGCGTCGAGTTGCCCGCGCTGAGCCAACGCCCAAGCCGCCTCTTCGGGCCGGTCGAGAGCTTCGGCTATCTCTGCGTAAACTCCCAGCCCGTAGCGCACCTGAAAGGAAACCATGACGCTTTCGCCGTAGTATCCGAGCTTGCAGCAGTCGTTCCAATCCGCCGCGAGCCCACAGGGCAAGCCGTTCTTTCCGGTGCGTTCGAGATTGAACTCCAGCGCTCGACGCAAGTGTCCCAGCACGGTGGCCTCGCCGCTATCCGCAAAGGGCAACACCTTGTCGTAGAAGCTGACGTCACCCGTCTCGGCGACGTAGTTCGGGATCGCATTGAAGAACCACAGGCTGTCGTCGCTACGGTACACCTCGTCGTCTGGCGTCGACTCACTCCCCGGCTGGTGCGAGAACGGCTTGATCACCGGTATGGCTCCACCGCTCGCCACCTGACCCGTGAGCATCAGCTCCAAGCGTTCTTTCATCTGCTCTTTGAGCAATGGGGTCACGCCGAGGAAATCCTGAACCGTGTCACGGAAACCGAGCCCGTCGCGTTCACCGTTGTAGATCAGCGACGCGGAACGAGACCACGCGTAGCAGATCAGAGCGTTGTACGCGTTCCACACGTTGACCATACTGTCGAACTCGGCGTCCGGCGTGCTGACTCGAATCGAGCCCAAGAGCGAGTGCCAGTGGCTCTTCAGCTTGACCAACTCCTGCTCACAGCGCTCGGGACCGGCGAACTCCTCGACGACGGCCTTGCCGTGAGTGTCCGGCGTGCCGATGCCCAGCAACACGCGGAGTTCTCGCGTCTCCCCCGGGGCCAGCTCGATGTCGACCTGCTGCACCCCGACCAGGTTTTCTCCCGCCGTTTCGAAATTGCTGAGCTTGCCGCCGTCTTGCGTCAGAGCCTTGGGTGCAGCGTAGCTGCCATAGTTGCCGATGAAGTGTTCGCGCAGCGTCTCGAACGCCGTCACGTCGCCGCCAGCGACTTTCATCCAGTAGCGCCCCGGCTCGCCGGTGATGGCCTTGGGATCGTACGGCTCGTTCGGGTGCGACATGACACTGAACATGCCATCCTGCATCTCTACCTTGCCGATGAACAGCGAGTACTGCAGGTTGGAAAGGTCTTGGAAAATGTTGCCTTGGTTAGTGAACTCGCAGAAGGTGTACACCGATAGACGCCGCGGTTTGTCGCCGTCGTTGGTCACGCGCAGGCGCCAGTACTCGAAGAGCTGCCCCAGGGGCACGAAGTAGGTCGCCTCCGTCGAGATCCCCTCGTAGCGCGAGGTGAGAATCGAATAGGCCGTGCCGTGACGGCAGGTCGATTCGTAGCGATCCAGTGGTTTGCCGACGGGTTGCCAGCTGGCACTCCAGTAGTCACCCGTGTCCTGGTCGCGCAGGTAGAAGTAGCGACCAGGCTGATCGAGAGGAACGGAGTTGCTGCGGAAGCGAAGGAACCGCTGATTCAGTGCACTGCGATAGAAGCTGTACCCACCTGCATGGTTGGTGATGATGGCACCGTACTCCGTCGAGCCGAGGTAGTTGCTCCAGGGGCGGGGAGTGTCCGGGCGGGTGATGACGTATTCGTAGGCTTCGTCGTCAAAATGACCGAATTGCATGTGTTTCCTCTCGCCGTCGCGCGCAATGTGCCGTCGCAACGGCGGCAAGTGGCCTACAACAGGAAACAGTGGAAGTACAGTGAGCGCCCCACTCAGCCCCAACGAGCTAACGTTGACCGTCCCAATACCAGATCGCGCCTGCTCCAGAGCGGCATCCATCGCGCTCCCAGGACAGACCCTAACCCCGCGAAATTCTTGGAGCCAACTACCAGAATCGAACTGGTGACCTACGGTTTACGAAACCGTTGCTCTACCGACTGAGCTAAGTTGGCGGGGAGCGCGGAGTGTACGCAGCAAAGTCTCGGAGTCAAGCAGTCCGAAAGCGGCCCCGAACACGAAGCGGCAGACACTGAGCTGACCCGAACGAGTCGCACCCGGCGTCGATTGCGATGAGTCGAGCCGAAGACAACTTCTTCCCGGGGCTGGTCAAACGGCAACTGTCTGATAATGTCCGCGCCGACCCCGAACTCACCCGAACACACAGGAGACAGGATATCTATGCGGGACTACTTCTTCACGTCCGAGTCCGTTGGCGAAGGACACCCAGACAAGCTTTGCGACGCCGTTTCGGACACGGTCCTCGACGCGCTCCTCGAGCAGGATCCGAACAGCCGAGTGGCATGTGAGACCTTCTGCAAGACTGGGTTCGTGGTCGTGGGCGGAGAGGTCACCACCAAGGCGACGGTGAACTACCCCGATTTGGTCCGCAAAGCGATTCGCGACATCGGTTACACCAGCTCCGAGATGGGCTTCGATGCGGACACCTGCGGCATCTTGCTGGCGCTGGAAGAACAGTCTCCGGACATTTCGCAAGGTGTGACGGAGGGCCAGGGCCAATACAAAGAGCAAGGAGCCGGCGATCAGGGCCTGATGTTCGGCTACGCCTGCGACGAGACACCGGAGCTCATGCCGGCGCCGATCATGTACGCCCACGGCCTGATGCGGCAGTGCGCCAAGATCCGCAAGAGCAAGAAGGGCACGATGCTTCGCCCGGATGCGAAGAGCCAGGTCACCCTAGAGTACGTCGACGGGCGCCCAACGCGGATCGACACGGTCGTCCTGTCCACGCAGCACTCCCCTGACATCAAGAAGAAGGAGCTGCAAGAATTGGTGATGGAGTCGGTGATCAAGAAGGCTCTTCCCAGCAAGCTCATGGACGCCAAGACCAAGTACTACATCAATCCCACCGGTCGCTTCGTGATCGGCGGTCCGTGTGGCGACGCCGGGCTGACGGGTCGCAAGATCATCGTGGACACCTACGGTGGCGCAGGGCGTCACGGCGGCGGTGCATTCAGCGGCAAGGACCCGTCAAAGGTCGATCGTTCCGCAGCGTACTACGCGCGCTACGTGGCCAAGAACATCGTGGCTTCGGGTGTCGCTTCCAAGGCTGAGGTTCAGCTCGCCTACGCGATCGGCGTGGCCAAGCCCATGGGCGTGTTCATCGATACCTTCGGCACGAGCAAGGTCGACGAAACCAAGCTCGCCAAGTTCGTTGCGAAGAACTTCGACATGCGTCCTCGCGCCATCATCGAGCAGCTCGATCTGCTCAAGCCCATCTATCGACCGACCGCCGCTTACGGACACTTCGGTCGCGACGAGTTCAGCTGGGAGCGAACGGATCGGGCCAAGGAAATCGCGGCGGCATTCCTCTGAGCGAGCAGTAGCGCGGTCCTCGGTGGCCGTCGTGCAGCACGAAGAAGCCCCGGCGTTGCAACGCGTCGGGGCTTTCTCTTTCCCACGTTCCCCGAAGCCACGACAAAAGCCCCAGCGCTAGGCAGCGCGGGGCTCTGTCGTTTTCTACACCCGAGTGCGGGCGTCATCGAAGCGCCTGAGAAGTACTCAGATCGCTGGGCAGCCTCGGCGGAGGCCGCCGGGAACGTCAAATGGCGTCGTCGCCCTGCTCACCGGTACGGATACGCACCGCTTGATCGACGGGGCTGACGAAAATCTTGCCATCACCGATGCGGCCTGTCTTGGCACTCTTCTCTACAGCATCGAGAACGGACTGCGCTTGGCTGTCTGCAACGACGACCTCGATCTTCACCTTGGGGACGAAATCGACGACGTAGGCAGAGCCACGATAGACTTCCTTCTTGCCGCCCGTGCGGCCGAAGCCCTTGACCTCGGTGACGGTCATACCCTGCACTCCTACCTCGGAGAGGGCGTCCTTGACTTCGTCCAACTTGAACGGCTTGATGATCGCTTCGACCTTCTTCATCTTTCTTGATCCTTCGCTAATCGGGCTAAGAGCAGATAGCCGCGGAAGCATCCCTTCCTCGGGTCTTCCAAGCCACAGCGCAAACTGGGCCCATGTGCGTCCTTCGGCGTGTTTTGTCGAGTAACGGGTGCCAGGTTTCCAAAATGTTTCTCTTCTCGAACTACTTCTCCGGTTGTTTCCCGCGCATCCGACACCTGACGGAAACCTCCTACCCTCCGTCTGCGGTTCGTCAGCAATCGTCGTGATCACCCAACCTTAGAGCGGGTCCGGTGCGTCGAGCAGCTAGGCCGAAGCTGCACGGCCCCGAGAGCGGCCCTTCGACCCCCTTGGTCGCTACCGGCAGCCCTGCATTCTTCCGCGGCTCGTCGACGGAGCAACGCGCTGCGTTGGAGCGGTCCCAGCGACGAGAAGGAGGGTGCTCTTCAAGGCACGGGGTAGATGGTTTCGTTCAGGAACGTGCCCGGTGCTTCGTCGCCGAAGCACAAGCCGAGATCTCTCGCGGTTCGGACCACAGGCGAGTCCTCGGGCACCGTTCGAATGTGTCCGGTCGCCTCGTCCATCGAGACCAACTCCAGGCGATTGTTGCGAATCGCGACCATGCCGCTCTGCTCCGTCTCCGCCAGAAAGCGCGTCGCGGCCGTCCCCATGCGCAACGCGAGCAAGCGGTCGTAGGTCACGGGCGAACCTCCACGCTGCAGGTGGCCCAACACCAACGAACGCGTGTCCTTTCCGGTGCGCTTGGCTATCTCGCCAGCCACGACTTGAGCGATACCACCAAGACGGATGTGCTGGGAGAATTGGTCTTTCTCGCCGACGGTGATGTGCTTGCCGTCGATGGTGGCGCCTTCTGCCACGACCACGATGGAGAAACGGCGTCCGCGTCGTTCGCGTCGCATGATCTTCTCGCACACCACGTCGAGACTGAACGGGATCTCGGGGATCAGGATCACGTCGGCGCTGCCCGCAATGCCGGCGTGCAGTGCGATCCAGCCCGCGTTTCTGCCCATCACCTCGACGACCATGACGCGCTCGTGTGCCTGAGCCGTCGAGTGCAGCTTGTCGAGGGCCTCGGTGGCCGTCGATACCGCCGTCTCGAAACCGAAGGTGACGTCGGTGCCGGGCAAGTCGTTGTCGATGGTCTTCGGCACCGCGATGACACGCGGCAAGCCACAGTCTAGGAGGCGCTTGGCGAGCTTGATCGAACCGTCCCCGCCCAGCGCGACCAGCGTGTCGATGCCGAGCTCCTTGAAGCGCGCGATCAAACGACCGGAAACGTCCGTTGGAACCTTCTCGCCGTCCTTCTCGACGGGGTAGTTGAAGGGGTCGCCGCGATTCGTCGAGCCCAGGATGGTGCCGCCCAGGTGCGTGATGCCGCGTACCGCATCACGGTCGAGATTGACGATGCCGCTGGGGTCGTCTTCGATCAGGCCACGATAGCCGTAGCGAATGCCCAAGACCTCCCAGCCGCGAACACGAGCGCTCAGCGCCACGGCGCGAATCACCGCGTTGAGCCCGGGCGCATCGCCACCACCAGTATTGACCGCTATCCTTCGTCGAGCCATATCGATTGGCGCAGGGTATCGACGAAGCCAGCAAAACCAAAGCGATTTGATGGTACCAACAACGCCACTGGCAAGCGAGCTCACCCGAAAGCTCCCAACCCCCATCATCGAGATGCCAGAGACCCACGGCTCACCGCTGTGGATAAAGAACGACGGCTTGACGGGAGAACGTTACGGCGGCAACAAGCTGCGCAAGCTCGCTCCCTTGTTAGCACTCGCCAAGCAGCGCCAGCGTTCCCACTTGTTGACGGTAGGCGCGGCTGGCAGTCACCACGTCTTGGCGACGGCGATCTATGGTGGGGAGGCAGGCTTTCGTGTCAGCGCCGTTTTGGTGCCGCAACATCACACGCCTCACGCCGAACGTGTGTTCCGTGCATCGTTGGCACAAGGCGT
Source organism: Polyangiaceae bacterium (assembly GCA_050301735.1). Taxonomy (GTDB): domain Bacteria; phylum Myxococcota_A; class Polyangia; order Polyangiales; family Polyangiaceae; genus SZUA-265. The sequence goes on along the minus strand of JBNKZR010000045.1, from coordinate 7,328 downwards.
GCGTGTTCTGCCGCTCGAGCAAGTGCACGGGGCGAAGCTCGCGTTGCGTCAGTTGCTGGACAAGCAAAGCTTCCGCATCGGTCCGGGCGCGATGGGCAACACCGGCGCGACCGGATACTCCGCTGCTGCGCTGGAACTGGCGGCTCAGGTGCGAGAGCAACGGCTGCCGAGTCCTCGACGCATCGTCGTCGCGCTCGGCTCGGGTAGCACCGCCGCGGGGTTGCTGGTGGGGCTGCAGCGGGCGAAGCTCGAGTGCGAGTTGGTTGGGGTGCTGGTGGCACCTAACCCGGTCGCCCGACCGATGGTACTGGGTCAGGCCCTCGCGCTTGCCCGCGCTGAAGGCCACGGATTTTCCCTCTCCACCGCGCACCGGACACTGATCGTTCGGAGCGACGCTGTGGGCGCTGGCTACGGCGTACCGACCCCCGCAGGGAAACGAGCGACCGAAATCGCCCAAACCGCAGGGCTTGCCCTGGACCCGACCTACACTGCCAAGGCATTCGCCGTCGCCCTCGATCTGTGCAGAAACGCTGACGGAACCACGCTGTACTGGCATACGCTGTCGGCCGCGCCGATGGAGCCGCTCTTGGCCCAAGCTCCACACCTCTGCGACCTTCCCGCCGAGCTGCGATCACTTTTGATCTCGACGCGTTGAGTTTCCCAGAAGTCGGGGAGCGAGGTACCTTCGCAGCTGGTAACGAGAGACAATTGCGTTTGCCGGAAGCTCCGGCGTGAGCCCCATCCAACACCGAGCATGGTCAGCACTAGTTTCGCCGCCCCAATAGGAGAGATCCTCGACGACAAGTTCCGGGTCACCCGGGAGATCGGGCGCGGCGGAATGGCGGTGGTCTATTCTGCTGAGAACGTCGACATCGGCAAGCGGGTGGCGGTGAAGATCCTTTCGGAGGATCTGGCGACGAGCAAGACGGTGACCGAGCGCTTCCTGCGTGAGGCCCGTGCTGCAGCGAAGATCCACAGTCCGTACATCTGCGAGGTCTATGACGTCGGCACCTACGATGGACGACCGTTCATCGTGATGGAGCTCTTGCAGGGCGAGAGCCTGTACGACCGACTGGCGAGGGATCGACAACTGTCAGTCGATGAGACCCTGAGAATCGCCATCCAAACGGCGAAGGGCCTCCGCAAAGCTCACGAGATGAACGTCGTTCATCGCGATCTCAAACCTGAGAACATCTTCCTCACGACCGGCGAAGACGGCGGACCGCACACCAAGCTCGTGGACTTCGGGCTCGCCAAGTTCTACGAGCCTGCTCACGACGCAGCCTCCGCGCGCTTGACCAAGGAGGGAGCCTTGTTCGGCACGCCCGCCTACATGAGCCCGGAGCAAGCCAAGGGTAAGGGCAACGTCGATCAACGTTCCGATCTGTGGGCGTTGGGCTGCATCGTCTTCGAGATGCTCACGGGCAGAACCGTTTGGGACGTCGAGCAAGGAGTGGCGATGATCTTGGCGCAAATCGCCAGCAGCCCCTTGCCCAAGGCCACCGAGTTCAGGCCCGACCTGCCCCCCTCCTTCGACAGCTGGCTCGAAAAGGCGCTCGCCCGCAAACCCGAAGCACGCTTCAGTGGCGCCGACGAGTTCGTGGTAGCGCTCCAGGCTGCCTTGCGGCCCGGAGAAGCTTCCGGCGCAGGACCGATCACTCCGGAAGATCCGCTGCCACCAGCGGCCGCTGCTTCTCTCATGCCTTTTCGCTCCCCGGTGGCGCCGGGGGCGGCAGAGCGAAGTGCTGCTCGCACGACAGACCCCTCACAACCGCGCAGCCGTCGTTGGTGGTATGCCGCCGTCGCCTTTGCCTTGGGCGGGAGCATCGGGGGTTGGTTCGTCTTCGATGGCTTCTCGTTGCCTGGTGGCGAGGCCCCCGCGGAGTCCGCACCATACTCGAAGGAGATCGCTAGCGCGCAGAAGCTACTCACGAACGGCGACATTCAGGAATCGATCAACGAGTTGAAGGTGGCCTTCGACAAGGGGCAAGGCAAGGCGGCGCGTTCACTTCTTACCCACGTATCCGCCTCCAAAGACATGCCCGGCGGCAGCTGCACCCTGACGGGTATCGGTCATCCGCGTCCGTTCGAGAGCTCTGGGGAGAGTTCCAAACCAACGATGCTCCCGACCGAGCAGGGCACCTTGGTCACCTGGGCCGACAAGGTTGCGAGCACCGGGATGATCCAAGCCCGAACCTCGCTCCTCGACGAGGCGCTGAGGCGCACGACAGCCGTGGTCAACGCGACACCAGAAGCGAACACCACGCGTGACCCCGAGCTCTTCCGACTCGAGGACGGCCTGGGGCTTCTATTTTGGGACTTTGGTGGGGATCGCCCGGGTGCCTACACGCGGGTGCTCGACGTGCAGGGTGCGCCCAAGGGCCCGCCTCGACTGTTGAGTTCGAGTGAACGCACGCATCCCTACTACCCGGCACTGGCTGCGGACGACGATGGCACGTTCTGGGTGGTGTGGGTCGAACCGAGCCGCGACCGGGTTTTCGACTTGGTCGTCCGGCACCTCGACAAGAACCTGGAACCTCTGGACGCAGCGGTCGCCATCACCGGATACGCCACGCCGGTGGGTGGCAAGACGCAGGCGGCGCGGCCGTCGATCGCGGTTTTCGGCAAGTTGCTGGTCATCAGCTACACCTTGCGTCGAGGAAGCAAACAGCACGTCATGATGCTGCGCGTGAACAAGCAGCAAGCAGCCCATGGCCCCAGCGTCGTCCCCGATGACCGCCCGCAAACGTTGGGCGACGAAGAGAGCGACCGCTTTTTGGGGCAGGTCGTCTCCGTCAACGAGGCGGCAGGCAACCACGGCTACAGTACCGTGCGCTGTGGGGATACGGGTTGTTTCATCGCTTGGGACGATGCACAAAACGCCGGCTACCTGGCGTACGCCGATGCTTCGGGCAATTTCGTGTGGCGCCGCTCGCTGGGAGCGGGAACGGCGCGTCCGGGAATCGCGTGGGCCAAAGGTGCCAAGCGCGGAATGCTTGCCTACTTCGACAAGAAACGGGTGCTCGTCGCTCCCTTCGACAATCAAACCATCGACAAGCCCACCGTCATCGGCCGGGTGAGCGCCGCACTGAAGCAACCGCCCCCTTGGGTGGTGAGGACGCAAGACTCGAACGAGCAGTGGTACGTCGGTTGGCGAGGCTACGAAGCAGCAGTGCCCGAGCCATTCGTGGCCAAGGTCAGCTGCGAGTGAGGTATGCGTCATGCCCAAGCTTCCCTTCGCACAGAACACGGTCCCTCTACCGAATCACCTACGTATCCCATCGCGCAGCCGGATTCGTAACGCTCCGCTGATCGGAGCCAACGTTCTGTTGACGCCCGTCGACCCGGCGGATGGCCCCGAGCTGTGGGAGGTCGTCGATGGCTCCCGTACGCACCTGGAAACGTGGCTGCCATGGGTCCCGTTCAACAACACCCCTGCCGCAAGCCAACGCTACGCCGAGAGCTGTGCCGCAGACTGGGACTCCGGGCGCGCCGTGCGCTTGGCGATCCGGCAACGCGGTACGAACCGCCTGCAGGGCATCGTCGGTTTGGACAACTGTGTCCACATTCACAAGAACTGCGAGCTCGGCTACTGGCTCAAGTACGAAGCTCAGGGCCACGGCATCATGTCCGAATCCGCGCGTCTGGCGCTGGACTTCGCCTTCGATGAACTGGGCTTGCACCGGGTCCGCTGCGCCGCGGCGACCGACAATCAACGTAGCCTGGCGGTGATCCGCGGCTTGGGATTCCACTTCGAGGGCACCGCGCGACAAGCGGAGTTCGTCGGCAGCCGGTGGCTCGATCACTCCGTGTTCAGCCTCTTGTCCAGCGACGAGCGACCGTGGCATTCCAAGTGAAGGGACTCTCCGAGCGCCTGCGCAGGCAGGCTCGGCGCTTCCGTTGGTTGCGTCGCGGGCACATGCCGTTTGCCTCGCTCGTTCCCGCCATCGTGGTCGTCTTCGGGCTCATTGCCGCTGTGGCCATCGCCGCCATCGGCATCAATCAACTCAAGCACCAGAACGACCGAGGAGCAGCGCTCCGAAGTTCGCTGCTGGCAAAGACCCTGAGCGAACGGCTGAGCGCGGCGCCCCGCAAACGCCACGCGGCAATCATCGACCAGGCCTCGATCCGTTCCGGTGCGGAGATCCTGCTCGTGCACGAGTCCGGACAACTGCTCGTCGACGGCAGCGTCGGCGCTCCGCCCTCCCCCGGCATCTCACAGCTGCTCGTGGTGCGCGAGGGAGAGACCGAGACCTCTCTCGGACGAGCGAGATTCGCAGCCCAACGCCTGCGCGCTCCGTATCAGGACGCAAACGTGATCGCCTTCGTGGCTGCACCTCGCAGCCCGGTCGCCGCACAATCGATGCTGCGGTCGTTGGGGGCCTACAGCGCCATCTTGCTTGGGATCGCCGCTCTCGTGGCGTTCGCCTTGGCCCGTGACGTCAACGGTGACGTCACCTATCTGACACGCCGTATCCGCGACATGGCCAGGAGCGATTCGGACCCGATGGGCGCACGCGTCCCCGTGCGAACGCTGGACGACGTCGGGGCCATCACCCACGCCTTCAACGACCTGATCCACCGTTTCGGCGAGGCCCAAAGGAGCTACCGAGAGGATCTCAGCCTGGCCGTCACCCTCGAACACGACAAGAGCGCTTTCTTGGCTGCGCTCAGTCACGAACTGAAAACGCCTCTCAACGTCATCTTGGGGTTCACCGACGTGCTCCTCGCCGAGGTCGAAGGACCGCTGACGGACGAAGCCAAAGAGTGTCTGGGCACCGTTCGCGACTCGGGAACCCACCTCAAGGCCTTGATCAAAGACATCCTCGATCTATCCGCATTGGAGTCCGGTGAGATGACGCTCGCACGTGGCATGACCAACGTGTACGTGATCGCCACCAGCGTGCTCAACGAGCACCGCGTCGCCGCCCAAAGCAAAGGCCTGGAACTCCGGATCCTGGGCCACGACGCAATCGCCTTCGCCGATCCGCTTCGGGTCCGTCAGATCGTCGGCAACTTGGTGGGCAACGCCGTCAAGTTCACGCAACGAGGCAGCGTCGAAGTTCGCGTCGAACGGCGTCGAGAGGGGGCGGCCCTGATCGTCAAAGACACCGGGCCAGGCATCGCCGTCGGCGATCAGGGAGCCGTGTTCGACGACTTCTCGCAAGTCGGTGATCTCAAAGCGCGCGGCGCTGGCACCGGACTAGGCCTCGCCATCACCCGCAGATTGGTCCGCATGCATGGCGGCAAGATATCGCTGAGGAGCGAATTGGGTAAGGGTGCCGAGTTTACGATCATCCTCCCCAACGTCAGGGACGCGGATCCGACCCGACCCACGAACCCGAGGCCGACCCCAGACCCCGAGGAGTCACTATCGTGACGCCTGAACGATTGCCGAGGCGCGTGCATGCGATGCAAACGGGATCTTCCCTGGGTGCAGCGTTGGTGTTTGCTCTGGCCGTACCTCATCTATTGCAGCTCAGTGGCGAGGTCCGGAGTGAAGTGGCATGGACGCTGGCGACCCTGATCCTCATCGGCTCCAGCCTGGCCGCGGCCGCGACCTGGCTCCGCTTCAAGAAGTACCGCTTCGTGCTGCAGGCCTTGTCCCTCGATCGACGAGAAGGCAGCGCGGCGTTGTCCGTCGATGCAATCGCCAACTTCGCGAACGAACCGTCACATTTGACGCGCCAGTGGCTCATCGTTCACGGCGTCACGCTTGCAGCACTCTTCTCGCCGGTGCGCTCGGACGCGTTGGATCTGACGACGGCGAGCGCGGTCGTGCTGCTGACGAGCTTGATGTTGGCCACGGCCTGCCTGCCGATGCACGTGCTGATCCGCCGCGACTTCCTGGGTGTGCTCGAGTTGGCGCCCGGCGCGCTGATGCGCGACTTGATGCTGAAGTTCGACAAAGTGCCTCGGGCACGGGGGCGCATCAATCGTCGCATCGTCATCGCCGTCGCAACGCCGGTCTTGTTCGTCGCGCTCGGCTCTGCGCTGATCGTCAACGCTCACCTGCGACACGACGATCAACTGACCCGCGAGCAAACGGCGCGGGTCCTCGCCCGCTCTGCGTTGGAAGTCGAGCCCGGAGGTATCAAGGGACTGGAGTTGGCACTGGAGCGCGCCACGAGCCTTGGCTTCTTCGCGCAGATCGCTGCCCCCGATTCGCGCCACGGCATGATCGTGGAACGTGGCGGCGTCGTGGAACTCACCACGCCCTTGGATACGGGGAGCGCTCGAGTCCGCTTCAATCGCTCGACGGTGGGCGTGCTGAGCGCTGCCCCGGTTTTGGTCAGCTTGCTGGCAACCGTCGCCGCCGCCATCGTCGGATTCTTGTTGGGCAACGTGTTGAGCATGGACTTGTACTTCGCAACCCGAGGAGTGCGTTTGCTGGGGGCCAGTCCGGCAGCCATGAATCAGCACACTGGGGTCCTCAGGCCACCTCGCCTGCGCTTGGTCGGCGAACTGGCAGCCGCCATCGATCGTCTGACGGCTCGTTTTGGCGTATTTGCCCAAGCCCAGGAAGACGCCATCGAGGCGCGCGCAGCCGCCGTCCGCGCCCGCGGGTTGTTCTTTGCGTCCGTCAGCCATGACCTGAAAGCCCCGCTCAATTCCATCCTCGGCTTCACCCACCTCGTCAGTCAGCAGCCACTGACTCGCGGACAACGTGAGAGCTTGGAGGCGATCCACACCCGCGCCCAGGAACTGTTGGCCTTGATCGAGACGATCCTCGACGCGGCCCGCGTCGAAGAAGGGCAGCTGTCGCTGGTAACGGACGAGGTACCGTTCCGAGAACTGTTCGACAAGTCCATCGACAAGGCGCGGCAGTTGAGCGCGAGCTTCAGCGCGCACATCTTCGAGGAGTTGGACGAGGACATTCCGCCCGTATTGGTGGACCGCACGCGAGTCGTTCGCGCGATCGCGACGCTGATAGCCTACAGCGTGCGCAGCAACGAGGGCGGCAAGATGTGGATCCGGGCGGAACGCGAAACCGAAACGGTTCTGCGCATCGACATCGACGTGCCGCGACCGAGCCATTCTCCCACTCAGCTCGAGTGGATGCTTTCGCCCTCCAGCGAGCAGCGTCACCGTGAGCACCGGGGCTTGGCTTTGGGGCTGCGCTTGGCGCGTTCCGTCGTCCAGCTGCACGAGGGTTCGGTCCGGGTCGTCGACCGCGGTAAGAAGGGCGCGATGTTCTGCGTGAAGCTCAGGACGGTCGAAGCACCCATCCCGTCGGCGAGTGCTCCATTTCATTCGATGCCACCCCCGCCGTCGAGCTCACCTCCTCCCTCATCTGGGCGCGGGAACTCCGAAAGCACCTCGATCCC
>JBNKZR010000044.1:0-26876 GCA_050301735.1 Polyangiaceae bacterium | reverse complement strand
CCGCCACTGCTGGCGATCATGTTCAGGTTACCGAGACCGTCCGCATCTTCAGCACCGGCCGTGAAGCCATTCGGGCTATCCACGCCGATGACGTAGACGGGGATATCGGCGGCAACTTCGCCCGCAATCGCAGCGACGGCGGCGATATCGTTTTGCTCGTCGCTGCAGAGCTGGGGCACGCCGTCCGTGACCAACACGATGGCGTAGTTCGCCGGGTCTTGCGCGGTCGCTTGCATCGCACGGACGTTCTCTATCGTGCCCTGAAGCACGGCCATGGTCGGAGTACCGCGCCGGTTGGGCTGAATGCCATCAATGGCCACGCCGAAGTCTTCCGAGGGCAGCGCCGTGATGTCGACGTCTGGCGTCTGGTAGCTAGTCGCTTCACACGACTGGCCATCGCCTTGGTCGCCGCCAAAGCCACCCCCGCCGGCGCTCGCGTCCGGGAAGAACGTCAGGGTAGCGAGCAAGCCCTGCGACGCCGCATCGGTGAAGAACGCTTTGGTCGCAGTCACGATCGGGTCCCACTTGAGCTCGCGGTCGGAATCCGTGGAGCCCATGCTGCCAGACACGTCGAAGGCGAAGGCCAACACCACGTCTTGTAGGGTCGTACCTTCCGACGACGACTCGCAGATCGCCTCGGCCTCGACTGCCTCTTGGTCGATGGGTTCGTCCACGAAGGCCTCTTCACCCGCGGAGTCCGGAGCCAGCACGGCGCCGGGCTGGGCGGGAGGCGCCTGAACCGCGGCGCTGCCCTGGGGTGCGACGCCCGGCATGTCTGCTGCTGGACCAACGCCCGCTGAGGCGCCGGGCGCTGGGGCCATCACGCCACCCGTCTGCTGCGGCTGCTGGGCCTCGAGCGTGCCGTCTTCACCGGAGCACGCGGAAATGAGGTAGGGAAACGCAGAGAACGCTAGCAGCGATGAATAGCGTCGCATTGAGGACCTCCTGAAGAACTGATCTCGACTTGTCATGGGTGGGCAACCGGACATTTGACGCAGCGCGCTTACTCGGACCCACGCCGAACCACAGCACGCTCACGACTCGCAGAAAATGAACCGTTGGGTGGCGTTTTCAACTCCATAGATCCCTCCCCCCGGACAATTGGAACGATGCGGCGCGGCATGCCAGGGGGCCATCTAGGCGCGAGCGAATAATTAGCCACAAGCAGATTTTGTCTTCCCGTGCCGCCACCATGATCCAAGAGTGGCCTATCGCTGTACCGGTATCCCGCAGCAGCGCCCCACGCCGCAAGACAACGGTTCGCGACATGCGCGCGACCCCAAGCCCGAGCATCGATGAGGCGGGATGGCGCCCCTGATGCGCCGCCCTCGAGCCCTAGAGCTGCTCCGTTGAAGCACTTTCGCGCAGGCGGCGCTCGATCACGAAGGGACCGAACGGGAGCAGCGCGGCTACGAAGACCATGGCCACGCGACGCAGCGGCCACGCGCCGGTGAACATCACCCGAGTCAACAGCGTACACAGCGACATGAACGCGATACCGTGAACCCAGCCCACGACCTTCACCGCCAGCGAGATGCCCCACGCATACTTGAGTGGCATGGCGATCCCGAGCAGCAGCAAGAAGGAGGCGCCTTCGATCAGCGCAGCGAGGCGCACCCATTTGACCTCGTTAGCCGGCTCGAAACTCATCGGTGGGGGTATAAGCCACTCCGGGCCTTGGAGCAGCAAGCTCCCATCCTGCACTGACGGAGCAACGTGCTTTCGTTGCTCGGGGGACTTTGATGGGTCGCCGCTTTCCGCACCGAACCACCCGGCCGTGGCGGAAATGACGGGCGGTCCGGTGGGGCCCTGCTCGCGGATTGACAGAGGCGCAGGTTTTCAACTACCTCGGGCGGTGGAGGCGTGGCCGAGTGGTCGAAGGCAGCGGTTTTGAAAACCGCCGTAGGGCAACCTACCAGGGGTTCGAATCCCTTCGCCTCCGCTAGAAGCGACGCCGGCGAACGTCGGCGCAGCGTTGGGTCCCTGGAGGGCGAGGACCGCGGCAAGGGAGTGCGCAGATCGCAGCCGTTCGTGCGGTGCAACGCCGGCCTCCCAAGAGTGCCGCAAAATGGGCCATCGGGCATGATTCCGTATACGCTCGCCCTGACGCGCTTGATCGGAATCGGAAACATCCTGTAGCTGTTTTTTGACGGACGACGCGCCGTGCGACAACGTCAGGATTCCGATGAATCGATTTAGATCCGTATACACCCTCGCCCTGCTCCCGTTGACCTTCGTTGGCTGCGGCAGTCGCTCCACGACCACGGACTCGGACCAAGGCAACGAACTCAACAACGGGGCGGACAGCGCTGAGACGGGTGCCACCGCCTCGACGGACGGAGATTCGACGGACGGAGAGGAGTCGAGCGCCAGCTCCTCCGAAAGCTCTGGCACGGCGGAGGGGGCCCCCCCGGGCAGCCCGACCCAAAGCGGAGCCACGTCGGGAGGGACCACGGGCAGCGGGAGCTCAGGCGGCAGCGCCGACGCAACCCCTGATCCGGCGCTCGAACAGAACGACGGCGAGGAGCCCAACCCAGCCAGCACGGAAACGTCACCCGACGACACTGCGACCGAAGACGTGACGGCCGGCACGGAGGGGATGCAGCCCGACGAGATGATGCCTGGCGAGATGATGCCTGGCGAGATGGCGTCGACCGACGCGATGCAGACGGACCCGATGGTGGCTCTCGACGCTGGCGCGCCCGACGAGGAGATGATGGATCCGAGTACGTGTGAGCCGGTCAGTGTCGTCGGCACCGCCTCCAGTTCTCGCGGCATGGGGTTCACAGGAACCGACGACGACTATTCGTCCTTGTACTACGTGCTGTGTACCACCGTCGACGACTGCGCTGTCGCTTGCGCGGAAGTCGGGGGCAGCGAGGCGATGTGCGCCGCATCTGAATGCACCGACAACTTCGACGGCATGAAAGACTGCCTTCCCGCGACCGCGTGGCGTCGAGTGAATGGCGCCAGCTCCGAAAGTGGTTCGACGATCGAAGCCGCCGAGCTGACCGTCGTCTACCAGGAGTACAGCGACTTCCTCGCCGTCGAAGGCTTTGGGTTCTCAGTGCCGGACGACGCGGTGATCGACGGCATCGAGGTCGAGTTTCTGCGCGCGGCGGGCTCACCCGATCTCGTGACTGACCACGAGATCGTTCTGCTCAGAGACGGTGAGCGCAGCGGCATGCCGCTCGCGCTGGAGCCCGCCTGGGGTACGGAGCTCGAGTGGGTCAAGTACGGTTCGGCGACGAATCTCTGGGGTGAGGATTGGACGCCACGAGACGTCAACGCGACGGGCTTCGGGGCGGCGATCAGCACGGACTACCTCGCCACCGCTGGCAACGCGCGCGCGTACGTCGACCACGCCCGCATCACGGTCCACTATCGTGTCGCCTGTGGTGCACCGACTCGGTAGCTGACTCGTCCGCGCCACGCCAGGGCGCCACGTTGTCCGTGGTGCTGCCTCTCCTGACGCTAGTCCCAATGCTTCAGTTGCAACGACGACCGCGATTGGTTGCGAATTTGGTTGCGAACAAAGTGACGAATGTTGGGCGCCGACACGACTGTTCGGGTGCAGATGAAACGCCGAACGGGGCCACGTGAGGCGCAACGTGTTCGGTTGACACCGGGCAAGCGGTCGCCTTAGCTGTGCTCACGATGGGCGACCTTTCTTCCGATCTCGCTGCGCTGAGAATCGACGACGAGCCGACCGGTAGTGGCGGGTCGGGCGGGTCGGCGTTCGTGAAGATGCTGCTGTGGATCGTCCTGCTCGGCGTTGGCGCGGGAGGCCTGTACTACGGAGTGTGGCCCAAGGTCGAAGCACAGATGTTCAAGAGCGAAGTGACCGTGTCTGAGATCGCCGTCGTTTCGCCGGCACAGGCAGCGGTCAACCTCACTGCGTCTGGCTACGTGGCGGCGGAGCGGTCTTCCAAGGTTGCCCCCAAGGTTCCGGGCACGGTCAAGGCCGTCTTCGTCAAGCAGTCCGATGACGTGAAGGCTGGCGCTCTCCTGCTCGAGATGGATCCGACGGACGAGAAAGCAGCCGTCACCGCCGCCAAGAGCCGCGCTGCAGCCGCCTATGCACGCGCGCAAAGCTCCAAAGCTCAGATCGACACTTCCGAAGCACAACTCGCCGAGATCCGCCAACAGGCAGCACGGGAGCGGAAACTCGCCGAGGAAGGGATTTCGCCGCGCGGCGTCGCCAACGACTTGGAAGCCCGGGTGGAGTCCCTGCAACGCGCGAAGGGTGGCGCCGAAGCGGCCTACAGGGCCGCCCAAGCGGAGGCCAACGCTCTGAGCGCCGAAGTGAAGGTGCTCGAAACGACCCTCGGAAATCTGCAACTGGTAGCGCCCATCGATGGCCGCATCATGAACAAGCCGCCACAGGTCGGCGAGTTCGTCGGGCCACAGCCGGCTGGCGTGGCCGTCGACATGGGCGGCGTGGAGATCGCCGACTTTTCCACGCTGGTCGTGGAGGTAGACGTGCCCGAGCAACGGCTGCACCTGGTAGCCGTAGGCGGCCCCACCGAGATCGTGCTCGACGCCTACCCGCAGAAACGCCTGCGAGGCAAGGTGCGAGAGATAACGCCCAAGGTCGATCGAGCCAAAGCGACAGTCATGGTCAAGGTCGAGTTCCAAGATCGCTTCGAGGGTGTGCTGCCCGAAATGGCAGCACGGGTGAGCTTCCTGTCTGGTGAGCTGGACGACGAGGCCATCAAGGAACCGCCGAAGACGATCATACCGAGAAGTGCAGTCACGCAACGCGCCGGTGCCGATGTCGCGTTCGTTCTCGAAGGAGAGCAGGTCCGCATGGTACCCGTCACGCTGGGGCCGGAGTTTGGTCGCGGTTTCGAGCTCGTGGAGGGACCGCGACCCGGAACCCGGGTCATCAGTGAACCGAGCAGTGAATTGACGGACGGGCAACGAGTCAAAGAGAGGGAACTGGAATGAGCAGCGAATCAGAAGAGAAGGCATCCAACGGCGACGCCGGTGCTTCAGAGGGTAGCGCCAAGCGCATGATCCATCTCGAACGTGTGAACAAGGTGTACATGCGCGGCAAAGAGAAGGTCGAAGTGCTCAAGGACTTGGATCTCGACGTTGCCGAAGGAGCTTTCGAAGCTCTGATGGGACCGTCCGGCTCGGGAAAGACGACACTGTTGAACATCATCGCAGGGCTGGATAGGCCAACTTCGGGCAAGATGTCCGTCGCTGGTATCGACCCGACCGCGATGAGCGAAGGTCAACGCGCAAAGTGGCGCTCACGCCACGTGGGCTTCATCTTTCAGACGTTCAACATGATGCCCGTGCTCACGGCCCTCGAAAACGTCGAGCTGCCGTTGCTGCTGACGAAGTTGTCTTCGAAAGAACGCCGGAAGCGAGCGGAGATCGCCCTCCGAGTCGTGGGCCTTTCGGATCGCATGAACCACTACCCGCGGCAGCTCTCCGGCGGCCAAGAGCAGCGAGTGACGATCGCGCGTGCCATCGTCACCGACCCAAGCATCATCGTCGCAGATGAACCCACGGGTGATCTGGACCGCAAGAGCGCCGAAGACATTCTCGACTTGCTGCAGAAACTCAACAAAGAGCAGAACAAGACCATCATCATGGTCACCCACGATCCCCAGGCCGCAGAACGCGCCAGTCGACTGCACCAGCTCGACAAGGGTTCGCTCGTGGTCAACTGACGACAGGTACCGCGATGCATCTCAACGCACTTGCTACCCGCAACGTCACCCGCAACAAGTTCCGCACCGTGGCGACGATCTTGGGGGTCGCCGTCGCCATCGTCGCCTTCGTCCTGTTGCGAACGGTCATCTCCGCCTGGTCGCAAGGCGCGGACTACGCCGCCCAGGACCGCATCGCGACGCGGCACAAGGTGAGCTTCATCATGCCCCTGCCAATTAGGTACTTGCGGGAGATCCGCGAGATCGAAGGCATCGAGAGCGCCGTCAACATGAATTGGTTCGGCGGCAAGCACCCGATACGTGAAGAGGAATTCTTCGCCAACATGGCGACGGATCCGAAGGAGTTCTTGAACGTCTACAACGAGATCGAGCTCGGTCCGGGGCAGGCCGAGAACTGGGCACAGAACCGCAAGGGCGCAATCGTCGGCCGAGTCTTGGCGAAGAAATTCGGGTGGAAGGTCGGAGACCGCGTGAAGCTTCGGGGCACCATCTTTCCAGGAGATTGGGATTTCGAAATCGAAGGCATCTTCGACTCCCAGAAGCGTTCGGTGGATCTGTCCACCTTCTTCTTTCACTACGACTACCTGAACGACAACATCGACCCTCGGATGAAGGACCAGATCGGCTGGGTGACGGCGCGGGTCAGCGGCGCAGGCAAGGCCGCTTCCGTGTCCCAAGCGATCGACGCCCACTTCGAGGAGAGCGACGTTCAAACGATCAGCATGAGCGAGCGCGCGCTGAACAACAGCTTCATGGGTATGTTTGGCGCGATCCTTGGAGCGATGGACATCGTCAGCATCGTGATTCTGCTGATCATGATGCTGATCCTGGGCAACACCGTCGCCATGGGCGTGCGCGAGCGCACTCACGAGTATGGCGTGTTGCGCGCGATCGGCTTCATGCCGCGGCATCTCGTGCGCTTCGTGCTCGGCGAGGCCGCAACCATCGGCAGCTTGGGAGGCGCTCTAGGTCTGCTATTGTCGTATCCCATCGTGGAGCAGGGCATCGGGCGCTTCTTGGAGGAGAACATGCGCGGCTTCTTCCCCTACTTCCGTATTCACCCCACGACGGCAATCATGGCCATCGTTTTCGCTGCACTGCTCGGAATTGCCGCTGCCGTGATCCCCGCGTATCGAGCGTCGAAGCTCGACGTGATCGACGCCTTGAGGACGGTGGGCTGATGATCCCGTTGACCTACAATCTGCGCAGTCTCTTCGTCCGCAAGACGACGACGACCGCAACCGCATTGGGCATCGCACTAGTCGTGTTCGTGCTCGCCTCATCACTGATGCTTGCGCGCGGCATCAAAGAAACGCTGATCAGCTCCGGAGACGCGTCGAACGCGCTCATCTTGCGAAAGGGCTCGGACACCGAGCTCGCGAGCGGCATCGAGAGCAAGTACTTCAACATCGTGATGGCAGCTCCCGGCGTCAAGAAAGGGCCAGAGGGGCAGCCGCTGGGCACCGGTGACGTGGTGGTGGTGGCCGCGATGGACAAGCTGGACGGTGACGACGGTCAAATCGCGAACGTGCTGGTCCGCGGCGTCGAACCCAACGTGTTCTCCGTCCGCCCCAATGCGCGCATCCTCCAAGGTCGACCGGCAAAACCCGGCACGGACGAAGGCATCGTCGGCAAAGCGTTGCTCGGGCGTTACAAAGGCCTGCGACTGGGCGACACCTTCGAGCTGAAGAAGAACCGGCCGGTGCAGGTCGTCGGTGTCTTCGAGTCGGCGGGGTCCTCCTTCGAGTCCGAAGTCTGGGTCGACATCGAGACGCTACGCACTTCCTTTGGACGACCGGGCAGCTACTCGTCGATCACGGTAGTATTGGACTCCCCAACCAAGTACGAGGCTTTCGCCGCCGTCGTGGAAAGTGACAAGCAACTAGGTTTGGAGGCCTTTCGCGAGCGTGAATACTACGACAAGCAATCCGAGGGGACGTCCCTCGTCATCTCCACCTTGGGCATCATCACTGCGTTCTTCTTTGCCGTGGGGGCCATGATCGGCGCCATGATCACGATGTACGGCGCCGTGGCCCAGCGCAGCCGAGAGATCGGAACTCTCCGGGCGTTGGGTTTCTCTCGCTTTTCCATCCTGGCTGGCTTCTTGACGGAGTCCATCGTGTTGGCACTGCTAGGTGGCGTGCTCGGCGCACTGTTGTCCTTGGGCACCACCTTCTTCAAGCTCTCGACGATGAACTACGACACTTGGCAAGAGATCACCTTCTCGTTCAAGGCCACTCCCGACATTCTGCTGGCGGCGGTAATCGCCGGGGCAGCCATGGGTGTCGTGGGTGGCTTCTTGCCCGCGATTCGTGCGGCAAGAACGTCCCCGGTGGACGCCATGCGAGCGTAAGCAGACGTGTATCCCCTCGACAACCAAGTGATGAACTACGCATGGGGCTCCAAGGAGGCCATCGCGCAGCTTCAAGGCCGCGAGCCTTCGGAGCAACCCGAAGCCGAACTCTGGATGGGAGCGCACCCCAAGGCCCCCTCGACGGCCTTGGTCGCTGGCGAGTGGCGCCCGCTCGATCAGTTGATCGCCAGAGAACCCGAGAAGCTCCTCGGCAAGCGCGTGGTGGATCGATTCTCTCGACTGCCGTTCTTGTTCAAGGTGCTGGCGGCCGCTGAACCCCTGTCACTTCAAGCGCACCCCAACCTGGAGCAGGCGCGGGCTGGCTTCGCGCGCGAAGATGCGGCGGGCGTGCCCCGCACGGCCCCATACCGCAACTACCGGGACGACAACCACAAGCCCGAATTGATCTGCGCGCTGACGCCCTTCGAGGCGCTGTGTGGGTTCCGAAGCTGCGACGACTTGAAAGAGCTCCTCGGCCGATTGAACTGCACCGAATTCGAACCTTGGTTTGCCCCATTGTACGACGGACGCCCCGACTCGGACGCCCTGCGCGCCTGCTTCTCGCAGCTGATGCAGGCGCCCGAGCAGGAGCAACGCGAGCTCACCTCGCGTGGCTGCGACGCGCTGGCGGCCGCCATGGAAGATGAGCTCTACGCTGCTGCGTTCACCTGGGCGCTGCGACTGAACGAGGCCTACCCCGCCGACATCGGCGTGATCACCAGCCTGATGCTCAACCACACGGTGCTGGCACCGGGCGAGGCCCTGTACCTGCCTGCGGGCAATCTGCACGCCTATTTGCACGGCACGGGGTTGGAGCTGATGGCCAACTCGGACAACGTGTTGCGTGGGGGTTTGACCCCCAAACACGTCGACGTTCCCGAGCTCCTCAGCGTGCTCGTGTTCGAGGGTGGGCCGGTTCGGAAGCGCTTGCCAACCCAGGTTGCGGACGGGGCCTGGCGCTACGAGACCCCTGCCGCCGAGTTCGAGCTGTGGAAGCACGAGCTCGGAGAGGGAAGCTTCAGCATCCCGGCTTCCGACGGTCCGGAGATCCTCATCGCCGTCGAAGGCAAAGCCAGCTATCACACGGAAGACTGCCTGGTTGAGCTCCTCCCTGGCGAAAGCGCTTGGTTTCCCGCGCACGCAGGCACCTACGAACTGAGCGGCCCCGCGACGCTCTATCGAGCCACGGTGCCGCGCTAGGTCACTGCCTGTTACGTCGCGCCAGCGACCCAGCTCAGCCCGCAAACGCCACTCGCCTCCCTCCCACCAGACGACGCACACCGAGTGCGCAGGCAAAGACGATCAGGGCGCCGGCGACCAGCAAGCCGCGGTAGCCCACCCACGGTTCGGCCGGCGCAAGCCCGGATGCACCCGCCGCGAACCCGAGGTTGAAGAACCCAGCACACAGAGCGGTCACTCGCCCCCGAGCATCGGCCGGACACAGATCCATGCTCAGCGCCGCTGAAGCCGGGTAGGCGATGCCGTGGGCCACTCCGGCACACAGCGCCAACGGCACGATCCAATCGAAGTCCAGAAGCGCAAAGGCCGCGAGTCCCACGCTGTACCCCGCGAACGCCAACACCGTGGCTTGCAGGTGCCCCAGCCTGTCGGGGAGACGACCGAACAGGGTGCGCTGCGCGACGGCACCGACGGTGTACGCGATGAAGAATGGGGCCAGGCGCGACACTCCCTCCTCCACCATCGCCGCGGGAACGAACGTCTTCGAGACGCCCACCCCCACGCCCACGCCGAAAGCGGCCAGATACGCTCCTGAGAGTGGCAACGAGAACGGTATCCGAAAAGAGGCTGATGAACGTGTGAACTTGGGTGGCGCAATCGCCAAAGCGGCCACCAGCGCCACGGCGCTGAAGCCAGAGCACGCCACGAAGACGCTCCTCCAGCCCCATCGCTCAGCCACGACTTCGGCCAGGGCCGGACCGAACCCGTTGGTCACCATCATAGCGGTGCCAAAATAACCGACTGCTTCCGCCCGACGTTCGCTCGGCGCCAGATCGATGGCCAAAGCACCGCCGGAAGCGAACACCATCGAAAAGGCCACGCCATGAACCGCACGCAGAGCGAGAATGGCTGCCGTCGACTCGACGAAGCCCAGGGGAGCGTAGCTGAAGACGGCGAGCACGCTTCCCGCGAGCAGCACGGCCTTGCGCCCAAGACGGTCCGCGGCAAGCCCCACGAACGGCACGGCGAATGCGCCGGCAAGTGAGAACGCCCCATGGGCGTTGCCGACGAGCGTGGCGGAAGCTCCCAGTACCTCCAGAAGATACTTGGGCAGCACGAAAAACGTGGAATAGGCCGTGCCGTACGAGAACTGCACGACCAGGATCAGCACGAACGCCGATGTGAACAGGCTTCGGGCGGATTCGGAGCTGGGTGATGGACGAGCCACGATGGGACCTTTCGAACTTTCGAAGGCCAGTGGCGGGCGCCTCTACTGCAACGCTCTCCACCGGCGGGGTGGAGAGCGTGCTGGCCGAACTCAAACGAAGGCGCGCAACTCTCCACCGAAGCGAAGAATGAGTACGAACCAAAGTCGGAGCGAGGCGGCAGCCATGAGACCCAGAGCGTAACCCAATGCTTGGGGGGATCAACCGCGATTCGCAACGGCGCAGGGTCCATTACACTCGCAGCGGCTACGGCGGACCACTCCGGTGACCCGAAGGCGTCTCGTTCACACGTGACGGAACGAGGGCCAAAGCGGACGCGACGCAGCGGGTCGAAGGGAAACCATGCAAGCTCCCAACACCGACTCCGACGTTGGCGCCGACCGAGATCCGGCTTCTTGCGAACGCCCGACGTTCGCTTTGCGCGCACAGCAGCAGCGCGACGCCGCACGCGCTGAGGCGAGCGCGGAAATCGCCGCCATCCAGCAGCAAGCAGCAGCTCGGCTGAGCGCTTTGCGTCAACAGCACGCCCTCGAACTCGCAGCCGCCGAAGCAGAAACACGACGCAGGCCCCGTTGGCTCGCGTGGACACTCGGTGCAACCCTGGCCTTGGCTGGCACAGCTGGGAGCAATTGGTGGATATCTTCGTCCGCGACCCTGTCCGACACTGCACCGTGGGCAGACATCTCGCCGAAACACGAAGTCCGGCTGGCGCTACGGGTTTCCGACGCATTGGCGGAACGCGAGCAAGCACGACGGAAGCGACGACCAGTCTACAGACGCCGGTCCACGCACAGGTCCAATCGCCCCTGCCGAGACGATCCCTTTGACCCCATGAACGACTGCCTCTGAACGAACGCGGAACTCGGACGAGCGCATCCGCTGGGCCATCAGTCGGGCAGAGCAAACGTGCCGCTGCCTGGCACTGCCTGCGTCGAGCGCCAGTCGGGCCACCACCACAACTGCGACTGGCCATCCTCGTCGCGATCATCGATCGCGACGTTGATTCGGACGCGTCTTGCCACACCCCGTGCCCGCTCGTTTGCCCAGCGCCGGGGTATCGCAACCTCAGCGGCGTAACCGTCGGCGGTGGTTACGCAGGAGCTGCGCACCCCATCCGGGACGACAATCCAGTCGGCTCGATGCAGCCAACCGCCGATCTTCGGCTCACCGGGACTCAGAGCGAGCAGCGCCACATCGCGACCGTCGCTAGCAGCACCAAAGTGCGAACGTTGCGGATCGGGTCGAGCATCGACGCGGATCTCGAGCCCATCCTGCTCCCAAGGGGGTCGCTCGGCGGAAGCGGCGACCGAGTCGTCCTTCACGTCCACCGCGACGTAGATGAAGTCGGCGTCCGCGCTCACGTCGACCGCGAAACTCGCGTCGTCTGTTCCGCGCCACGCCTCGGCCTGTTTGAGGACCTGACGGGGCTGGGTGACGTCGAAGCGCAGGCTGCCCCAATCCGCCAAGCTACCATCGACCACCGGCGTCTTCGCGCGGCTCGGGAAGAGCGGTACGACGCCGATGACGGTGTGCCCTTCGAACGTAACCTCTTGGTCTTCCATCGTGGCGCTTGCTCGCCAATGCATCGGGATCGACCCCGATGCCCGAGTCCCTTGCTCCGACCCGATTTCCAACTGATGGTCGACGACGGAGTTCGGAGGAACCTCCAGCGAGAACGTCGGAGTCGCCACCGAATACGGACTCGACGGCTCGAGAGAGAACTCGACGCGATACGCGTAGTCTTCCGAATTGACGAGGCGAAGAGCGCTGGTGCCGCCACGAAAGGTTCCCTCGAAGAAGACGGGCGTGGGGTGCAGTGAACCTCCTAGCAACAGCTGATGAAACTCACGTATCGACTCGGTGCGCACGTTTTCGTCCCAAATTCCGTCGAGCATCAGGTTGGCGACTCTTGGCCCACTTGGACTCATCGTGACCCAAGCAACGTGATCGAACTCACCATGACGAGGACCCCTGAGTGAGCTGACACCGCCTGTGGTAGCGAGCGTGATCAAGCGATGGTCGTGACGCACGTGCTTCGTGTAGCGGTGGTAGTGACCGGCAAAGGCGGTGTAGTTTCGTTCACCTAGGACGCCCTCCACCTGATCCCAAGTTGGCGTGCCCTCGCCGGGCTCCGCGTCCCAAAACGGCGAGTGGAGGAAGAGGAGTGTCCAGTGCACACCGGCATGAGCCCGCAGCGTCTGCTCCAACCAATCGAGCTGCTCTTGGCTGATCTGATGCAGGCCGCCATCCATCGAATCGAGACAGACGAACAAGACGTTCTGGTAGGCGAAGGCGTAGCGTGACGGACCGTAGCGCTCGTGCCAGACTTCCCGCATCGTCGGGTTCGTGATGTCGTGATTGCCGGGCAGGTAGAAGAACGGCGCCTCCAAGCCTCGAACGAGGGCATCGAACTCGTCCCATTCGCGCTC
The DNA here is from genome assembly GCA_050301735.1 of Polyangiaceae bacterium. Lineage (GTDB taxonomy): Bacteria > Myxococcota_A > Polyangia > Polyangiales > Polyangiaceae > SZUA-265. The sequence continues at coordinate 14,005 of JBNKZR010000044.1, read as the reverse complement.
GAGGCGATCGCGGTCTTCCGTGTAGCCCTCGATCAGATCACCCACACTCATCACGAATTCGGGCTGCAGCAGGTTCAACTTTCGGACCGCGGAGGCAAAGACCCCAGGGCGTGCCCCACCCGTGCGATCACTGACGATGGCAAATTGGAATGTGTCCTTTGAATCGCGAACCCCGAGGTGAGTCCACGGCATGGGACCTTCTCCGAGATCGACGACGATACGGCGCTGCGCAGGGAGGGACCGGCTCGGTTGTGAGACGGCACTTGCTCGAGTCGGAGGCGCGTTCGACGCGCAGGCGGCGATGAACAGGCAGACGAACGCACGGCAAGCTCGCACCCCCGCTGCTACCTGCTCCCACTTCGTCGATCGGTTCATGCGTGTGATACTACCCGATCGCGAGCAGTCTTCGAGCCCTCGTCCACGTCCAACACACGTTCACCCGCCCTTGGCGAGCTCGAGCTTCCGGATCAGAGTCGGGTGCGCATGCGCTTCGGAAGGTGCCCCGTATCGTTGAACGCCATGAGCAGACCGTGGCGCGGCGCGGGCGCGACGACGACGATACAAAGACTGCATTGCACGATGTCCATGCGCCACCATTTGTTCACCGAATCGCCCATTGCCCGGCGCACCAGGTAGCGAATCAAATTGCCGTGAGCGACGATGAGCTCGTGGCGATCCTTCTTTCCTTTGCTTGGTTTGAAGAACCGGTCATGAGCCGCGTCCATGCGTTGGCGCACCTTTGCCAGGCGCTCCCGGGAGGGCTTGTCATCCCAATGACCAGGTGCCGTCGGCAGCCCCTCGCGTAGAAGTCTCGATTGGCGACGCGGAATGTCCGGAAAATGCTGGGCGACGATCTCCGCCGTCTCGACGGCGCGCGGCATGTCGCTGTGGAAGATCGCCTCGAAGCTGCCGTGTTGGGCGAGTCGTTTTCCGACACGTGCAGCTTGACGCCGACCGAGCGGCGTCAGCGTGCCGTAGTCGTCCTTGTCATGGTCCATGTGGTACTGGCCGTGACGCACTAGATACAGGTATCTGTTCCCCATTGCTGGCGTTCGCTAGTTGCAGTCGCTCATGCCTTCGATCCACTCGGCGATCATCTCGGCGCCCTCTTCGTCCACCAGGTTACTGGCCAACGGTGGCATACCCTCGGCGTCGCGTCGCGACATCCTGACATGCACGACCGAGTCAGCTGCCGACCCCGGGGCGACGTACGCGCCGTCAGCCGTGTCGAGGTTGCCGAGTTCTGCCATCTCACACAAGCCACTCTGAGACAGTGAACGCTCGAAGCGCAAGTCGAGCCCGCCGCGCGCAGGTCCCGCGGGTCGATGACAAGAGCTGCAATTGACGTGAAGGTAGGCGCGTGCCCGCTCCTCCAGCGGGGCATCAGAATCCAACTCGGGAAACGCCCCGACGCTATCCGGCTGTTCTTCGAAGACGCCAGCGTCGGTCAGGCGCTCCAACTGAGATTCGCCATCCAGCGTGATGTCCAACTGACGCAATTCGAGCCCGAGCGAACGCCCAGCGGCCGCGGTGTGACAACGATTGCATTCACCGCGCCCTGGGAAGATCCAGTCGCGATCCCCCACCTTCGCTTCGTGAGTGGTCTCCACGAGCTCGGCGTTCGTCCCGTCGGAGTTCCACTTGTAAGAGTAGCCGGAATATTCGCCATCGTCGTGCCGCACGTAGAAGCGCGTTTCGAAGAGCTTGCCTTCGGAGCGGAAGTTCTTGATCAACATCGCTCCCTTGGGGATGTCGATGTCCCCATCGCTTTGCACTTGGAGGCGCTTGCCCTCTGGCAGCACCAGGTAGCGCTCCTTCTTGATCCCGTCCGACCAAAACGGAAGCGCGACCTCGTACGGGATCACGTTGTCGGAAAGGCGCTCTGGATCTTCAGGGTGGACGCACCCCGTATCGGTCAGCTTGGCAGGCAAGACGTTGCCCGCTCCGTCCCCCGCAGCGATGCGCAGGACGCGACCGCGACCGCGATCGACGACGTACAACTCTCCATCCTGACTTTCTGCGAATGTAGAGATGAGGATACCACTTTCCAGCAGCAACTCGACCTCGGCTTCGTCACCGTCGCGATCGAGTCGCCACATCTGCCCGGTCACGTAGTCCGCGAAGATGTACTTGCCGACCAGCTCCGGCAAATGGGCACCACGGTAGACGAAGCCACCGGTAACCGAGCGTGCGTCGTCGCCCGGCGGGTTTCTGTATTGGTAGAGGGCCCGCACGAAGCCGTCTTCTTCGCAGTCACTGACTTCGGGCGGGAAGCAAGCCTGCCCCTCCCACACGTTCCAACCGTGATTGCCGCCCTTTTCGATGACGTCGATCTCTTCCCAAGTGTCCTGCCCGACGTCACCTGCCCACAACTCACCCGTCTCTCGATCGAAGGAGAAGCGCCACGGGTTCCGCATGCCGTAGGCGTAGATTTCCGGTAAGCCGCCACCATCAACGAATGGGTTGTCTTCCGGAATGCCATAGGGCGTATCGTCGCCGATGTCGTCGACGTCGATGCGAAGGATGGTTCCGAGCAGCGTGTCGGTGTTCTGTCCGTTGCCCTGGGGATCGCCCCCGCTGCCGCCATCCCCCAGGCCGGCGTAAAGGTAGCCATCCGGTCCGAACATCACGTGCCCACCATTGTGGTTCGTGTATGGCTGGGGTACCTGCAGCAGCACGATCTCGGTATCGGGATCGATGACGCCATCGGCGGCTTCGAAGCTCGAAATGCGAGAGACGAGTCCACCGTCATTCGCCGTGTAGCCGAAGAAAACTCGCGGGTCCGTGGGGAAATTCGGGTGCAGAGCGATTCCGAGCAGCCCCCGCTCATCCAGCCGCTCTTCGCGAATGGCTACGCGGTCCGTCAAGTCGGTGGTATTCACCTGCGTGACGGTACCGTCAGCCTGTTCGAAGAAACTGTGAACCAACCCATGCTGGTCGACGACGAACCAGCGCCCGCTGGGCTCGCCTTCCTGCCGCGCTGCCTGCTCCAGCGCGACGGGAGTCTCAACTTCCAGGTCGGTGAATACGTGCACCAGGTCGATGGCTGCGGACGGCCGCGGCGGCGCAACGCAGACTGCGCTGGTGAAGCGCGTCGTCTTCTCTGAGGGGTCGGAGGCACTGCAGTCACCCATGCAGCCCCCGAAGACCAGCAGCGCCAACAGAGGGAGGCCCCGCAGGCAGCGGGACCGCGTGCGTGATGGTTCCTGTGACACCTGCCAGGCTTATCACACGCCACCGCAGCCACCCGGACGAAATTGCGGCCCCCAAGGGCGGACGCGCAATCCTGTCGGTACCGCTGGGCGACTCGGGGTGGACGCCCGCAATATTGCTGGTATGTCCATTGCACTCGGCGAGCGTGGCGTTTCACCGGGCGCACTGATCGTCAAGATAAGGGGACTTGCGACATGCCAACTTCCATCACCAAGAACAGCCTGTGCGTCAGCGAATTGATGACGCGCTCGACCGTGAGTGTGGGACCGGCCGCCAGACTGCGCGACGCCCAGCTGCTCACCGAACGTTACGGGATCCGCCACCTCCCCGTGGTGGAAGACGAGCGCGTGGTGGGCATGCTTTCGGACCGCGACCTGACCGAGGCACTGGGCCTACAAACGGAAGAGCAAGTCGTGCACGACAGGCTCGATTGGCCGGTGTCCCGCATCATGAACTCGGAGGTCTTCGCCGTGCAGGAGACGACGACCGTCTGCGAAACCATCGACCTGCTTTGCGAGCGTCACATCGGCGCTGCACCGGTGCTCAACTCCGACGGGACACTCGCCGGCATCATCAGCAGCGTCGATATCCTACGCGCCGCCAAAGGCTACTTTCGCTAGCGAACGCCACTGCCGAAAAGCAGGTCGCGGCTCCCAGCGGAGCCTTGCCGCGGCGCGCCAACCCTTGCGAGCCCCGCGTCAGTACAAATTGTAGACGAGGTTGACGGCAGTCACCGTGTCCGTTCGCGCCAGACCGGGCAGAGGGTTGTTGTCGTACTTGACGCTGAAGGTCGTCGCGACCGACAGGCTTTCGCCAACTTTCGAAGTCACACCCGTGTCGAAGTTCAGACGCCAGTTCACGTCTCCCGTTGCGTCGTCTTCGTAGGGAGCTAGCCCCTGCAAGTACTCGAGACCGGAGTAGAAGCTGACCGCCTGATTGAGCTTGTTGTCGTAGCCAACGAACGCGCGAGCGTGGTGTCGAGTTTGTGTTTTGTCTGCGATGTTGCCCGTGTCCGGGTCCAGTCGGGCTTCTTCACGACGCACGTCGTGCTGCAAGTCGTAGCCGAGCTCGCCCCAGAACTGGAGCGCCTTGTCGTCGATGAAGTAGTAGGCGACACCGGGGTCGATGTTCAAACGCAAGTCCAACCCTTGAAAGCGGTCGCGACGTGCGGAAACCTGAAGGAAGCCAGCGACCTGCTCGGCGAAGAACACATCGTAGCGGACACGGCCTTGATAGTTCTCGACGGTCGTCTCCATCGGCTCGCTTCTCGATGGTGCCGATCGTCCGAAGTTGACAGCAACGACGCTCGTCAGCTGGTGGATGTCTCGGCGTAGCTTGAAGTTGCCCGCACCGGTGACGGACAGTGCCCTCGAGTTGCCCGAGGCGAGCAACCCGCCCATGGAGAGGAAGAGCTCGGTCGCATCTTTGCTCTCTTCCGGCGGAGCAACGACGGTCTGGAAACCTTCTTGCGCGGCTTGAGTTTCTCCGGATGTTGCGGGGGCCTGAGCGGCCAGGCCGGCAGGGTCATCCTGGGCGAAAGCTGGAGCAGCGACGCAACACAGGCTTGCAGCAAGCAACGAAGTCAATCGGTAGGACATTGTTGTTTCTCCCTAGCTGGGGGGGCGGTGAAGGCTGCTCGATCGAGAGCACGAGCATCCGCGGCATAGCAACTTCGGTCGTAAAGAACAGTGGGTCGACAGATAGATCGAAAATCGGCTGGCTTTTCATCGAAATCCATGGCGATCGTCGGGTGCTGCCGAGTTGCACTCTTTTGAGGAGGACATGCACATGAGAACGCGATTCGTGATCCCGCTCGCCTTCGCAACGATGGCGCCAAACGCTTGGGGCCAAGAGGTCGAAGCCAGCGCTGGCGTGACGACAACCGATATCGAAGCCAGCTCGAACGGTCCACACGGGCCCTACGAACTCGGGCTCTTCGGCGGCATGATGTCGCTGTCGGAGAACCACAACTTGAGAGACCCCGACCGCCCGGTGGTGCCCTTGGAAGATGTTGCGCCCGAGCTAGGGCTGAGGGTCGCGTACCTCCCCCTGCGCTATTTGGCCATCGAGGGAGAGGCATCGATCATGCCCACCGCAACCGTCGACGGCGAAGGAGCGGTGATTGGAGCACTGCGTGCTCACGCGCTACTTCAGTATCCGACCACGCACTTGACCCCCTTCCTGTTGATCGGCGGTGGCCAACTGCGTTCGGACTCGGACACCAATGGCGGCGACGTCGACGCGGCGCTGCACTACGGTGTCGGAGTCAAATTAGCGCTGACCACCTGCAACGAGGCACGGATCGACCTGCGCAACACAGTCTCGGACGCCCGCGATGGGGAGGACACACCCAACTATCCGGAGCTCTTGTTCGGCTTGAGCTGGTCTTTTGGCGGCACGCCGACGCCACCCCCCTCCCCGCCGGACACGGACGGGGACGGATTTGCGGATGCAGGTGACCCGTGTCCCAACGTTCCGGGGTTGGACGGTGGCTGTCCCGCACCGGAGCCGGATGAGGCGGCGCCGGCAGCCGCTGCGCCTGAGCCGGTCGCCGAGGAAGCCCCGTCTGCGACTGGAGCGTCAGCGGGTGAGCCTGCGACGCCACCCGCAAGCGCTGCAACACGACCTGGGAGTGCCGCAACGCCCAGCGAGAGCCCGACCCAGGCGGCGCCGCCCCCTCCCGAAGCGGCAGCTGCCGAGACGCAGGCAGCTCCAACAGCCCAATGACGCAGGCGAGTCGCGACGCTGCCTTTCAGCGCCTCGGACCTTTCAAACCGCGAGGGCCTCGATGTACTCGCGAACGACTTGGGAAAGCCCCACGTACAAGGCGCGACTGATCAAAGCGTGACCGATCGAAACCTCGTCGAGGTGAGGTAGCCGCCGGAACAGAACGAGGTTGTCGAGGTCCAGGTCGTGACCCGCGTTGACTCCCAGCCCCAGCTCGTGGGCAAGCTCGGCGGCGCGCGTGTAACGCGCCATGCTGGCGGCGGCGACATCTCCGCCAGCGGAGAACGCGCGCGCGAAGGGTTCCGTGTAGAGCTCGACGCGGTCCGCGCCCAGCTCCTTGGCCCACCGAATTGGTTCTGGCTTGGGGTCGACGAAGATACTGACACGGACACCGCATTGCCTGAGACGTGCGACCGTCGCGGCAACACCGTCGTTGGGTGCGGCGGGGTCCCAACCGGCCTCGCTCGTGACCTCTCCCGGGCGCACGGGGACCAGAGTGCACTGGTGGGGCCGCACTTCGCACACCACGTCCATCAAGTTGGGGCGCGGGTCACCTTCGATGTTGAACTCGATGCTGTCCCTGAGCGGCTCGAGCTTCTTCGCCAAGGCAGTGACGTCGGCACCACGGATATGCCGCTCGTCCGCGCGTGGGTGCACGGTGATGCCTCGGGCACCTGCGGCGATGATGGTGTCCACCGCCTCCAAGAGGTCGGGCACGTTGCCACCTCGCGAATTGCGCAGGGTAGCCACCTTGTTCACGTTCACGCTGAGTTGGGCTGTCACTGCGCGCTACATACCTCCGCCGCCGCCCGTTGTCATGAGACAGGCTTCAGTCGGCGTTTGGGACAGGGATGCTATCGAGGGCTTCGCCCAGCAAGAGGCGCTGCGCATTCCAAGCGTGGGTCACCGCGGACACGCGATGGTCTGCCAGCGCCGCTCGCATCAATCCCGCCATCGCGGCGACGTATTCCTGCCGACTGAGCTCTCCACGCAGCAACTGAATGCGCAAGAAGACCCCCGCCGTCTGCACCACGTCGCAGAGGCAGTAATTGCGAACCTCATCCACGCGCCCGGCGTGTATCAAAGGCCCAACGTCTTTGCCGTCGACGCCGACCTTGCCGGGCATGCCGCACAGTTTCGCCATCACGTTCAGGCCCGCGCGCTTGGCGGCGCCGAAATCTGATATGAAATCCATCAGATCGAGGTGCCCATCCGGCGAAAAGCGATAGCGGACGTCGCGCTCTCGGTAATAGTGAACCAGGGGCTGACCGTGCTCGAGGCAGCGCGTCGCGATCACCGGTAGGTCGAATCCTCGACCGTTGTAGGTGACCAGGGTGGGCCGCTGCTTGTCGAGGAAGCGCGCAAAGTCGGCGAGAACATCAGCCTCGGACTTGTCCTCCGCGATGATGCCGAGGCGTTTCACCGCATAGTCAGCGTCCAGCCACAGAACTCCGATGCAGACGATCTGGTGATGTGGGGGTGCCGGCAGTCCGTCATTGGCTGGTTCGATGATGGGCAGGTTCGGATCGAGGATGGTCTCGATGTCGAGCACGAGGTAACCGCGACGCACGGAAGTCAGCATCGGCCGCGGGCCCAAACCCGTCAAGCGCTTGCGGCGTCCACATCAGTTCGCCGACATTCCACCACCAAAAAGCGAACACCCCCTGATTCGCAATTGCGCGCGCTCCGCACTTTGCGTAGAACCTGGCGCAGGACTCGTAAGAGGTCCGAAATTTTTCTCTCCTACCCGCTCGGAGATCGCATCTTCGAGCTCTCTCAGGGGCAGCGACCACTCCCAAACGACTTTTGTGGCGTCACATGACGTCCGCACCTTCGCGTGTGGTCCGCGACCCTGCCCAGCGCATGGCACGCAACGTCATAGTAATAAATGTTGATCTGAAGGAGACCCGCGTCGCTCTCATCGAGGACGGGGTCATCGCCGAACTGCAAATCGAACGCGCCGCTCACCGAAGCACGGTGGGCAACGTGGTACTCGGTAAGGTGACTCGGGTTTTGCCCGGCATGCAGGCGGCGTTCATCGATGTCGGCCAAGAACGGGCTGCGTTCCTTCACGTCGAGGACTTGATCCGACCGGCTGACTTCGACGCCTACTTGGCTGCGGATCCGCGGGAGCAGATCGCCCCCAAGGCGGAACCCGGCGAGGCAGCCAAAACAGCTGAGCCAGGGGAGGCCAGCGCGCAGACAAGCACCGGCGAAGGTGCTGGCGGGCGCTCTCGGCGCCGCCGTCGGCGCTCCAGAGGACGCGCCAGGGAGCCTGTGCCAGAGGTCGAAGAACTCGACGAAGACGAGGCTGAAGACTCGGAAAGCAGTGCGGCTTCGGAAGAGGTTACTGCGATCACGCTCCCTCCGCCCACGGAAGATGAGCCCGGTCGAGCGTCGCTCAGCGATTCGCTGGCGGACGAGACTGAAGACGCGGAAGAGGACGAGGGTGAGGAGGCCGTGCACCTCTCCTCGGCTGCGGCCAGGCTGGCCCGCGGTGCGTCGGAACTCTACGACGAAGCGGACATCGAGTACGACTCGGAGGACGACGACTCGGACGACGATTCGGAAGACGACAGCGACGATTCGGAAGACGACGAAGAGGACTCCACGGACGACCTCGACGAGGATGACTCGGAAGACGACGACCTCGACGAGGATGACTCGGAAGACGACGACCTCGACGGGGATGACTCGGAAGACGACGACGCCGACGAGCCTGGCGACGAAAGCCATGCAGGCCCTGCTCCTGATCGCGACGACGATGGGGCAGTCAGCAAGGACGATTCCGACGAAGACGACACCGACGATTCCGCCGACGAACACGACGCCAGTGAAGAGCCCTCTGATGAAAAGAAAGCCGGAGCGGCAGTAGCGGGCCCCAAAGCTGGTGCCTCGACTGGCGAAGCCGAGGTGGATGCCGGCGCTGAAGCGCAAGCGCGTCCCATCGACGCCGACGAAGAGCTGGCGAGCGCCGAAGCAGCGGTGGAAGAAGCGACTAAGAGGCGCCGTGGCCGACGCCGCATCGCTCAGCCTGGAGACACCGCCGCGAAGCAAGCGCTGCGCCCAAAGAAAGTCACAGAGTCCGAATCGGCTGAGGCGGACGAGACGGAAGCCACAGCCGAAGAAGAACTGGACGCAGACGCGGCCGATGCGGGCGCAGACACCGATGCGGAAGCGGAAGCGGAAGCGGAAGTAACCGACGCGAGAAGCGGCGACGGCGAAAGCCCCAAAGACGCGGACGCTGAAGAGAAGCAAGGGCGTCGTGGAAGGCGTCGGCGTCGCCGCGGCAAAGGTAGCCGCACCGAAGAGGAGACGCCCGAAGAAGAGACTTCCGCTAAAGATCGGCGCGGACGCAGGCGGCGCGGTGGTCGTCGGCGTCGTGGCGAGGGCAACGAGAAGCGCGAAAAGGTCGTCTCGAATGGCACCAAGCGCACCCCAGCACGAGTTTCTCGCTCCGTACCGATCACGGAGGTCGTCAAAGAGGGACAGCAGGTCGTCGTCCAGATTTCCAAGGAGCCAATCGGCACCAAGGGAGCGCGCGTCACCTCACACGTCTCGCTGGCAGGTCGCTACGTGGTCTACCTGCCGACGGTCGATCACGTCGGCATCTCCAAGCGCATCGGCAACGCCCGCGAGCGCTCGCGCCTGCGTAAGACCATCGACGCGCTGAAGCCAGCCACGGGTGGCCTCATCGTGCGCACGGTTGCCGAAGGCCTGACCAAGAAGCAGCTCAAGGCCGACGTTGGCTACCTGATCAAGGTCTGGGCCGAAGTCGCCAAGAACAAGCGCGAAGCGAGGAAGGCACCCACGATCCTGTACGAGGAGTTGGATCTGGTGCTCAAGGCCGCCCGCGACTTGTTCACGGACGAGATCGATCACATCGTGATCGACGACCGGGATCAGTACGGTCGCCTCGCGCGATTCGTGGAGATGTTCATGCCCGGTCGGGTGAAGGACATTCGGCTCTACACCGGCGATGAACCGATCTTCGACGCCTACGGCATCGAGGATGAGATCAAGCGGGCGCTGGGGCGCAAGGTTCCACTACCCAGTGGCGGCTCCTTGATCATGGACCAAGCCGAAGCCCTGACGGCCATCGACGTCAACACCGGTCGCTACGTGGGCAAGGGCAGCAAGGACTTGGAGGAGACGGCGCTCAAGACGAATCTCGAAGCCGTGGACGAAATTGCCTACCAGCTGCGTTTCCGCAACATCGGTGGTTTGGTGATCCTCGACCTGATCGACATGGAGCGCGCGGAGAACCGCGACAAAGTGTGGCGCGCCCTCGAGCAGAAGCTGGCGAAAGACAAGGCGAAAACGACTATCAACCGGATCAGCGAGTTGGGCTTGATCGAGATGACGCGCAAGCGCACGCGCGAAAGTCTCGGTCGCATCATGCACGAGCCCTGCTTCTACTGCGATGGTACGGGACACATACAATCCAGGGAGACCATCGCCTACGAGATTTTGCGCCAGATCCGCCGAGACCGGCAGAGCTTGACCGGTTATTCTGTGCGCGTGCACGCACACGCAGCCGTCATCGACTTCCTCAAGTTCGAAGCCAAAGAGGCAGTGCAGGAAGCAGAGCGACGCTATTTGCGACGCATCGAGTTGGTACCTCGACAGGAATACCACATCGAACAGTACGACTTGCAGGGACGGTAATCGGTGAACGGAAGACGGGAGTCACGAGTCACGATCAACAAGGAGTTCGACTCCTTCGATCAGTTCATCGAAGAGTACGTCACCAACATCTCCCAAAGCGGCGTCTTCATCAAGACCAAGTCCCCGTTGCCCATCGGCACGAGCGTCGACCTGCGTTTCACGGTGATCATGGACGACATCGAGACGATCGAGGGCGTGGGTGAGGTCGTGCGGGTGCAAGATGACCCTCCGGGGATGGGCGTGGTGTTTCGACAGTTGAGTTCCTACTCCCAAGATCTCATCTCCAAACTCCTGACCCACCACGGCAAGTCGAAGCGCTGAAGCCGCGGCATCAGCGCTCGCGCATCCGCGCCGAGGCCCTATGCTTCCAGCATGAGCGACTCGACGGCAGCTGACTGGGACCTCAGCTCCTACTTCTCGTCACTGGAGGGCGACGACTATCGACGACATTGGGCGGATCTCGAGGCGCGCACCCAAAGCGTGGCTCGGCTCGCGACGGCCCTACCCCTCGCCGGCCCCGACCTGGGCGGGCAATGGGCTTCGCTGGTCGAAGCGGCGGAGGCCCTACAGATCCGTTTGAGCCACCTGCGCAGCTACCTCAGCTGCCTCACCGCCGCTCGAGCCGATGACGAGCGCGCTCAGACGGAGTTGGCGAAGTACGGCAGGCTGACGGCCGAACAGCTCAAGCTGCACGCCAAGCTGCAGTCCAAGCTCCGTGCGCTGGGTGAGCCGGAACTCGACGAACTGCTGGCAGAGCCGAGGTTGAAGACGGCGCGCTTTCCACTACTCCGCCTGCGACAGCGAGCCACCTGGCAGATGGAGCAGCCAGAAGAGGAGTTGGCGGCCGAACTGGGCGTGACCGGCATCGAGGCTTGGGGGCGCCTGTACAATCGCATCTCAGGTAGCCTCAAGTTCGAGCTGGCGATCCCAGGGAAGCAAGCCGAAACACGACCCGCAAGTACGGCAAGAACGTTGATGCAAGACGACGATCCTGCCGTGCGGCGCGCCGCCTTCGCGGGCGTCAACGCCGCCTGGTGCAGCGTCGAGGAACCAGTCGCCGCGTGCATCAACGCCATCAGTGGAACCCGACACACCCTCTACGAACGCCGCGGCGTCGAACACTTCCTCGACCCGGCGCTATTGGACGCATGCATCGAACGCCCAACGCTGGACGCCATGCTGGGAGCAGTGCGCGCACGACAAGGCATCGCGCGCCGATTCCTGCGCCTCAAGGCGAAGCTGATGGGCGTGGGGCGCTTGAGCTTCTGCGATTTGGAAGCGTCAATCCCCCGTCAGGGGTCGACACGGATCAGTTGGGAGCGCGGCCGGGACCAGGTTGTTACGGCGTTCACCAGTTACCCAGCACTTCACGACTTCGCCCGACGGGCCATCGACAGCCACTGGATAGACCACACGCCCCGACGTGGCAAGCGTCCGGGTGCGTTCTGCTCGTCCTCCCGGTGGAACGATGAGTCCCGGGTGTTCATGACGTTTGGCGGCTCGGCGAGCGATACGCAAACCCTCGCTCACGAACTGGGACATGCTTTCCATGCCCACTTGCTCTTCGACCGGCGGCCCTGGTGTCGCAGCTCGCCGATGACACTCGCGGAGACTGCTTCGCTGTTCGCAGAACAGCTCGTCACTCAGCATCTGCTCGAAAGCCCCACGGCAACCGATGAACAGCGCATGCTTGCGCTCGAAGGACGCCTCAGCGACGCGGCGACCTTCTTGTTGAACATCCCCACACGCTTCGATTTCGAAGTCGCGCTCTACGAAGAACGGCGAAGCGGCGAAGTCAGTGTGTCGCGCCTGAAAGAACTGATGCTGCGAGCGCAACGCGACAACTACGCCGACACGCTCGCCGAGGAAGGCTTGGACCCGATGTTCTGGGCGTCGAAGCTGCACTTCTACATCACGCAGACGAGCTTCTACAATTTCCCCTACACGTTCGGCTTCCTCTTCGCTTTGGGGTTGTTCGCCCTCTACCAACGGAAGCCCGACGGCTTCTTTTCACGCTATGAGGCGCTGCTCCGTTCGACCGGAAGCGCCACCGCAGAAGAAGTGACGAAAAACTGCGCGGGCGTCGACATCAGCACCCCCGCATTCTGGCACTCGTGCCTCGACTTGGTCGAGGCCGATCTCGAAGCCTTCGAAGCTCTCGCGAAAGACCACCAAACCAGCTAGCAGAGCCGGCTGCTCTGCGTGGCTACTCGAGCAGCGAGGCTTGACTGCGCAACACGTCCACGTAGCTGACGATGCCGACGATCTCTAGGGATTCGGCGGACACTACCGGAACGGCGCCGACCTTCTCCTCGAGCATGATCTCGATCACTTCGCTGATGTCGCTCTCAGGATCCACCGACGCGACGTCCCCGTTCATCACGTTGGCGATGGTAACCGAGTCGATGGCGTCTCCCGTGCCGCGGAAGGACGCCAGATCTCGATCGCTCAGCATGCCAACGAGACGCCCATCTTCACTCACGGGCAAGTGTCGAATGTTCAGATCAGCCATCGCGTCGAGCGCCTCTGCTACGCCACTCTCCACGTCGATGCTGATCGGGTTGGTTGTCATGATTTCCGAAACGACCATACGCCGGCAGCGATGCGTGAACTGTGCCAACTCCCAACCGCGCCGAGCGGGCTGCGGCACCACGGAGTGCGTAAGACTTGCGCCGTCCGAGTCGGACGGCGCAGACTTTCCACCGCGGAGACGATCTACTGCAGCTCGGCCAGAGCCTTCAGCAAGTCGACGTAGCTGATGATGCCAACCAGGGAGTGACCTTCCCGCACGACGGGCAGAGCGCCGACCTTGTGCTCCGCGATGGCGTCCGCTGCCTCCTTGGCGCTCGCTTCAGGGGCGATGCTCACGACGCTGGCACTCATGACCTGCTCCACCGCCATCTTCCCGTGGGGCGTCTTTGGGTCGAGATAGGTTTCTTGAAGCACTGAACCCAGGTCGCGATCGGAGAGCATGCCGACCAGCTTGGTGCCGTCCAGCACCGGAAGATGCCGCACGTCGAGTTTCTCGAGCAGCTCTGCCGCTGTCGCCAGCGGAGTGTCCTTTTGGATGCTGACCGGATGTGGATGCATGAGGTCTTGAACGAGCATGGGCCACTGCGTTGCACAGACTGCGCCAATGCGCCCGACAGGGCACTGACCCGCGCCTGCCAACGCGCCGGTACACGAGCTGGCCCGCTACGCCTCGTGCCCTGTCGCTCAGAGTCCGCGCAGACCTGCTTGCAGGAGCTGCTCGCGTGTCAACTGACCCGTGACCTCGAACGGCACCTTGATGTTCAAGCTCTCGCCACCGATCGTGGCATCGCCCCGAAAGGTGTACGGCACCGGGTTCGGGCTCAAGGCAAATGGCGCCAGAGCGCCGAGGTTTGCCCAAGGCATC
>JBNKZR010000043.1:0-27422 GCA_050301735.1 Polyangiaceae bacterium | reverse complement strand
GTGCGTTTGCACGCTGTGATAAAGCGTGCAAACGCACGCAAATGGCAAGTTCGAATCGAGCGAAGCAACTCAGGGATGCAGTGCGGCAACTGGTCGTGGCTCACGGAGCCTTGAACACCCATCGACGTCCGTGTGGGGCTCACCTTTCCGTGCCGCACGCTTACGCGCTGCTGGAATTGCTGCAGGCGCCTGACGGCCTGACAACCACGCAGCTTGCGGCGCGGCTGAGCATCGACCGCACGAACGTGTCGCGACTGGTTGCTCGGATGGATGAGGCGGGTGAGGTGAGGCGGCGCACCGATACGCAAGACGGTCGAGCTAAGACGGTGATGTTGACTGCGCGAGGCAAGCGCCTGGCCGAGGACGTGGATGAGAGCAGCGCGGCTCACTTTGCTCAACTGTGCGACGACCTCGACGTGCCTGCCGCCGCGGTGATCGAAAACCTACGCGCGCTCGGAACCGTCATGAGCTCGAGTGGGTCCGGGCACAACGAGGGGGACGCATGAGCAAGCACGCTTGGGATCGACGAACGAGGGGCTTCGGTGGGCATCAACCAACGAGGGGGAGCGTGCGCGCGAGCTTCGTCCTGGCGTCAGCGATGTCGCTCGCCGCTTGCAAGGGGGGCGCGCGCAGTTCCTCCGGAAGCGAAGTCACGGCTGCCGAAGTCGCAGCAGCTGAAGTCGCGTCTTCTGATGCGGAGCGAGCGCCGGCGCCCGTTCGTGCGACAAGCGCCGAAGCAGATACTGCTGCAGGTGAACTTGCAGCGCTGGATGGGCGCCGGCCGGTGCCACTACTGCCGATGATGGCGTGGCATCAGAAGCAGAGCATGATGCAGCATCTAGTTGTCATTCAACAGATCGTTGCGGCGGCAGCCAAGGAAGACTGGAAGGGCGTGGCGGATGTCGCCAAGGGGCTCGAAGCCTCTGCTGGCGAGCGCCAGATCTGCGAGCACATGGGCGCGGGAGCGGAAGGCTTCACTGAGCTGGCGCTCGATTTTCACGACCGCGCCAGCGCCATTCGCAACGCAGCTGAAGCGCGGGACGGGGCGGGGGTGTTGGAGGCCACCGCGAGCACGTTGCAAGCCTGCACGAGTTGTCACGCCGCCTACCGTCAAGATGTCGTGGATGAGCAACGTTGGCAGCAGCGAACTGGCGGTCACGTGCCGATGCACGGTAGCCCGGCGCCCACGCATGGGGGGCACGAGTCGGCGCCGGGTGGTCACTAGACGGAGCAGGTAGTCACTAGTTGGTCGGAGACAACCTCAAGCGTCGCAGGCTAACGTGCAGGCACGTCACTCGAGCCGCCGCCGCGTCAGGCTGTTTCGACAGGTGCATGGCAGACGACTTCGATGTTGTAGCCGTCGGGGTCGATGACGAAGGCCCCATAGTAGTTGGGGTGGTAGTGAGGGCGGAGCCCTGGGGCGCCGTGGTCTGTCGCCCCCGCTGCCATGGCCGCCTTGTGAAACGCGTCGACGCTAGCGCGATCCGGTGCTGCGAAGGCCAGGTGAGTCGGGGTGACGGACGCGCTCGGCCTCAACCACAAGTACGGCTTGCCATTGGGACCAAAGCCGCCGGCCTTGCCCTTCAGCTCAGGCATTTGCTCTGCCGTCATCTCCATGACCACCGCGTAGCCGATGGGGGCCAGTGCGGCGAGGTAGAACGCCTTGGAGCGTTCGTAGTCGCTGACGAGCAGTGTGTAGTGATCAATCATCCTCTTCTCCCGTTGTCGTGTTCCCAGATCGCCTGCAAGGCTTCCACGATGGGACCTGGTTTGCAAGGGCGTATGGAGACGGCTATTCGCGGCGCGAAGCGAAGACGAAGGCCTCCGCTTCGTCCGTAGTCGAGAGCAACTGCCCTCCACGGTCCCCGACGAAGCGCCGCATTTGGAGGGCTCCTGCGACACTGCGAAATAGCATGGCCACCTTCGGGAACAGAGCAAGCGTGGTCTCGCTGACTGAACGAGTGGCAGTTTCGTATGCCTCGTCTTGTCGCGGACGCGCATCCCGCATGTCGATGACGATACCCCGCACGCCTCGGTTGTCCGCCATGATTGATTGGAGTTTCGCGCACTCTCGTTCGTACTCGGGCAGCGGCCCCAAGGGGTGAGACGTACGCTTCATGACCAAAACATTGGCGCGAACTCGATACGTCATGATGAAGAGCTGCGAGTGCCAGAGCACGATACTCGCCCCTGCCTGATCGTGGTCCGGTAAGTCCTGACTCATCCAACGTATTGCCTGCGCTGCGCGGTCGCCGAATCCGGAGCCTAGCGGAGTTGGCGACGCGGGGAAATCGTTCACGGGCGTCGCTCTGAACACCGGGCTGTGCGTTCCAATTCGACTGATGTGGGTGCATAGGGGCGGATCTGCTTCTCGCGTTCTCGCCGGTGTCTTTGGCGAAGGCCAATCGTGACGGCGGAGTTCGCCGCCTCCGACCACGCTTCGAGCCGCCATCACGGGCCGGACACTCTCCCCTGGTTCACACTTTCGAAGGATCGGCGCTCGAAGCGACGTTGAGATCCACGAGTTGGCGTTTGCCAGGCTTTGGGATCTTGCAGTTTTGGGCCCACTGCCAGACGGAGGCGTGCGGCACTCGGCTTTCTGAAACGGGCTCCGCGCGGAATGGCGGATCGATGTCGATGCCGCTGTTCGCGAAGCGGACCTTGAAGATCCAGACCACGAGGTCGGGAACGACTGACAGTGCGCTGTCGACAGAAGTGTGCGACAGGTAGGCGCCAGGAACGAAGTTGCCGGCCTCGACGCGGGTGCACCAGCTCTTCAGATACGCTTTCATCTCGTCGGGGAGCGGGCCCCCCGTCTCGATGTCCAGATAGAGCACGCTGCCCTCTGGGAACTCTGCTTTGCGAGCGAGGGCCACGGCGTCGTCGCCGTCGGTGAGCCCGCGGGGACCACGCACGTCGTGTGAGCCAGGGCCGTTCAGCTGTTGCCCGACGTAGATGGGCGCCAGACCCCAGCCCTGAGCACGCAGCACGCTGCGCCGGTTCATCCAGCCCTCGTCTTTGTGCGAGGGGGCTGGGCCCAGATAGAAGCCCGTCCACTCCAGGTTCGTCGTGGTGCGGAAGTGGGCCATCAATTCGTCGCCCGGATAGACCGACGTGTCCATCCCGGCGTGCCCCGCGGCGCTGGGTGGCATCTCCATGGTGTCCATCGCGTCGTCGTCCTCGGTCTCGTCGTCGACGATGGGCTCACCCTTGAAGGCGTACAGCGTGATGCCGCGATGCCAGAAGCGAAGCTGTGTGCCGCTCGTGTGCTTGTGAGGCTCGAGTCGGGCGACGACCTGTGCCTCGCCGACATCGACGACCTCCTCCGTGTAGAAGACGTGACTGGGCCCGAGGCGATGCAATGCGTCGATGGCTGCCTTCGTCATCGAGGTGCTCACCTGGGCTTGGGTCAGCGGTTGCCGTTTGGGGGCGTTGACCCGTGGGATGAAGCCGGTCTTGATGGCAGCGGCATAGGTTGCCCCATCGACGACGCCGGTCTCCGGCAGGCCTGCGGAAATCTGGAAGGCTTCAGTGGCCTCCTTCGTTTTCGGCCCGAAGTGACCGTCGAGCAAGCGTCGTAGGTTCGGCCCGGACAAGAGTTGCCGCACGAGGAGGAACTGTTGCCACACCGCGACGTCGACGTTGTCCCTCTGCCCGCTCTTCAGCGTGGGTGCCGCAATGGAAGGCGTAGGCGGCGCTGTGGCGGTGGTCGTCGTGTCGGGAGCGCCCGCGCTGACCGAGGGCGGCAAAAGCGCGCGCGTGCCTTCGGGGAAGGTGCCGAAGAACAAGCCGAAGCCGTCCCCCGAGAAGTGCTTGGAGAACTGCTCGGGAGACTCGCGCACGACTTTGCGGCGCGCGTTGGAATAATGCCAAATCTCGCCGTCGCACAGGATCCCGATGTGTTTCTTCGGTAGGTTCGTCATGTGCTGTGTCGACAGATCGACTGCTGCGCGATGAATGAGGAAGGCCAGACACGGTGTGTCTGTCGGTCGGTCCTCGAAGCGCCCCACGCTCGGGCACTGGGCGAACGTTTCGTGCACGCGGATGTTCGCGGCTGGGCCGCGTCTGCCGAGCAATTGCCCGCACGATAGCCGCGTGTCGAAGCCGAGCACGTGGTTGACGAAGTGGGCGCAGTGGTTCTTCTCATCATCCACGAAACGCACGGCTGTGCAGATGTCGGAGATGTTGAGGCCTTCGTAGCTCGCGAGCAGTTCGCGGCTGATGCCTATCGATGCCATGGGTTTGCCTCCGCGTGGATGCCGGTGGGATAGCGGCACGACGTGCCTATCGACCCCTCAGTAGCGGCCAGCTTATCAAGCTCTGGGTGTCGACGACAAGGGCGTCGATGCGCGGGGCGCGGTCCTCAGCTTAGGTCGTAGGGGCAATTGCTGTGAGCCTTCCCAACCTCGAGAGGCGAGTTCCGTTCCTACGGGCGCTTTGCGCGGAGAGCCGGGTGGTATGCTCCCGCGTCGAGCTTTAGCTTTCGCTCAAACGCCCGTCACGCTGCCCGCAGTGGGTTCATGGTGACTGTGCTGGCTGCACAGTGCGGGACCCGCTGCGGGTGCGGTGGCCGTTCGCCAGCGCTCACGGTGTCGAGCGCTGGGCGTGGTGGGTCGACGTCGTTTTGTCGTCGAGGTCCTTGTCGAGGTCCGACAGGGCACGATTGAGCGATTCGAGGTGTTTGTCGAGGGTTGCTTCCTCGTCGACGATCGTCTCTTTCAGATCGTCAGCCCAGTGTTGTACGTCGTCGAGCAACCGCTTGTCGGCGGCGGGTGTCAGCAGCAACGCCGCCTGCAAGTGATGCAGTGCCGCCCTCCAAGCGCTGGGGGAGCGTTTGGACCCTTTGTCGACCAAACGGTGATAGTGGAAGTAGGCCAGGGCGTGCGACGTCTCGAAACGCACATCGTTCAGGTCGTCGATGTCCACAGCCTTGCCCGCGTCGAGTTTTCGCTGCAATTGCTCGATGCTGTCGATCGCATGCTCCAGGCGATCTTGCGCTGGACCGGTTGCGGCCAGTGCTTGGAGTCGCACGTAGGAGGCAACCTTGGCGAGTTCTTTCGCGGCTTCTTTCTTGTTTTGCACCAACGCGTCTTCTGCTTTGGCAAAGTGAACGTCGGGCTGTTCGAAGAAGCTCAGGCGCTGGACGTCGTCGAGTACGACCCAACGCTGCATGATGTCCGCGTCGTAGGCCGCCGAGACTGCGTCGTTGAAGGCCTGAAGGTCCTCATCGCCACGATCGAGGGCATCTGCCACACTCTCGAGTTGGTGCGCAGGCTCTTTGAGCTTGTCGTAAACGGAGGAGTCGAGCCCTTCCGCTTCTGCGACCAGCGCTCGGGCTGCAAGTCGCAAGCTCTCAGCCGCGGCTTGGTCGTCGTCTTTGAGCATTTCATCGGTCGCATCAGCGAGGCGTTCGCTCACTTCGTCGACGACTCGGTACAGTTCAGTCTCTTCGACCGTGATCCATCGTTCGTCGTCCCGCTTCTTTCCTTTTTCCGAGGCTGTTTCAGGCGGCGGACTCGCCGCTACTGCAACTTCCTTGGCGACTGGTTCTACGGCGGCGCTCTCGTCCTTTGCCGCTTCGTTTTGGGTAGCCTTGTTGCAGGCGCTCGTAGGCAGGGTGCAAAGCATGGCCAAAGTAGCAATGTGTATTCCTTTCATGATCCTTCTCCTGGTTCGGCGACTCGTGGCCGCGCCTGCATCGTTTCCCTTGCATCGGCCAGGCCAACTCTCGCGTTGAGGCGGATTGAGCTCGACGGCGTCGTCGTGAGCTGGGCACAGTGAGGTCGTGATCGCAGGGGTTGGGGCCGGCGATGCAGTCTTTGCATTTCGAAGCGCAGTACCTGCAAGGCGACGGTCCGGCTTTGGCGACAAAGCTGCGCGCAAGCGGGTGCAATCGTTGCTGGCTGATTGCTGCGCCGTGGCACGGATGCTGCTTATGCGGCGGGCGGAACGGAGAATATGACCGCTAATCCCGCAAATAACTGGGAATTCGCTGGCTGGGGCGACGCTGAAAACATCACCGATCTCGAACCGAGCGTCGGCCCCATCCAACGTTTGGATCAAGCCCCCAAAGGCAGCTTGGGGGCGTTTCGTGCCACGGCGATCTGTGGCAACGACATCACCTCGAGCTGCTTGTACGTCTCGGCGCTGTGTGCCGCCCACGCCGGGATCTTGGCACCGCTGGTGCTGCTCGTCGTGGCGAGCGTGCTGTATCTATTTCGACGGGTCTACGCCGAAGTGGGCAGCGCGCTGCCGCTGAACGGCGGCTGCTACACGGTGCTGTTGAACACGACGAACAAGCGCGTCGCCGCCGCGGCGGCATGCCTGACGTTGCTTTCGTACGTGGCCACCGCGGTCATCTCCGCAGGTGAAGCGATGCACTACGCGCACAACTTGTGGGCAGGGCTCGACGTGTTTCCCGCCACCATCGGGCTGCTCGGAGCGTTCGCGCTGCTATCGCTCATCGGCATCGGTGAATCTTCCGTGGTGGCGTTGATGATCTTCGTCCTGCACCTGGTGACCCTGACGCTGCTCTCCGGCACTGCATTGGTCGCGGTACTGAAGGACCCTGCCACGTTGCTCCAGAACATTCATTTGCCGAGTGCACACGGCGTGCTGCACTCGCTGTTCTTCGGCTTTGCCGCAGCGATGCTCGGCATCAGTGGTTTCGAGAGCTCCGCCAACTTCATCGAAGAGCAGCGGCCCGGGGTGTTTCCCAAGACGTTGCGCAACATGTGGCTGGCGGTGGCCATTTTCAATCCGGCGATCAGTTTGCTGTCGCTGGGCCTGCTCCCGCTGGCTGAGATCCAAACAGTTCCCCCCGACTTGCTGGCACAGATGGGAACGCACTCCGTGGGGCGTTGGCTGGGGAGCTGGGTGAGTATCGACGCAGTGTTGGTGCTCTCGGGTGCCGTGCTGACGAGCTTCGTCGGGGTGACGGGCTTGATGCGGCGCATGGCCCTCGACCGCTGCGTGCCGCAGTTCTTTTTGAAGACCAACGCCTGGCGGGGCACGAACCATTGGATCTTGGTGGCCTTTTTTGGGGTGAGTGTGACGATCCTGTTCATCACGGGGGGGCGCATCGAGGCGTTGGCGAGCGTCTACACTTTGTCGTTTCTCTCGGTGATGGCGTTGTTCGCGATTGGCAACATGATGCTCAAGGTGCGGCGCGGCAGGCTCCCGCGAGAAACACGCGCGAGCTGGCCCACCGTAACCGTGGCGCTGATAGCGGTCCTCGTCGGGCTGGCAGGCAACATCATCATGGACCCGCTCAACGTCGAGATCTTCGCTTCCTACTTTCTCGCCGTTGCCGCGGTCGTCGCGATCATGTTCTTGCGGCTGAGCATTCTCCGTGTCGTGCTTTCGGTGGTGCGAGCCATCGCCGATACCGTTCAACACTTGAACGACCGCATCCGCGACCGTGTGCTTTCGGAGATCAACGTGATCAACGGCAGCCAGATGCTCTATTTCACGCGCGGCGACGATCCGGCCACGCTCAACCGGGCCGTGCAGTACGTGCTTCAGAACGAGCAGACCAACCGACTCAAGGTCGTGCACGTCTACGAACCCGACCAGAGCATGCCGCCCCAACTCGCCGAGCATCTGCGGACCTTGGACCGCCTGTATCCGGAGCTGCGCATCGACTTCGTCGCCGTCCGCGGCGAGTTCGGTCCGGAGCTGATCGACGCGTTGTCGCGGCGTTTGGGCGTGCCGAAGAACCAGATGTTCATCGGCACGCCTGGGGAGGGTTTCCCCCATCGTGTCGAGACTCTGGGCGGGGTGCGACTGATCCTCTGACCGGCGGGTACTCAAGTTTTGGGAACCATTGACGCCCTCGCGTAGACACCTCACAACTTGGTGCACGCAACGTCCCTGACCCGTTGGAGGTTTGCGCTGATGACAGAAAGGCCGCTCGCCTACTTGGATGCGGAACGACTCGCGTCGGCGGAACTGCTCGCTGGGATCCTGGAGGAGCACCACGTGGACGTGGAGCGCTTCTCGGCGTCGGAAGAGGCATCGCTGCTCGCGACGCTGCACACCGGGGAGCCGGATCTGTTGATCTTGGACGGGGCTTCGGGGCCGGACCGTGTGGAGCGCTTGAGTCGGATCGCGACGCAGTACGACGTGCCCACGGTGGTCGTGCTGGCTGATGCTGAACGAGCGCTGAACTTCCCTTGCGTTCAAGAGGGCCGGGTGGAGGCAGTGATCGAGGGCGACGTCTGGCGTTGGAGTCCCATCGCCTGCCGTCTGGCCATGCCGCGGCACCGAACCCAACGGCATTGGAGACGCTTCGAGGAGCTCGTTGCGCTGCAACAACGCTTGGCGAAAGCCCGCACCGAGGCGGAGATCGAACACATCGTCGTTTCGGCTGCAGCCCAAGTGACGGACGCCTCCGATGCTGCGCTCATCTTGCGCCAGGCGGGCCTGGCAAAAGTCGTCTGCGCCGAAGGGGATTGGGCGGCGAGTTACGGTGGTTGGGAGGGCAGCGCCGAAGGGACTCTAGTAGGCGAAGCGATGCGGCGCGGGGAGGCACTGGTCATCCAAGACGTGCAGGCCACCTCCAGCGAGCAGCCAGAGGGCGCCGTGCGCCTCCAACAGCTTGGCATCCGAAGCGTGGCGCTGGTGCCGATCGAACCCGAGGATCCCTGCGGCGTTCTGGGCTGCGCGTGGAAGATGCCCAACGAGGCCACGGTGGTGCGCGTTGCCTGGATGCAGGGTCTCGCGTCAGCGGTGCAGGGCGCTCTGCGCAACATTCGCACGCGGGCCGAGCTGGAGCAGCGGATCGCCGACCGTACCGAGGCGCTGAAGGCCAGCAACGAAGAACTCGAGGCGTTCGCGTATTCCGTTTCGCACGATCTCCGCGCGCCGCTGCGCATCGTGGCCGGCTTTGGCGAGGTGCTGCAAAACGACTTCGCCGGCCCACTCGGTGACGAGGGGCGCGAGCATCTCGAGCGCATGTTGCGGGCGACGGGGCACATGGCGTCGTTGATCGACCACCTGCTGCGTCTGTCCAAGATTTCTCGCACCGAGTTGGTGCGCACTTCGGTCAACGTTTCCGAGCGAGCGGAAGCGATTTGCCAGCGACTCGACGCAGAGCGCGGTGGCGGCACTCGGTGGAGCGTCGAAGCGGGTATGCAGTTGCCAGTCGATCCGCAGCTGCTGGATCTGGCTCTGGAGAATTTGCTCTCGAACGCGTTCAAGTTCTCCAATCGCGTCGCGGAGCCTCGGGTGGAGGTGTCGACTCACAGCGAGGGTGGTCTGACCGGACTGCGAGTGCGGGACAACGGGGTGGGTTTCGACGCGACGGTGCTGCGCTCGCCGGAGCAGCTATTTGGTGCGTTCCGGCGTTTGCATTCAGCTCAGGAATATCCGGGCACGGGAGTTGGTTTGGCCATCGTCAAACGTGTCGCGACCAAGCACGGCGGAAGTGTGCGGTTCGAGGCACAGCCGGGCGAAGGCGCTTGCTTCTACCTGCTCGTCTCCCCCACCCAAGAGATACCCGTCAACGAAGGCCCCTCTGAGCCCACGCAGCATCTGCACTGAGATGCAGACCCTGCACAGACGCCGTGCATGATCGTGGATGTCCCCCGCAATATTGCCACACCTTTGGCCAACCAGGAGCCGGTTCCAGCGCTGGCTTGGTCCTTGCTTGTACGGGGTGAATGGCCTTGCGTGCGAGTTTTCCCAGCGGCAGCGCTGGTCCGTCGTCAGAAGTGTGTTCCGTCGCGCCTTTGGAGAGCAGCCGCCGTGAGGGCGACGGGTTCTCGGCGCCCGAGCCTATCCCAGCGTTCCGTATGATGATGACACCGAGAGCTGTGCGGGTGGTCGTCGTCGATGACGATGGTGATACCCGAGAGACGCTGGCGACTTTGCTGCGCTCGGCAGGTTACGACGTGGTGACCGCGGACGACGGGTCCACCGCATTGCCGTTGATGGACGGCGATACCGACGTGGTGCTCACCGACCTTCAAATGCCCATGGATGGCCGAGACTTCATCCGAATTGCTCGACCGCTGGCTCCTCATGCGGTGTTCATGGTGATGACCGGTCACGGTGAAATCGATAGTGCCGTGGAGGCCGTCAAACTGGGCGCCGAGCAGTATCTACTCAAGCCGCTGGAACTGAGCGCGCTGTTGGCGTTGCTCGACCCCGCGGCCCGCCGCGCCGAGCAGCACCGAGAGCTCACCGATCTGCAGGCGGAGAAGCGTAGGAAACACAGCCGCCGACAGATACTGGGTGATCACCCGCTGATGCAACGTCTGCTCAAGACCGTTTCTCAGGTCGCGCCCAGCCGCGTCTCGGTGGTCGTGCGGGGGGAAAGTGGAACGGGCAAGGAGTTGATCGCCCACGCCATTCACGAGCTTTCAGGTCGAACGGGTGCATTCGTCGCTCTCAATTGCGCAGCGCTCGCCGAATCCGTTCTCGAGTCGGAGTTGTTCGGCCACGAGCGGGGTTCGTTCACGGGAGCCACGCATCGACGTGAAGGTCGCTTCAAGCAGGCAGATGGGGGCACTCTGTTCTTGGATGAGGTCAGCGACGTGCCGTTGGGGGTACAAGTGAAGTTGCTGCGCTTCCTGCAGGAGCACGAATTCGAGCGCGTGGGCAGCAATCAGACCGAACGCGTGGACGTGCGCGTCGTGGCCGCGACCCATCACGACCTTCAACAACTGGTCCAAGATGGACGCTTTCGCGAAGATCTCTACTTCCGCCTCAACGTCGTCGAACTCGACACGCCGCCCCTGCGCAGTCGGCAGAGCGACATCCCGGTGCTCGCGGAGCACTACATTCGCATCGCCTGCATGGAGAACGACATCGAGGACGTGCCGTTGTTGAGCTCGGAGGCGATGG
Source organism: Polyangiaceae bacterium (assembly GCA_050301735.1). GTDB lineage: Bacteria > Myxococcota_A > Polyangia > Polyangiales > Polyangiaceae > SZUA-265. The sequence continues at coordinate 16,574 of JBNKZR010000043.1, read as the reverse complement.
AGAGGCTGCTGAGCTATCGCTGGCCGGGCAACGTGCGTGAGCTCCGAAATGCGATGGAGCGAGCCGTCGTCTTGTGCGGTGAGGGGAGCATCGAGCCCGAGCATCTGCCGGCGATGGTGCGGAGCCCACTGCCCGCCGATAGCTCGGCCCTGTCACTGCCAGGCATGACGCTCGCGGAGTTGGAGAAGGTCGCCATCTTGCGCACCCTGGAGGCCGTGGGTGGGTCCAAGCCACGCGCCGCCGACATGCTGGGCATCAGCCTGCGCACGCTTCAGTACCGCGTCAAAGAATGGCGACAGGCGGGCGTGTTTTCGGAAAGTGAACAGGGCTCATGATCGTCATGGTCGTTGACGACAACGAGGACGACGTGCTTCTCGTTCGACATGCCTTCGCCAAGGCGAAGCTCGAGGTGGAGGTCGTTGCGTTTTCCGACGGCGAGTCCGCGTTGGAGTACTTCTTCCAAGCTGGAGCGTCACCGAAGCTGCCACGAGTCATCCTGCTCGACCTGCACCTTCCGGGAGTGGATGGTCTGAGCGTATTGCGTCAGCTGCGCGCTTGTGAGTGGACGCGCCTGATCCCCATCGTGCTATTCACGACGTGTGGCGAAGCCGGCGAAGCAACCGAAAGTTATCTTTCGGGCGCCAACTCCTACGTTCGCAAACCGGTGCACCCCGGAGAGGTGGGCGATGTCCTGGCGCAAGTCGGCTCCTATTGGACCTCGGTGAATCATGTCCCAGAGACTTGAACGCCCAGAGGAGCCTCGTCTGCCCCGCCGCCTTCTGATCGTCGACGATTCGGAAGACGACGCGATTCTCCTGCTGCGGTCGCTGTCTGCTTCCGGCTTCGACGCGAAAGGGCACATCGTCGGTACGAAAAGAGAGTTCGTCCGGGCTCTGGACGAAGGCGAGCCGGTCGATGCGATCTTGTGTGACTTCAACATACCCGGCTTTGGGGCGCTTGCCGCGTTGCGCGTCTTGGAAGAACGCAACGAGGACGTTCCGTTCATCGTGATGTCCGGCTACGTCGACGAAGAAGAGGCGGTGGCCGTCCTGCGAGCTGGGGCCCACGACTTCGTGAGCAAGACGCGCCTCAGCCGTCTGGCGCCTGCGCTCAACCGAGAGATCGCCGAGGCTCGTCGCCGCCGCGAACTGGCGGTCGCTCGAGATGCCGTGGAGCGCGCGGAGCGGCTGAGCACGCTGGGTTACATGGCTGCCGGCGTCGCCCATGACTTGAACAACATTCTCAACCCCTTGTCTCTGCAACTGCAACTCCTGCGGCGACCCGATCTCAGCTCCGAGTCCCTGAACGAAGTGACCGCGAACATGGCCAAGACGCTCAAGCGCGGAGCGCAGCTGTTCGAACGTCTGCGCTCCCTGGGAATGCCCCAGAGCGGACAACTGCCGAGCTGCGATCTCGATGCCGAGGTCGCTCAAGCCGTCGAGCTCATGGGCTCGTCGATTCGTTCACACCGAGGCGTGAAGCTCGTGTGCGAGCTGGACGCCAATGGGCAAGTCGGATTGCCGGCTGCGGAGGTGGTGAGCGCCACCGTGAACCTGGTCACGAACTCGCTGCACGCCTTCGCAGACCAGGCCGGCACGATCGTCGTCTCCAGCGGGAGAAGCACCGCCGACGGTGAGGCTGAGCACATTTTCCTGAAGGTCGTCGACGACGGGCCGGGCATGAACGCCGAGGTACGGCAACGAGCAACCCAACGTTTCTTCACGACTAAACAAGATGGGACGGGGCTCGGGCTGTCTGGCATCGCGGCGGCTGTGGCCAGCTGTGGCGGCTCGCTCGACATCGAGAGTGAACTTGGCTTCGGCACCTGCGTGCGGCTTCGCTTTCCTGTGCGAAAGGGAGACTCCTGACCTTGCGCGGACCGAAAACGGTGGTATCAGCCAGGATTGGCTCCGCTCCGGAGCATAACGTTCTCCCAAGCCGGCTATTCCGAACCGGGCGTCGTCGCCCAGCTGTCGTGTGTCGGGCAGCTGCGCGTCAGGCATCGTGGCTCGCTGGCCCCGTGCAGGCGCGGCGGCGTCGTCGGCAGGGTGTCGTGCTGGTTCAGGAATAGTCCCCGGCTACTTGTCGTTGGTCTGATTGCGAAATGGAATCTCTTGCATCCGCCCCAGTGAAGTGTTCTGCCGGGCCGTCGCCGGCGCCCAAAGAGGCTTCGTTCCCGTCGCCGCTATCCCGCGATGAGGAGGTCTTCTGGACCCGACGCTATCGCGACGGCAGAGCGCGGCTCGTCAGCTGCGCGTTGGAGAGCCCAGTACTCGAGTCTTGCGTGCTGCGGGTGTTGGGCGGCGATGGGCTCTTGTCTGAGCCGCACGGCGGCGAGGTAATCGCTGAGCCGGATAGCAACGAGGTGCTCTTTGGTTCGAGGGACCAGAAAGTCGTCCGCTCCGTGTGCGCCCGCGTGCTCAGCTTCGCTGAAGAGCGACAGGACCTCTACCGTCGGCGGCAGGGCGCGCCTGACAGCTCGGAGATCGGCTCGCTCCTGACGGCGCTGTCGTGTCGCCTGCGCCGCGAGATCGAGCGGCTCGAGCCTAGCGAGGCGTTCGTGGAGCTCGTCCTGCAGCAACAAGCACGGATTGCGAGTCACGGTTCCAGGTTACGACGTCGGGGGCGAGCTATCGCGCGGCAGCGCCGCGGCACCGCGCTCTACGAGTACCTCTTCCGGTGTGATCTGCAGGCGATCGAGGAGTGCCAGCGGCGTGCGGTCTCGGCTCGCGTGCGGGCAAGCCAGGCCCAGGCCAAGATGCTGCACCACAACCAAGGGCTCGTGCGTTGGGTTGCGAAGCGCATGAGAGGCAGCGACGTGCCGCTCGAAGACCTGCTGCAGGAGGGCAACTTGGGTCTGCTGTCCGCGTTGGAGAAGTTCGACCCCGAACGCGGCCTGAAGTTCTCGACCTACGCCATGTGGTGGATCCGTCAGGCGATACAGCGGGCGATTTGGAACAAGGGTGCGGTCGTACGAGTCCCGGTTCACCGCCAGGAGTTGCAGCGCGTCGTCGAGCGCCAGAAGCGGCAGCTGCACGAACGCCTACGTCGCGAGCCTTCGCTGGAGGAACTCGCCGGGTTCACCGGGATCCCGCTGCGACGTCTGGCGGCGGCACATTCCGAGCGCCACTTCACTCAGAGCATCGACGCACCGATCGGCAGTGGCGATGAGCGCACGCTGGCGGGCATGCTGCCGGCAAGCGAGACGTCGCTGCCCACCGAGTGCGCATTGGAAAGTGAGCGCCGTCGTGCATTGGAGGGGCTGATGGAGTCGCTCACCCTGCGCGAGCGACTGGTCATCCGCCAACGTTTTGGCGTGGGCAGCCGCCACGCGCGAACCTTCGACGAAATTGCAGGCTCGCTCGGTGTCTCTCGCGAGAGAACGCGACAAATCGAAAAGCGCGCGATGGAGAAGCTCGTTCGCGCCGCCCACCAACGCGGTCTCCAGCTCGACGACTTTTAGCGGGGCTTCCAGCTTCAGGTTGCGCGGGCTTGCGCCCGATAGCCTCACGACGCCAGACCCTGGGAGTCGCGGGTGCCTCGGAAGATCTGCGTCGAGGTCTTCCGAGGCGAGCGCTGTCGGGGTCCGCGACGCTACTTGCGCCAGCCACCTCCCAGGGCCTGATAGACAGCGACCAATGCGCGCCGCTGGCGCAGGCGTGTCTCCAGGAGCTCCATCTGGGACTCCAGAGCGTCGCGACGAGTCAACAGCACCTCCATGTAGTCCGCGCGAGCGGACTGGAAGAGCACGTTGGATACCTCGATCGACTGCGTGAGGGTGTCCACCTGTTTGTTCTCCAGCTCGTAGCTCTTCTGCAGGTTGTCGATCATTGCGAGCTGGTTGGCGACATCCGTGAATGCCTTGAGCAGGGTTTGTTCGTACTCGTAGACGGCGCGCAACTGTTCGGCGTTGGCGGAGTAGTACTCCGCCTTGATCGCCTTTCGATTGAGCAACGGCGCGGTCAAGTTCCCAGCCACGTTGTAGAACAGGGCTTCGGGAGTGTTGACTAGGTGCGCGGCGTTGAACGCCTCGTAGCCGACACCCGCCTCGATGCTCAGGGAGGGATAGAAGCGCGCCTTCGCGACCTTCACGTCGAGCTTTGCGGCTTTCAGCTTCAGTTCGGCTTGCCTGACGTCAGGACGATTGTCCAGAAGCTGCGACGGGATGCCCGTTTGCACCTTTTCTGGCAGGGGATCGTTGAAGCGCTGAGCGTTTCGGGCGATCGGCTGCGGGTAGCGGCCTACCAGAAAGTTGATGCGGTTTTCGGTTTCGATGATCTGCTGCTCCAGAGCGTACTGCTTGCTCTGGTTCTTGAGTACTTCGGCTTGGAACCTCTGCACCGCGAGCTGGGTCACCCGCGCCGCCTGCTTCTGCAGCTGAACGACCTCGAGAGCGTTTTGTTGGATCTCGATGTTGCGCTTGAGCACCTCCAGTTGGTTATCGAGTGCAAGCAGCTCGTAGTACGAGTTGGCGATTTCGGCGACCAGCCGGGTCACGACCAGGTTTCGCCCCTCGACACTCGCGAGATAGCGATAGGTCGCGGCCTTTGCCGCATTGCGCAGCTTCTTCCAGACGTCGATCTCCCAAGAAGCCGCGAACCCGAAGCGATAGTCTGCCAATGGATCAGGTACGCCGGTGGCGGCGTCACTCGCGCCCTGGCTCGTCTCTTCGCCCACCTTGTCGAGACCTGCGCCGGCGCCGACCCCCAAGCTGGGTTGGTACTCGCCTTGTCGGGCCATGATCTCGTTTTTCGCGATGATGATATCCTGCAGGCGAATGTTGAGCTCTTGATTGTTCTCGAGAGCGGTTTGGATGAGTGCGCGCAATTCCGGTTCGGTGAAGAAGTCGGTCCACTTCCTCTGGCCTATGCTGGCGCCCTTGGCCGCTCCGGCGGTCCCGAAGGACGCCGGAACCGCCTTCTTCGGCTCGCGCGCTTTGTCTTGTGGCAGCGATGGCACGCAAGCGGAGGCCGCCAGACAAACCCCGGCGACCGCGCTCCACTGCAGACTGGCTCTACGCATGACCGACGACCTCCTCTGTGACGGGTACGTCGTCCTCTTCTCGGATCAGGTCCTTGCCTTCGCTGAGCTTGCCGAAGATGTAGTAGAGGCCCGGCACGATGATCACACCGAACACGGTACCGAGCACCATACCACCGAGGGCCGACGCGCCGATGGTGCGGTTGCCGACAGCACCCGGCCCCGTCGCGAAAACGAGCGGGATCAAGCCCGCGACGAACGCAAACGACGTCATCAAGATGGGACGAAAGCGAACCTTCGCCCCCTCGATCGCCGCTTGCAGCACGGACATGCCCTGATGGTGCTTCTGGACCGCGAACTCCACGATCAATACGGCGTTCTTACCCAGTAGACCGACCAACATGACCATGCCCACCTGAGCATAGATGTCGTTCGTCAGCCCCATCAGATCCAGCAGCAAGAAGGACCCGAAGGCACCGGCTGGTAGAGAGAGCACGACCGCAAACGGCAGCAGGAAGCTCTCGTACTGCGCAGCGAGCACCAAGTACACGAACGCCAGAACTACCAGGAAGATGTACAGGGCCTCGTTGCCGCGCGCCGCTTCATCGAAGGACAAACCTTCCCACGCGATGTCGTAGCCTCGAGGCAGTGTCGCCGCGGCCACCTCTTGCACCGCCTTGATGGCGTCACCACTCTTGTAGCCCTTGGCCGGAGCGCCGCGGATTGCTGCTGAGTTGTACAGGTTGTAGCGAGTGATCTCGTTCGGCCCTTGCCGCTTCTTGATCGTCATGAACGCCGAGTACGGCACCATCTCGTCGTGGTCGTTCTTGACGTACAGCTTGAGGATGTCAGACGGTAGTCGCCGATACTCGGGAGCCGACTGGGTGTAGACCTTGAAGAAGCGCCCAAAGCGAATGAAGCCCTGCTCGTAGGTACTGCCGATCAGGATGTCCAAGTTCTCCATTGCTTTGCCGATGGACACGCCCTTCTGCATGGCCAGCTCATTGTCGATGATCAGCTCGTACTGCGGGTAGTTGGCGGCGAAGAAGGTGAACAGTCCACTCAGCTCTTTGCGCTTTCTCAGCGCATCCATGAAGTCCTTGTTGATTTGGTCGAACTCCTGGTAGTCGGTGCTGTTCGTCTTGTCCAAGAGGCGCAAGGCGAAGCCACCGGCTGCGCCGTACCCGGGCACCGCTGGAGGTTCGAAGAACTCGATGATGGCGCCGATGTCTTTCGACTTCTCTTCCAGTTCCTCGATGATCTCGCGCACGGAGTGCTCGCGCTCGGACCAGCTCTTGAGGTTGATGAGACAGGTGCCCGCGTTCGAGCCACGCCCTTCCGTCAGGATTTCGTAACCCGCCAACGACGAGACCGATTGGATGCCTTCGACCTCTTCGGCGATCTCTTGTAGCCGCTGCGACACTTCGTTGGTGCGTTCCAAGGTGGCACCTGGTGGCGTCTGAATGATGGCGTAGATCATGCCCTGATCCTCGCTCGGCACGAAGCCCGAGGGCAGCATCTTGCTCAGCCCGAGGGTGCCCACGCCGAACCCGATCAAGAGCGCGAAGGTGACGACCCGACGACTGACGATCTTCTCCAGAATGCGGACGTACTTGTTTGTCATGCCTTGGAAACCGCGGTTGAACAGGTCGATGAACATGCCGATCGGTGTGCGTCGCTTACGTTTGCCGTGGTTGTTCTTCAAGATCATCGCGCACAGAACTGGCGTCAGCGTCAGCGCCACGACACCGGAGAGGATGATCGAGGTGGCCATGGTGATGGCGAACTGACGGTAGAAGATACCCACCGGTCCGGTCATGAAGGCCACGGGTACGAACACTGCAGCCATCAGAAAGGTGATGGCGATGACGGCGCCGCTGATTTCACCGAGGACCTTCTTTACGGCGTTGTAGGGGGAGAGGTTCTCTTCCTCCATCTTCGCGTGCACGGCCTCCACGACGACGATCGCGTTATCGACCACGATACCGATCGCCAGCACGAGGGCGAAGAGGGTGATCAAGTTGATGGTCAGCCCGAATATCTGCATGAAGATGAACGCGCCGACGAGAGAGACCGGCACGGCGAGTGTCGGGATCAGGGTCGAGCGCCAGTCACCCAAGAAGATGAAGACGACCAACGCGACCAGCACGAACGCTTCGAGCAAGGTGTGGAGGACCTTCTCGATGGACGCGTCCAGGAACTGGGAGACGTCGTAACTGATCTCGTAGTCCATGCCCGGCGGGAACGAGTCGGCCTTCAATTCATCGAGCTTGGCTTTCACCTCCTCGATCACCGTGCTGGCGTTGCTGCCATACGTTTGTTTGAGCACAATTGCGGCAGATGGGTGACCGTCCAGGTTGGAGTAGATGTCGAAGAACTCGCTGCCCAATTCGACGTCGGCCAAGTCTTTCAAACGCAGTAGCTCGCCGTCAGGGTTCGCGCGAATGATGATGTTTTCGTACTGCTCGGGTTGGTTGAAGCGCCCTTGGTAGACGAGCACGTATTCCAACGCCTGGGAGTGCTTGCCGGAGCTTCTACCCGTTCTACCTGGGCGTCCGATCACACTCTGCTCGTCGATCGCCTCCATCACCTCGTCGGTCGAGACATTATAGGCCCGCATTCGGTCGGGTTTGAGCCATACGCGCATCGCGTATTGGCGGCTTCCCAAGATGCGAGCACGACCGATACCGTGGACGCGCTTGAGTTCGGGGAGCAGGTTGACGTTGGCGAAGTTGTAGAGAAACTTCTCGTCCGCGGTCTCGTCCGTGCTGAACAAGTTCACGTACATGAGCATGCTCGGTTGCACACGGGAGACGACGACGCCCTCGAGCTGCACCAGCGGCGGTAGGCGGTTCAGCACTTGGTCGACTCTGTTTTTGACGTTGACCACCGCGCGGTTCGGATCCGTGCCCAGTTCGAAGATGACCTGGATCGTTGCCTCGCCAGCGCTGGTGGCGTCGGAGACCATGTACTTCATGCCCTGCACGCCGTTGATGGAGCGCTCCAGAGGAATGAGTGTGGACTTGACGAGCGCGTCCGCATTGGCGCCCGGAAACGCGAGCGTTACGATGACACGCGGCGGAGAGATCTCGGGGAACTGGGATACGGGGCGCGTTTTGGCCGCCAGTACGCCGAGGAAGACGACCAGGATCGACAACACGATCGCAAGCACCGGTCGGTGAATGAACTTCGCGATCATCGTTTGCTCCAGGTTTTGGGCATGGACGCTCCGCACTGTTGGCGGCGCGGCAAGTGTGGTGACCTCATCCTGCCGGTACCTCGAGCTTGGCCATGACGTCGGCGGGTTCTTTGAAGTCGAGTTCGATCTTCGCGCCGTCACGCACCTTGCGCAGACCTTCGAGCACGATCTTGTCGTTGTCCGCGAGGCCGCTCTCGATCACGTAGAGGTGGGGGAGCTCCTCGGCGACGGCGATCTCTCGGGATTTGACGGTGTTGTCCTCGTCGACGACGAAGACGTACCGCTTGTCCAGGATCTCGAAGGTCGCCTTTTGCGGAATGACGAGCGCCTTCTTCAACGGTACCGTCATCAGCACTTTTCCTGTTTGGCCATGCCGGAGAACGCCGTTGGGGTTCTTGAAGGTGGCCCGAAAGGCGATGTTGCCCGTTTCGTTGTTGAAGTCAGCCTCGATGGTTTCGACCGTTCCGGGTTGGTCGTAGAGCTCGCCATTGGCCATCACCAGCTGCACCTTCAAAGGCTCCGAATCCGGCGAGCGGGACTTGATGTAGTCGAGGTATTCCGCCTCGGTGACGTTGAAGTAGACCCAGACGCTGCTGTTGTCGGAGAGCGTCGTCAGCAGTTCGCCTTCATCGAGCAAGCTGCCCTGGCGCACGTTGAAGCGCCCCATGATCCCGCTGAACGGGGCTTTGATTTCGGTCAGGCCGCGGTGGGCCTTGGCGAGGGCCAGTTCGGCCTTCGTCTTGTCGACTTTGGCTTTGGCCAACGCGAGTTCGTTGGGAGAGACGACGTTGCCGTCGGCGAGTAGCTTGGTGTTGTCGTATTCGATGCGGGTGAAGTTGGCCTCAGCCTCGGCCTTCTGCAGTTCTGCTTGATAGAGCACGGGCATGATCTGGAACATGCGCTGGCCCTTCTTCACCTGCTGCCCCTCGTCGACGAAGATGCCTTGCAAGTAGCCACGCTCCAAAGCTCTCAGCTCGATGTGTTGGATGGCGCGGATCTGGGAGACGTACGCTTCGGTGATCTCGGTGTCCTGTCGCAAAGGACGTGTGACCTGGAACTTGCCGGTTTCCTCGTGGTGCTGCTCGTGGCGTTGGCAGCCCATGGGGGGCAGCGTCGAGAGACAAAGTAAGAGCATCGGAATTCTGTTCATAATTCTGTTCATTTCGTCGAAGCCGTTCCGAAGGGGGAACGGTGATGGGTCGTCAGGAGCGCGATGTGGTGCGGCTCTCGATGAAGGAGGCTGGGTGCACCTCTGCCGTGCTCCACGGCGCGGGTGCAGTGGAAGCGTCGGCGTTCGGCGCACCTGTGGCAGGCGAGCGGCGAATGCCTGCTCGGAGCTAAGACGAGCGCTCGTTGGCCAGGTCGGTTACGAGTGAACGTCTCGACGGCGTGGCTGCGATACAGTTGCCGTGCGAAGCCGGATTGGTGTGGCGTCGTGGCAGAGCGCAGTGCGCCTTTCCCGCAGCGGGGAAGTGGTCACGTCCCACAGGGGATCGTCGGCCCAGTGTGTGCGGAGCAAGAAATGCTCAGCGCGGAGACTCGCGAGAGGCGTGCTCGATGCACACTCGACGAGGTCGCGTGAGGAGGTCGCACGCGCACCAAGTCGGGCGCTTCACGCTGCGTCGTTTGGTTGTGTTCGACTCAGGCGACTGGCGGGCCGCGAGCGAAAGGAAGAGCCAGTTGGAGGGCCATCGAGCCGATGGGCCTCGTCCACCCGAAACTGGCTTCGCGCGCGGTCGCGCGAGAACCTTCGACGCCGAACCGCAGTGCCAGCAGGGCCCCGACGGATTCGCAAGCGTCGCATTCTTCCGACTCGGAAGAGGATTCTGCTTCCGGCATCGCGTAGGGGTCGAAATCGAGCAAGTTCGACGACTTCTTGACGCTGACGTGGCCGCCGCTTTTTGCCGCCGGTTGACTCGTGTCGTCAGCGCTGGGCGACAGTTCACTGACCCCGGCCTGGGCGACACCCTGAACACAAGCGAAGGCGACGATCAGTACGACCGCGAGGCAACGCGTGAGTCGTAATAGCCTAGGCAACGTCATCCAAGGGTCTCGCGGTCAAGGTGAAGCGCTTGCTCGGGGCTGCGAGCTGTGTGTCACTCGCTGCGATGTTCGCGGCTTCACCCTCCCTTTTTGTCTCTATCGATGTCAGATGCAAGCCCCAACTACGCAAGGTCTGCGCCAGGATCGCATGAGGCGAGAACCCTTGCACCAAGATGACCCGCCGAGGCTTGATTCGACTCAGCCCATGCTGCGTGTTCCATACGAAAAGACGTTTCATGCAGCTACCGTCATTGCGCTCGAACCATCGAGTTCAATTTTTGTTTCCAGAAGCCGCCAACGAGGTTTGCAAACACGAGTCGGAACTCGCTGGCCTGCTGGTGGAACCACCCGCCGCAAGCGGAGCTGCCCACTGACGAGGCTGCACTGGCGCGAGCGCTCGCGGTTGCACCGGCGGATCACGCCCAGCAGCGGCTCGCGCCGTCAGCATCGAATCCGCACCCGATTCCTCCACCGATCGACACCCCCGTCAGTGGCACGCTCGAGGCGGTGGCGAAGTGGCGTTCGGATCGAGTCAACCGTAGCGGCGCTCGTGGGAGCGCAGCGTGGGTTCGACCCGCGCCAGAGCACGCGTCACGTGGTCGGCGACGGACGTGTTCGTGTCTTGGATCTTCGGCAGTGGCTTGAGATGGGCAGTGCAGAGATGCTCGACGTCGCGACAGCGTTCGATGAGCTCATTCGCCCAGGCGCGGAAGTCGGCCGCCGCTGACGCGCGTTTCATCAGGGCGGCACCCAACCCCAAGTGAAAGTTTACGCCAGACCGAAGCGGCAGGTGCGACCACATCAAGGTGTCATCGACGTGAAGTGTCATCGAGCCGGGATGGAAGGCGAGTACCGACGCGAAGTGATCGCGCGAGGCGAACTGCACTCCCCTAGGAACGGTGAACGTGAAGTCCTCACGAAACAGGTCGTGCAAGACGGGCTGCTCCGTTCGCTCTCGCTCCCAGCGCAGGTCGGGCGCTTTCCGCAGGTGCCGCGTCGTGCCGTACAGGCGAGCTTTCGGAAACCGTTCCGCGATGGCCCGGACGTGCACGGTGTGAAAGGGATGCAGATTGAGGACAGCAACGACGTTGTCGAAACCGCCGGTGATGGTGGTCACCTGCTGAGCCACCGCATCGTCGAACGCGTAGGAGTCGAGCAATGCGAATTCCCCCGAAGCCAACCGCACCAACGACGACTGGGTGCCGATGTCGAACAACTTGAGTGATCGATGGGTACCTCGGATGTTCCAGAAGCCATCGGCAATCTTGACGAGCTCATCACCCATCGAGTGGATCTCGGGCAAGATCGCGAAACGTCAAGGCGCCGCCGTCGCGGTCAAACTCGCTTTCCCGCCTCGAAGTGCATCCCATCAGGACGACTCCCCTCGGAGTCCCGGCCGCATGCCCAGACCATTCTGCAGACCCTCCATTGACGGTCAGCCGCAGTAGCTCTTGTTTGCTCGCTGAAGAGGGGGCTCTGTGGACCACGCCCAACACTGCACCGGGCACTGGTGAGAAGGGTACTTCGCAGTCGTGCCGGTTTGACTGTGATTCCAAGTCCCTCTCTGACGCGGCGCGTCCTGACTGGCTGTCGTGAACGCTGCGACGGCAGTAGAGCCTACTCATGGCTAGGAAGTGACGACCAAGCCTGCAGACCACGAGCGGTCGGTGTGCAGAACGGAGAAACAGCTTTGCTGAACCCCGGTCGATCGCTCGAGGGTCTCGTTCCAATCCTCCCGAGTTGGAACTTGACGGTGTTTGCATGCGGCGTGTGGTGTTTCACTGTCTTCGGGGAACGGCAAGCTGTTCTGCGGACACTGCTACCAAAGTGTTTGGCGGTCGGTGTGCAGTCGTGGATCACCCTGCTTTGGTAAAACAGTGGTGTGTTTTGTTTCGAGGTGTCCCTTCACCAAGTCCTCGTGGCTGCGTATAAACGCGGTGGGAAGAGGCAGGCGGCAATCGGGTTGTCTGTCATACGAGTAAAGAGAGGGAGTATGGTGAGACGTCTTTGCGTCAAAAAGCTGTTGGCGCCTATCGCACTGCTTGCGGTGAGTTCATGCGGCAACGAAAGTAACGACGGTGCCCCGTCCAAACCGACTGGCGAACGAACCGAGCAGCTCAGTGAAGCGCTCGTTGCAGCAATCCCCGGCGCCAGAGTCGTCGAAAACGAAGGGGTAGCGCGTGCGTTCGGGACCAGCATGGCCACCGGGCGAACACCAGACGAGGCCGCCGCCAAGTTCGCGAGGGCTTACGGTCAAGCGCTGGGGGTCAACCCGAGTGATCTGAAGCCTGCCGAAGTCGTCGATGGCCGAGTGGTTTCGTCGGTGGCTCCTCGTCCGCTGGGCTTGATGCTCAATCGCGCCACAGGACAGTACAAGTTCTACCTGTATCGGCATGCTCAGGTGCAAAACGGCGTGCCCGTGCTCGACGCCCAACTGTTGACCTTGGTGCGCAACGCCGGCAACAATCCCGTCGTTTGGTCGTCGTCATCGCTCAAGGCGATCGGTAGCTTCGCGGCGGCCCCAGGGCTCACGGCGCCGGCGCCCGATCCCGCAAGAGTGCTGTCGGCGCTGAGCGCGCTGACGGACTTTACCGGGCGGGCCATCGGGGCATCGACCACGGTGAGCTCCCTCAGCACGCCGGAGATCAAGGTCTTCGCTGGACGCGGCGCCAAGAGTGCGGCTCCCGCGATGGCGAGCGTGTTCGAGGTGGAAACGCAGAATCCGCCCGGCAAGTGGCGCGTCGTGACCGACGCGAACACCGGAACGGTGCTCGATGCCGAGTCGCTCGTCGTGTTCGAGGACGTCAGCGGTAGTGTTGGTGGCAACGTGACCGAGGGCGCAAAAGCGATGGACTGTGCCGAGGAGAGCGCGACGCCGTTCCCATTGGCTGACGTCAGTATCGTCGGAGGCGCGACGGCAACAGCCGACGTGGACGGCAACTTCGTCATCACCAACACGGGCGCGGATCCGGTCGACGTGACCTCCCCCATCGGTGGCATCTACTTCGACGTCGCTGACTTTGGAGGTGCGGATGAGATTTTGACGACGAATACGACGCCGCCGGGTCCGGTGGACTTCCTGCACAACCCAGCCAATGCGACGGACGGTCTGCGCGCTCAATCCAACGCTTACGTCAACGCGATGCAGGTGCGGGACTTCTTGCTGCAGTACGTGCCGGACTATCCGGTGATTGCGACTCAGGTCGACTTTCCCGTTAATGTCAATCGCACGGATGGCAGCTGTCCGGGCAACGCTTGGTACGACTACTCGTCGATCAACTTCTGCGTCGGCAACACCTCGTACGGCAATACGTCGTTCGCCAGTGTCAATCACCACGAGTACGGCCATCACATCGTCAGCTCTGGCGGCAGCGGGCAGGGGGCTTACGGCGAGGGCATGTCGGACGTGATCGCGTCGCTGATCGCGGAGGATCCAGGCTTGGGTTATGGCTTCTTCTTCAACGACTGCGACAACCCGCTGCGCACGGCAGACAACACGTGCCAGTACTCGGCAACCAGTTGTTCGAGTTGCGGCAGCGAGGTCCACGCTTGCGGTAATCTGATTTCCGGAACGGTTTGGGACATTCGTGAGCAATTGCTCATCACCGAGCCTGCGAACTACGCCGACATCCTCAACTCGCTGGTCTTGAGCGCCGTCCCGATGCACACCGGCACGAGCATCGACGCTTCCATCGCGGTCGACCTGTTGACGTTGGATGACGATGATGGTGTGCTCGACAACGGCACGCCACACTACACCGAAATCTGCGCGGGCTTCGAAGCGCACGGCATGAGCTGTCCGCCCATTCTCGAAGGTCTCGCAGTGGCGCCCGACGTGGTGGTCGGCTCGGAGGGCCCCAACGGCGGACCTTTTGCCCCCGAGACATTCGTCTACCAGGTGAGCAACCTCGGTCCAGACGCGAGCATCAACTACTCGGTGGCCGTCGACGGGAACCCAGCGTGGCTTCAGGTCATCAACGGCAGTGGCCAACTGGCGCTCAACGAGACTGCGGACGTCAGCGTGCAGATCGATCAAGCACAAGCCGCGAACCTCGCTAACGGCGGTTACAGTGCGAACGTGCGGTTCACCAATAGCTCCACTGGGGTCGGGGACACGACACGTGTCGTCGAGCTCGAGGTGGGCGTACCGACGGCGATCTTCTCCGAAGACTTCGAAGACGGTCTGGGTGGCTTCACGGTTGACGCCGGAACGACGAACCTGTGGCACCTGACGTCGAGCTGCGCGTCGGCGACGACGACGGGCCACACCGCTCCTTCGAGTCTGTTCTTCGGAACCGATAGTACCTGCAACTACGACAATGGCCTGGTGGAGGGCACGGTAACGTCGCCCTCGGTACAAGTGACCGACACCTCCAAGTTGTTGTTGCGGTTGAACTACTTCCTCGCGACAGAGCAGCTCACCAGCTACGACCACGCCAGCGTGCAGGTGTCGGTCAACGGTGGCGGCTTTTCGACGGTTGCGACCAACTACGGAACCGGAATTCCTTTGCTGGACTCCACCGGAGTGTGGCAGCCGCTCGAAATCGACCTGACGTCCTTGGTCTCCAGTCTGCCGACAGCGGACGTTCGGGTGCGCTTCTTCTTCGACACCATCGATTCCATCGCCAACTCCTACGCTGGGTTCTTGGTAGATGACGTCGAGCTGCGCGGCTTTGGTGGGACCTGCACCGTGGACGCTGATTGTGACGACGGACTATCGTGCAGTGGCACGGAGACCTGCGTTGGCGGCACCTGCCAGGCAGGAACCCCCGTGGACTGCGATGATGCGGTGGCCTGCACCATCGACAGTTGTGACGAGCTCACCTCGTGCGTGAACATGCCAGATGATTCCGCTTGTGACGATGGCAGCGTGTGTACGGGAACGGAGAGTTGCGATCCCATCGCCGGTTGTCTGCCGGGCACTCCGCTGACATGTGACGACGGTGATCTGTGCACCGACGACGGCTGCGACCCCGTCCAGGGCTGCATCTTCAGCCAGACCACCTGCGATGACGGTGACGCTTGCACGGCGGACAGTTGCGACCCGATAACGGGTTGTGGCTCGACGCCGATCAGCTGCGATGACGGCGACGCGTGTACGGTCAACTCGTGCGATCCGGCGACGGGTTGCGCGGCGGAGCCCCTCGATTGTGATGATGGGGATCCGTGTACCGTCGATAGCTGCGATCCTGCGACCGGTTGCGCATCTTCGCCGTTGGACTGCGACGACGGCAATGAGTGTACCGCCGATAGCTGCGATGCAGTGCTCGGCTGCGTCAATGACCCCATCAGCGGCAGCTGCAGTGACGACGGCGACTCCTGCACCGACGACATCTGCAGCGGCGGCACTTGCACCCACCCCGATAACGGCAGTTGCGGAGCGGGTCCGTTCCAGGAGAGCGGCGGCACGGTGGTGATGGAAGCGGAAAACTTCCACGACTACATCCCGCGCGCGAGCCACACTTGGGACTTGGTATCCAACGGTAGCGCCTCGTCGGGTGAGCTCTTGCTCGCCAGCCCGAACGTCAACTCCAACTACAACACGGGTTACGTCACTGGCAGCCCCGAGCTCCAGTACGAGATCAACTTCGAAACTACGGGCACCTACAACGTGTGGGTCCGTGGCATCGGGCCGACGTGGGATGACGACTCGTGTCACGTTGGTATCGACGGCACCGGGCCGGGCAGTTCCGACCGCATCAGCTCGTTCTCCTCGAGCATCGGTTGGAGTCGCAGCACGATGGACGGCCCCGTGGCGACCGTCAACGTCAGCACCCCGGGGATCCACACCATCAGCGTGTGGATGCGCGAGGACGGCTTCAGCTTCGACAAACTGCTCTTGACGACGGACAGTAACTTCACACCCACTGGCGTCGGTCCGGACGAGAGCCCCCAGGGTGAGCAGCAGCCACAAGACTGCACGGACGCTTCCGACTGTGACGACGGCAACGTCTGCACGACGGACAGCTGCGTCGCTGGTGTCTGCGCCAACGATGCGGTGAGCGACGGAAGCCTGTGTGACGACGACAGCAACCAGTGCACGGACGACGTGTGCGTCGCTGGGTCGTGCTCACATCTGGACAATTCCGATCCGTGTTCCGACGATGGTGACAGCTGCACGGACGACGTTTGCAGCGACGGCACCTGCTCGCACCCGGACAACGGGACGTGTGAACCGACGGGACCGTGCTCGGCGTACTGCAGCGACCCGGTGTCGTTCAGCGGCAACTTTCAGTCGGGCAATCTCGGCACCGCTGCCACGTGCCACGAGACCACCGGTCCCCTCAACGGCGGCGTTTGCGGCAACTTCGCCAATGGTCGCACCTTGTCGGTGAACGGACAGGTGATGAAC
>JBNKZR010000042.1:0-27629 GCA_050301735.1 Polyangiaceae bacterium | reverse complement strand
GCGCCCGCGTTCATCACAGATGTAGAACGCGATTCCGGGAGCGATGGCTTCCAACGCTTGCACGACGTCCGCAACCGTGGCGCCGTCGAGCGAAAGCGGCTCTCGTCCCAATTGCGGAAAAAGGGTAGGGAGGTGTCGAGTGAATTCGACCTGGGCCATCGCTAGCTGGAGCATCGCTTCCTGCGTTGACGGAGTCGAGGACAAACGCAGCGGGTTGCCAACTCCCGCGCCCCACGGGTTCGTCCGGCGGCAATCCAGCGGATCTAGCTGCCCACGAATTCCGCCACGAAGTCGTTCGGGGGCGCCTCGGTCAGCGTCGTGAGGTCCGCGTGCACCAGAAGCTTGCCGTGGTCCAGAACGGCGACGGACGCCTCCAGGGCTCGAACGTCGCGCACGTCGTGGGTGACGATGATGCTCGGCTTGTTCACTTCGCGCAGCCGATCGCCGAGGAATCGCCTCATGCTGCGCCGGGCACCAGCGTCCAGGGCTGCGAGGGGTTCGTCCAGCAACAGCACGGCTGGGTCCACGGCGAGCGCTCGCGCCAGTGCGACGCGTTGTTGTTCCCCGCCTGAGAGGCGAGCCGGGTAGCGGTGGGCGAGGTGACCGCAGCCGAGCTCGTCCAGGAGCCGTGCGGCGTTGGCGCGCCTTTCCGTTCGGTTCGTGGCGCGCCGCACAGTCAGACCAAATGCGACGTTGTCGACCACACGCAGGTGTGGAAAGAGTCCGCAGCCTTGCGGTACGTAACCGATTCGACGTTGCTCGATGGGTACGTCGATCTGGCGTCGACTGTCGAAGAGTAACCGATCTCCGACGCGGATCTTGCCTTCGCGGGGACGAACCGCCCCGGCAATGATCCTCAGAAGTGTCGTCTTTCCGCTGCCGTTGGGTCCGATCAACGCGACGGGACTCGTGTCCGCCTGAAGGTCCACTTCGAGGCTGCCGCTGCCCATCGGCGTGCGGACTCGAAGTTGGAACTTCACCTGTCGTAGCTCCCATACGAAGAATCCTGCGCCGGATACGCCCCGGCAACCCTCAGCCACAGTCCCCTCGTGGCCTGAAGTGTCACGAGGGCCAGGGCGCCAAATGCGGTCAAGACGAGCGACAGAGCGAGGGCGACTTCGACGTCCGATTCGAGCGCCGAAAAGATCGCCAATGGCATGGTCTGTGTGGACCCTGGGGAGTTGCCAGCGAACAGGAGGGTTGCTCCAAACTCGCCCAGCGAGCGCGCCCAAGCCAACGACGCACCCGCGACCAAACCGGGCAGTGCTACGGGCACGGAGACTCGAAAGAAAGCTGCAGCACCGCTCGCGCCCAACGTGCGCGCTACCAGCAACGAGTCTCCGCTCACCTTGCGAAACGCATTGGCTGCAGCTTGCACGTAGAACGGCGCCGAGACCACCAATTGAGCAATGACGACGGCGTAGGGGGTGAACGGTAGCGACAGGTCCAACGCCGCCAAGGCTGGACCCAGAAGTCCACGGCGGCCGAACGTCTGCAGCAGCGCAACGCCGACGACTGCAGGCGGAATGACGACTGGCAGTTGGACCAGAAGCTCGATGCTTCGGCACAGCTTCGACCGCGAGGCCGCAAGCCACCAGGCCAAAGGCGTGCCGAGCAAGCAGACCAGCGTCAGGCTCAGCAGCGATGTTTTCAGGCTCAGCCAAAGCGCGGGCGCGAACACGGGGTCTTGCACGCCAGCCATCAGGTCGGCGACGGAGGCCGAAGTCGCCAGCGCCAGCAGGGGCAGCGAGAGCGCGAGCACCAGTGCAGCGCCCAATGCAGCGCCGACGCGGCCAGGTAGAGTCGGCATCAGCTGGGCCCTCGCAAGAAGCCGTGACGAGCCGCGATGTCTTGCCCTTCGTCGGAGAGCACGAAGCGGACGAAGGCCTCGGCCAACTCGGGTTGGTGGCTCGTCGTGATGGTCGAGATGACGTAACCACTTCGGGGATTGAGCTCTTTGGGGATGGCTACTGTGGCGAGGTGCTCGGACGACATGGCATCCGTTCGATACACGATCGCTGCGTCGGCTTCACCCAGCTCCACCTTGGCGCGCACCAAGCGGACGTTGCTCTCACGTGAGACGACTGCGGATTGTATGCTGCTGGTGAACGCTTCGCCGAATTTCGTGCGCGCTCGTTCGAGCAGTGTGGCCGTGTAGACCCCGATCGGGGCGTTTGGGTTACCGACTACCAGCCGACCTGCACGCGGCAGATCCGCGAAGGTTTCGAGCTTGGCCGGGTTCGTACGCGGCACGACGACCATCAACTCGTTGCTCGCGAAGACTTGCGGCGGAGTGGCCAGCTCCGCGGCGACGAGCGCTTGCACGTGTGCCACGTCCGCGGAAGCGAACACGTCGCCCGGGGCCCCGTGCTCGAGCTGGAGACGAGCGATCTGGCTGCCCTCGAACGTGAGAGCGAGCTCCACGTGTGGGTGCTTCGCTTCGAATGCGTCGGCGAGGTCGCGAAAGACATCGGTCAGGGACGATGCTGCATAGACGGACAGGCGCTCCGGGGCCGTCGCAGGGGAGTCGCATCCAGAAGCGACGAGCAGTACCGTCAGGACGCAACCAAGGACCCTGAGCGCCGCCGGCTTGACGTGTCGGCGGTTCATGGCGTCGCGTCGAAGTGAGTTGCCCGCCCGCTGTCCGTTGCGTCGTACCCCGGCAGGTCGAGCAGCTCTTGCCGAAACCAGGCGTCACTCAGCAGATCGAGGGCGCGCTGCGTCGGCGCATGACCCAATCGTTCGGTTGGCACCGCGAGCTCGAAGCGTTCTTCTGCAAGGGGGACGAAATCCAAGTCCGCCGCTCGCGCAACGCTCTCTATGGCAATTCCCGCATCGACGACCCCGAAGCCAACGAGCTGCGCAATCGAGTCGTGGCTGGAAGCCAAGCGCGTGGGGTGGACGTGCTGTGGCTTCGCTCCGGCCGACTGAAGCAGCCTGCACAACAGCTGATCCGAGCCGGAACCCGCTTCTCTTCTGGCCAGCCGCAGGTCGGGGCGTAACAGGTCCTGCGCACTGTGCAAGCCTAGTGGATTACCCTTCTGCACGACCAACCCCTGCCGCCAGCGGGTCAAGTGAACGAGAGTCAGAGAACGACCTGGCAATGCCCTTCGTGCGACGGGGGCCACCTCCCCGGTGGCATCGTCCACGGAGTGTAAGCCCGCAACGTGAACGAGCCCGTTGCGCAGGAGCTCCAAGGCCCGTTGGCTGTTGGCCCCCAACCAGGCCATGGGCGTGTCGCGGTAGTGACGGTTCGCGCGGTTGGCAAGCAGTCCCAACACCGGTGCACAACCGGCAATGAGCACGTTCTTTTCCAGCCTCTCGACGTCGGTCAGCGCCTGAACGGTAGCTTGCTCGACGTCGGTCGAAGAACGGCGGGCCCGGCTTGGCACCAAGCCGGTGAGGACACCGTCAGCGGCTGTGGTCGTGTCGGGACCCAGCCGATGTGCGACCCAGCGTTCACCGACCTTGCCCAGGACGACGCGCGATGAGGCAATCGCTTGCAAGTGAACGTCGTGTGGCGCGAGCGACGCTTGCAGCGTTCCGTCGGGGGTCAGCCGGAAGAGCTCTTCGACGCGACAGCTGAGCGCGCGCGCCAGGAGCAAGGCGAGTGCGGTCGACGGGATCTGTCGCCCGGCCTCGATGGCAATCAGGGCCTGGCGCGAAACCCCCACGTGCTGGGCCAGGGTCGACTGAGCGAGGCCTGCCGCTTCGCGGCGCGTGCGAACCGAATTCGTGACCGCCGACGACACGTCGGAACTGTCGTGTGTGGATGACAATTTGTAAAGTTTACGTTACGTGACTGGGTTTGATTTCAGCTACTTGCAGTATCGTGGCGTGCTATCTTGGAGTTCCTTCGTATTGACTGGCCTCGCCGGCGCGCGGGCGCGCTGCGCACACCAGACCGGCAGGGGCGCCGGCCAGTCGGCGAAGTGAGTCAGCTGTTGCGGTTCGGGGCGACCAGTGGTGCCGTCCGAGCGGTCACGCGGAGCGATTGGGTTTCCGCTGATCAGAAACGGTGAGTTCGCATGAGTGTGCCCGGCTACTATCGACATCCAACCATCGCTCGAGAGCGATTGGTTTTCGTCAGCGAGGACGACCTTTGGTCCGTGCCCCGAAGCGGAGGTACCGCACGGCGGCTGACGACATCCCTCGGCGCGGTTAGCCATCCGGTGCTCTCCGGTGATGGTTCTTGGTTAGCGTTCATAGGACGCGATGAGGGTGCCAGCGAGGTATACGTGATGCCTGCGGAAGGTGGTGAGGCGCGTCGACTCACGTACCTCGGGGCTCGCACGGCGGTCGTGGGTTGGCACGACGGTGCGATCATCATCTGCAGCGATACCGGATTGCCGTTCAGCACCCCGTCGCGAGCGTATCGGGTCGGGCTCGATGGCAGCGCTCCCGAACTCCTTGCGACAGGGCCCGCGGAGTATGTCTCCTTCGGTGGAAACGGGGGCGTCGTCGTTGGCAGGAACGCGGCCGATCCGGCGCAGTGGAAGCGCTATCGAGGTGGTACCGCAGGCGACATTTGGATCGACAGCGACGGTAGTGGCAGCTTTCGACGTCTCTTGACGCTGAAGGGCAACCTTTCACGACCGATGTGGATTGGAAACCGCATCTTCTTCGTTTCCGATCACGAGGGCATCGGCAACATCTACTCGTGCACGCCACGTGGGGCGAAGTTGCGGCGTCATACCCATCACGAGAAGTACTACGTGCGTCACCCCGCGACGGACGGGCAGCGGATCGCCTACCACTGCGGGGCGGATCTGTTCGTCTTGGATCCGAAGAGTGACTCGGAGCCTGATGACACGGCCGCACCGGTTGCCATCACTTGCGCTGGCTCGCGAGTGCAATCTCGTCGCAAGTTCGTGCATGCCGACGAGCACCTCACCGACTTCGAACTGCACCCACGGGGGCACCTGCTGTGCGTCAGTAGTCGCGGCAAATGCGTGTCTCTTGGTAACTGGGACGGGCCCGTGCACCAATTGTCGAGCACGCCACCGGGACGCCGGCGTTTGGCGCGCTGGCTGAGCAGCGGGCGCCGTCTGGTTCTGGTCAGCGATGCCAGTGGAGAGGAACGCTTGGAGGTGCACTCCCACCAAGGCCGCGGTCGCCCACGGGTGTTGCGGCGTTTGGACATCGGACGGGTCGTCGAACTCGAAGCAAGCCCGGTGGGCAACCGAGTTGCCCTCGCCAATCATCGCAACGAGTTGATGCTCGTCGATCTGGACAAGGCAGAGCGCCGAGTCTTGGACAAGAGCGATTGGGGGCCCATCACCGGGCTGGCGTGGTCTCCCGACGGGCGGTTCGTCGCCTACTCGTTTGCCGAAAGCCAACACACCCGAGCGATCCGTCTGGCCACCGTTCGCAACGGGGCGGTCAAGAACGTCACAGAACCCGTGCTCTTGGACTTCTCTCCAGCCTTCGACCCCGATGGCAGATACCTCTACTTCTTGGGTTGTCGTCACTTCGACCCCGTCGCTGATTCCTTGCATTTCGACCTGGGGTTTCCGCGAGGCATTCAGCCGTACCTCGTGCTGTTGCAGAAAGGCTTGAAGTCGCCGTTCGTCGCCGAGCCCAAACCGCGCGAAGAACACGCCTCGGACCGACAATCCGAAGGCAAGAAGAGCAAGGGTCGTCCGAAGCCGATCGAGATCGACTTCGAGGGGCTCGACAAGCGCGTGCTCGCGTTTCCCGTCAGGGATGGCCGCTACGAGCAGATCGTCGGCATCGAAGGCAAGGTGCTGTTCACCTCCACGCCCATCGAAGGCATGCTTTCCTCCGACGGCTGGGATGAAGGAACCGCCGCCAACGCAACGCTCCACTGCTACGACTTGGAGGAGCGCAAGCACGAGACGTTGCTGAGCGGCATCACGAGCGTGGCGCTCAGTCGCGACAACGAGACGATGATCCTGCGCGTCGGCGACCGATTGCGGGTGCTCGAAGCCGGGAGCAAGCCCGACGAACAGCACGAAGACGATGTCCCCAACAAGAAGAGCGGCTGGATCGACTTGGACCGCATCCAGCTTCAGGTCGAACCCGCGCAGGAATGGCGACAGATCTTGCGGGAAGCATGGCGCTTGCAGCGTGACCAGTTCTGGACTCCGGACATGTCCAAGGTGGATTGGGCCGGCGTCTATCGTCGCTATGAGCCGCTGGTCGAGCGAGTGAGTACGCGCGGGGAATTATCGGATTTGTTGTGGGAGATGCAGGGTGAGCTAGGGACGTCCCACGCCTACGAGCTGGGCGGTGATCACCGAGCTCCTCCGAGCTACGACGTGGGGCTACTCGGCGCGGATCTCACTTTCGACCGCAAACTCGGCGCCTGGCGCATCGAACACGTCGTCGACGGAGACGTCTGGGACCCCAGGTCGCGCTCGCCCTTGGCCGCACCTGGCGTCGAAGTCAAGGCAGGTCAAACCCTGCTGGCAATTGACGGCCGAGCGCTCACCCGTACCACGCCGCCCGGCGCTCTGCTGCTCAATAGAGCGGGCGTCGAAGTGGAGCTCACCGTCGGCAATACACGAGGGCGCAGCCCGCGCCGGGTCGTCGTCAAGACACTGACGAGTGAAACACAGGCGCGCTACCGCGAGTGGGTGGAGAAGAATCGCGCTTGGGTTCATCTCCGGAGCAAGGGCCGCGTGGGCTACGTGCACATCCCTGACATGGGCGCTCGAGGCTACGCCGAGTTCCATCGTTACTTCCTCGCGGAACTCGATCGCCAGGGCATGATCATCGACGTGCGCTTCAACCGAGGGGGCTATGTATCCCAGCTCATTCTGGAGAAGCTCGCGCGCCGCCGCATTGGCTACGACCTGGGACGCTGGAGTGGACCGGCGCCATACCCTGCCGACTCCGTTGCTGGGCCCCTCGTCGCGCTGACCAACGAGTATGCGGGCTCCGACGGAGACATCTTCTCTCACTGCTTCAAGCTGATGGGTCTCGGGCCCCTCATCGGCAAGCGCACCTGGGGCGGTGTGGTAGGTATCTGGCCGCGGCATGGCTTGGTCGACGGCGGGGTGACGACCCAACCCGAGTTCTCGTTCTGGTTCGAGGACGTGGGCTGGGCGGTGGAGAACTACGGGGCGGAGCCGGACATCGAAGTCGAGCTGACTCCCGGCGATGCCATTCGGGGCAAAGACCCACAACTCGAGCGGGCCTTGTCGGAGTGCCGACGCTTGTTACGAGACAAGCCCGTGGTGACCCCGAAACTCGGGCCGCGGCCGGATTTGTCGCTGCCACGCCTGCCCCGCACTCGAGAGCCGCGGCGCGGAGCCTCGTCGGGGTAGCAGGCCCCACGCGGCGCGTGTTTCGCCAGGAGACAGCTGCGCGCCCAGTGAGGGCTTTGCGTTGAACTTGCCGTCCCTCGTGTTTCGTCCAGGAAACCGCGGGCGTTCGGTCGTCCGGTGAGGACGTAGCGGTCGTTGGCGTTCTGTTTCGGCGGCATTTCGACTTGGGGTCGGAATGTTTTGTCTACGCATCGGGCGGGTAACGAAACAGGGTCGAGGCGCGTGATGTTTCGTGAAGGGAACGTTCATGTTCCGCGACACATGTTCGTGTCGCCGGTGTTTCCTAGTTGCATGTGATTAACAGTTGATACTTGGTGCGAAGCGTTTCACTAGTGGGGTTGCGGAAACAAACCCGAGCAGGAGTTCACCGAGAGTATGAGCCAACGCATCAACCTGTTTGCCTTCAAGGATCCGAAGGTTCTCACGCTGCACCTTTCGTGGGTCGCCTTCTTTCTCACGTTCGTCATCTGGTTCAATCACGCCCCGCTGTTGGCTTCGATCCAGCAGACCCTCCATCTCAGCGATGCGCAGATCAAGGCGCTGATGGTGCTCAACGTGGCCTTGACGATTCCGGCGCGTATCGCGATTGGAATGCTCGTCGACCGTGTGGGCCCGCGGCGCACTTTCAGCGGGTTGCTGTTTCTGGCTGGTCTCGTGTGCCTGGCGTTCGCAGGCGCCACTTCGTTCGCGCAGCTCGCGTTGCTTCGCTTCTTGCTCGGTTTCGTGGGCGCGGGCTTCGTGATTGGTATTCGGCTCGTTGGCGAGTGGTTTCCAGCGAGGCAAGTCGGGATCGCAGAAGGGATCTACGGCGGCTGGGGTAACTTCGGCTCGGCGGCAGCCGCCATGTCTTTGCCCACGTTGGCTTTGGTCTTCGGTGGTGATGATGGCTGGCGTTACGCCATGGGGCTGACGGGTCTCGTTGGAATGGCCTACGCCGGGATCTTCTACTGGAAGGTGCGGGACACCCCGAAGGGCTCCACGTATTTCAAGCCCAAGCGCAATGGCGGCCTGGAGGTCACCAGCAAGCGAGACTTCGTTTTTCTCGTTTTGATGAACCTGCCGATGTACGGCGCTCTCGCGTTGCTTTCGTACAAGCTCGGGCCGGGTCGCTTGGGGCTGATAGCTGAGAGCTACGTGGTGCCGGTCTACCTGGCGCTCGGCGCTCTGTTCGTAGTGCAAACGTGGCAGCTCTACCGCGTCAACAAGGACGTCTTCGTTCACGAAGTGCCCCGCATTCATCGCTACGAGTTCCGGCAAGTGGCCATTCTCGACGTTGCCTACCTGGCGAGTTTCGGTTCCGAGCTGGCGGTAGTGTCGATGCTGCCCCTGTTCTTCTTGCAGACGTTCGAGGGCTTGAGCCAAGTACAGGCCGCCCTGCTGGCCTCGGGCTTTGCCTTCATGAATCTCGCGGCACGCCCGGGCGGCGGTTGGTTGTCGGACAAGTTTGGCAGGCGCCGCACGCTGATGATCCTGATCGCCGGTTTGATGCTTGGCTACCTCTTGCTGAGCCGCATCACCTCCGCGTGGCCCATCCCGGCCGCGGTCGTGGCGACGATGTGCTGCTCGTTCTTCGTGCAAGCCGCCGAGGGCGCCGTCTTCGCCATGGTGCCGTTGGTCAAGCGGCGCATGACCGGTCAGATCGCCGGCATGGTCGGGGCGTTCGGCAACGTTGGGGCGGTGCTCTTCCTCACGGTGCTGGCGATGGTGAGCTACTCCACGTTCTTCGTCGTGATCGCCGCGGCCGCAGGCGTAGCCCTGGTCAGCGCCTTCTTCCTGAAGGAACCCGAGGGACACATGGCCGAGGTTCGCGAAGACGGGACCGTCGAGCTGCTCGAGGTTGCCTGAGCCCTTCTGGGGCGGTTGTCGAGGGAGTGTGGTAAGTAGTTCCGACATGCATCTCGACGCCGCCCTCCGGGTGACCTTTGGACAGCGGTCCGAGGCGGGCTGCAAGGAAACGAACGAAGATAGCATGGGCGCGCTGTGTCCGAGCGAGCCCAACCTTCTGACTCACAAAGGCGTCGCCGCTGTCATTGCCGACGGCGTTAGCACCGCCGACGCCGGGCGAGAGGCCGCGGAGCTGTGCGTCAAGACGTTCCTCGGCGACTACTACAGCACGCCGGAGACCTGGACCGTCGAGACCTCCAGTCGCAAGGTCCTGACATCGATCAACCGCTGGCTGTACGAAAAAGGCGCGCGCTACCGCGAGGCGCACCATGGCTACATCTGCACGCTCAGCGCCTTGGTTCTGAAGTCGCGAACGGCCTACGTTTTCCACGTGGGGGATACGCGGGTCGTGCGCTGGCGCGATGGCGAACTCACGCGTTTGACCCGAGATCACACCGTGCAAGTCAGCGGTTCGGAGAAGTACCTCGCTCGAGCGATGGGCTTCGACTCGAAGGTCGAAGTCGATCTCAATCGTTCTTCACTCGTCGCCGGGGACGTCTTCCTACTGACGTCCGACGGTATTCACGACTACGTGCCTGACAGCAGGATCGCCGATTTTCTGGCGCAGGTACCCGACGGCGATGCCACCGCGCTCGAAGCGCATTGCCAGCAGTTGCTGGACTTTGCTCTGAAGCGGGGCAGCAAGGACAACTTGACGTGCCAACTGTTGCGCGTCGATGAGGTGCCTGCGGCGAACGCGGCGGAATACATCGACCATCTCTGCCAGCTACCATTTCCACCCGAGCTCTCCGTCGGCGACGAAATCGACGGATTCGTCATCAAGAAGGAACTCCACGCCAGCAGCCGCAGCCAACTCTACTTGGTGGAAGGACGGCTGACGGGGCGGCCCTACGTGATGAAGACGCCCAGCGTCAACTATGAGGACGATCCTGCGTACATCGAGCGATTCCTATTGGAGCACTGGGTTGGGCAGCGGGTGAAGAGCCGTCACCTCGTGCGCAGTATCGACGCGCCCGCTGCGCGAACGTGCCTGTACAACTTGCGCGAATTCGTGGCTGGGCAGACTCTGGGCCAGTGGATCGCCCAGCGTCACCGGCGCCGGGTGCCCTTGCGCGACACTTCGGAGGTCGTGCGCATCATCGGTCAGTGCGTTCGTGGGCTCATTGCTTTGCACCGGCAGGAGGTCCTGCACCAGGATCTCAAGCCCGACAACATCGTGGTGGACGACAAAGGGGATGTCACCATCATCGACTATGGCTCGTGTTTCGTTGCCGGCATCGAGGAGATCACCGCGCCCATCGTGCGCGACAAGATCCTCGGCACCGCTGCCTATTCGGCGCCGGAATACGTCCTGGGCATGAAACCCAGCACACGTTCGGATCTCTACTCGCTGGGTTGCATCTGCTACGAGATGCTGACGGGCCAGTTGCCGTACGGCCAGGCCATCGAGGACGCGCGCAGCCCTTCCGACTTCGAGCGGCTGAGCTACCGCTCGGCAAGTGAGCTCAACCCTCACGTCCCGGTTTGGATGGACCGCGCCTTGGAGCGTGCAGTCAAGTTGGACGTGGCGGTGCGCTACGAGGAACTCACGGAGTTCATCTACGACTTGGAGAACCCGAACTCGGAATACTTGAGGCCCCCGTCGCCTCCCGCTACCGGTGCAGACGATGCGCCGAACCGGTGGCGAGTCTTGGCCTTGCTGCTGCTCGTGACCCAGGCCATCACCTTGTACCTACTTGCAGGGCGGTGATGGTCTGCTGCGCGGCGGTTTCGGCTCAGGCTATGCGGCGACGCGTGCGGCCGAGCCACAGCGCGGCCCCGAGTGCCAGCATCGCTGCCCAGGTTGTCCGCGCGGAGCCAACGGGCTGACGTCCGATCACGGCGCACCCGCACCCGCTCTCGTCACCGCTTGCCGTTCCTTGGTCCATGCCCAGGGTGGGTTGCGCCCCAGGCACGCTGCTGGGATTCACTCCGCCACTGGCCCCGGGGGCGGGTGGCGGGGTACCACCAGCCGTCTCGGGCGGCGCCGCGCCCACGCTACCCGTCGTCGCGACGGGCGCCGTCGTAGAGCCAGTAGCGCCCGGCATCGGGTTGGGAGTCGCACTTGGTGCTGCTGGCGTGCTTGGGGCAGGCGTTGCCGTGCCCGGTGGTGCTGCCGGATCCGCGCCTTCAACTGGCACTGGGTTGTCTCCGGTGGCGGGATCTCCAGACGCAGGGTCGTTGGCCCCCTCGCCGTCTCCCGGCGCAGCCGTGCCATCTTCACCGGGCAGAGGCGCACCGGCGTCGTCGGTCTCGTTGGACGGATCTTCGGGGTTCAGTGGATCTTCCGCTGCTGGTTCGTCAGCGGGTACGTCGACATCGATGACCAAGGATGTCACGCTGCGTGCTGGAAGTGAATATTGGAACGAGCCATCCGTGACTGTGACGGGCGCTTGTGCCTCCAGGGCGAAGTCGTCGGAGGTGACCCACGGCACTGCGCTGCTGACTGTCCCGTCCAGTCCCTCGAGCGAGTACGTCTGTGACGACACGCTCTGGCCGTTGTTGATGGCCACGATCACGATGCGGTCGTCGCCGCTGTAGGCCGTGGTCAAGACATCGCCGGTGCCGGAAGGGGCAGCGTCGATGCGCATGAAGCCCGGCCGAACGAACTTCGCGTAGTTCCCCATGGCGTAGCCGCGCTTGAAGCGAACCCCGCCTTGGATGAATGCGGGGTTCTGTCGCTGGGCATCAGTGTCTTGAGTGAATTCGCCGCTATGCACGATAGCCCAATAGTTCCAGGCATTCATGTTCAACACGGTCACGTGTTCGTGCAGCATGCTGACCATCCAAAGCGCCGTCGTCATGCCGGGATCGGGGGTATCGGTCGGCGTGCCCGCATGCTGTGCCTCCCAGGAAATTTCCGTCTGCCAGAACAGCTTGTCGTTGTCGGCGGCGCCGGTCCAAGACCAGTCGAAGCCGTCGCTGCTGTAGGGGTGGGTGGCGACCACGCCCAAGTACTTCATCGCTTCCGGATCGGCTTCGAATGCAGCGAAGAACGACGGCATCTCGCGCAAGAATGCCGTGTCGGGAGCGGCGATCATCGTGTCCAAGCCGCGAGCCTCGAACACCGGACCCATGTGATCCCGCACGAACGTCACCATCTCCTGGGGTGACCACACGCAACCATCCCAGGTGGCTTCCCAATCTGGCTCATTCTGCGGTGAGATCGCAACCAAGGGCACACCTTCGGACTCCATCCACTCGGCGAAGTCGGCGAGGTGGTTTGCGTAGTCCTCGTAGTTCTCTGGTTTGAGCCGCCCGAGTGCTCCGTTGGCGTTGGCTTCTCGGGCGTTGTTCGTCTTCCACTCGGGGGGAGGGGTCCACGCCGTCGCCCAGATCCTTGCGCCGTAGGAGTACGCCTGCTTGGCCGTCTCGAGCTCCGGCGTCGTCGCGTCGGTTTCGATGAGAACGCGGTGCAGCGTCAGGCCGATGCCGTCGTCTTCGGAGAACAACCACTCAGCGTCCTCGTCGGAGATCTCCGCACCGAAGAACGCTGAGGAGGCGCCAAAACCATCGATGTGCTGATGGGTCTGCGCCGCATTCACGACGACCTCAGTTTGAGCGGCAGCGCTTCCGCTCGATAGCCCCACGAGGAGTGCCGTGGCCACGCTCCCCCATCGCACTCCAAGACTCCACTCGTTGCTCATTCTCATCATCTTCCAGTTCCCAACTCACAATCAGACGCCGCCCTCCAAGCTGATCAAGAACCCCAATAAGTGCTCATTTTTTACGGGTTTCGGCACTCGAACGGGGCACGGCGTGGTGGCGGCGGCGTCCACAGATGCCCACATGTCTGCCATCGCATTTCGCCAAATGCGGAAAACAGCCCGCACGATTCAGCGAGATCGCTGTCCGGAAGCGCCGACTCGCTAGCCTCGGGTTGAGAGGCGAACTCATCTATCCGTAAAGACAGCGGTTTGCTGGATTCTCTCCAGGCGGCTTCGGACCCGGAAAAAAAGGAAACCTTTCCAGGATGGGCGCAATCACGCACGGTTCGGCGGCCCCACTGAAAAGGGCAGCCGTGCGTCGGGTCATTCGTCGGGGAGGTGAGCGTCGAGGGACTGACGAGAGATGAGCGTTCCAAGGGGTGTGAACCCAATCCGAGAGGTCACTCGGCGGGGGAGGTGCCACACGCATCACTTCCGGAGAGTGGAGGGGCTACCCGATTCTGAGCGCTCCTGGGTCACAGCCTGTGGGTGCAGGGCAGCTACCGGCGTGACGGCAGAACCGCGGTGCCGTTCGAAGTGCTATCGGAGGTACCGACGGGGCGCCGACTTCGAGCGTGATGACGCATCGCGGGTGGCGTTTCAATTGGCGGAGAACCTTGCAGCCGGGACGACGATCCGTCTGCACGTGCCCTGAAACAGCGCGCGCGTGGTAACCCGCTTGCGGCGCGGGTGAGCGGAAGGCGGACTCGCTCGAACCCGCGTTGTGCAGGTTGACGGGAACCGAGAGCTGCCCCAGCCTGCGGCTTCGGGTCACCGCCGTGCTGTTGCGAAACTGCCTTGGATATTCGAGACATCCGACAGGCCGCTCGTCTCGAAAGTGACGCGGGACTGGCGGATCGGAGTGCAACAAGGTTGCCGAGGTCCCCCATCTTATGCCTAGGCTATTTGGCTAGGCCCAGATCAGGAAAGACATGAAATCACGCCCCAACATCACCCGCATGAACTACTCACGCTCAAAGGGCTGGTACGTCCGAGTGCCCGGGCTGCCCCCGAAGTTGTTCAGCGACACGATCCACGGTGGCACGAGACGCGCCCTCAAGGCGGCGGAAGAGTATCGCGATAGCGCGCCAGCTCACGACCTCGTTCGCTGCGGCAAGGCGCCCGGACCCGGAAGGGTCTACCGCACGACGGATGGCGACATCGAGTACTTTGCGGCCTACATCCGCGTCGCCCCCAAACGTTGGGCGCGTACTCGCGTTTCCATTCAAGCCAACGGTCCTCGCAAGGCGAAGAAGATGGCGACCCACTGGTTGGAGAAGAAGCGCCTGCAACAGCGCATCGAATACGAAAAGATCGGCGTGATACTCGACGGCTACGTTTGAGTCAGCCTGAGGCACTCGAGCCACCATTCGTGGCGAGCGCCTCCAGCTCGTCGCCGGCCTTGGTCCTACCAGCGGGACGCGGCTCGGCTGGTCGACGTGTTCGGCCCCCGTCGTTCCGCGAAGCTGCCGCACCCTCTTTCCCGTCAGCGACCGCCAGTGCGAACCTCGCACGTCTTCCCGCGTGGACGATGCCGCGCCTGGTGCCAGCATGACGAGACTCCGTGAAAATCGCTCACAGCGCAAACATGCTGACAAGCGGGATACACGCGCCTCATCGGAACGCGTCGTCGCACGGATTGGGAAAAAGGGACTCCTGTCGTGAGAAAAGGGGCGCCCGCTGCCCGCGATCGCTTCGATGAACGCTTTGAATAAGTCCTACCGATGTATTCTTCTTCCGCTCTCCAGCGCACTCTGTGCGCTCTTCGTCCTGGCCGCCTGCGGTTCCTCTTCTTCGGAGGGGCAAGATGGAGACGATGCTGATGGCGGAACCGATAGCGCCGCGACGGATAACGCAGCGACCGACGACGGCAGCGATACGGCGACTGAGACTGGGGGCGACGTGGCGACGGATGAACCCGTCGACGCGCCGACGGACGGGGTGGAGCCTGGCACCACCGATGAGGTGATCGCGACCGACGAAGAGATGCCCATCGAGGAGGAGCCCGATGCAGGTGCCACGGGCGATAGCCCGGACGGGGGCGCTGAGATGGCGGACGTTCCCGATGGGGGAGCGGGTGAGTCGGATGGGATGGACGCTGGCATGTCCGCTGATCAAGACGCCAGCATGCCGCTCGACGCAGGCATGGACACTGTCGACGCCGCTGCGGACGGCTGTGGTGGCGACGGGCAACCGTGCTGCGCCAACGACGTCTGTGACGATGGGCTGCTGTGTGCTGGTGCCGGCGCCATGCAAGCTTGCACGGCGAGCTGTGGCGGCATGGGCGAGCCGTGCTGCGCGGACCGCATGTGCGATACGGGCATGTGCGTGGGTGCGGGTAACGGCACTTGCGCTGGGATGTAGCGTCGGTCGATGGGCGGTAACCCAGACGCCCTCCAGTGCGATATCCCTTGACTCGACTCAACGCAACCGCGAGCGCGACGCTTTGTAGGCGGCGCCGCCAGCGAGCATCGTGCCGGTGAATCCTCCACCGGGTCGGGTGAACGCTGATGCCAACCACAGCCCGGGCACGGCCGTCTTGGGTCCCGGGCGGTGGCGGCCGGACTGCGACGGCAGCTGGGCGAAGCCGTAAGGCACCGGCGTATTCAAGAAACGCTGCATGGTGCGCGCGGTGGCCATCTCCTGGTAGCGAATGGCCGCCCCGATGCCCGGATAGCGGCGCTCCAGCTCCCCGACCATGGTTCGAAGCCAGGCAGCTTTGCGCGCCTCGTATTCAGGGGTGGAAAGGCCCGCCCAGTTTTCCAGGGCATCCGTCCCAGTCATCACGACGAGGTACCTGTCGCTGCTGCAGAGCCCACTGTCGAAGTTGTCGTAGTTGGTGATTGAGAACGACGGCAGACGTGACGGATCGGGATCGGCCGCCAGGAGTAGCGACTTCGGACTGAGCGACTTCGAAAAATGGGTGCATGGGGAGCCAGCCAGCCCTTTGGGCTGGCCTTTGGCTTCTGAGGGCGGTGGCCGAGCCCGCGTCGAGAAGTCCGGCAACGGCCGCCTGTCCAGCGCTGCTCGCATCGGACTGCGTCCTTTTCCGGAGCTGACCGTCTTTGTCAGTAGGAGGTATCGACCATGACCGAACGAATAGATGACAAAGTCCGCGCTGCCGTGCGGGAGCAATACGGAAGCATCGCCCGGGGCGCCACCGCCTCGTGCTGCGCGCCGGGGATGTGTGGTCCGGGCGCGGAGGCGAGCCTGGCGCTGGGTTACTCTGCCGAGGATCTCGCGGCGGTACCGGAAGGGGCCAACATGGGTCTCGGCTGCGGCAATCCGCAAGCCATCGCTGGGCTCGAGGAGGGCGAGACCGTGCTCGACCTCGGTGCGGGCGGAGGTTTCGACTGTTTTCTCGCGGCCAAACAAGTGGGCCCAAAGGGCCGCGTCATCGGCGTGGACATGACGCCCGACATGGTATCGAAGGCCCGGGCCAACGCGCGCAAGCTCGGCGCGAGCAACGTCGACTTCCGCCTGGGAGAGATCGAGCACTTGCCCGTCGCGGACGGCACGGTCGACGTCATCCTCTCCAACTGCGTCATCAACCTGAGCCCCGACAAGGCGGCCGTATTCCGCGACGCCTTTCGCGTGCTGAAAGCCGGGGGACGTTTGGCGATCTCCGACGTCGTCGCAATGAAGACACTGCCCGAGAGCTTGCAACAGGACGTGGCAGCGCTCACCGGATGCATCGCGGGGGCTGTGGACGTGGCAACCGTCGAAGCCCTCCTCGCGGCAGTTGGCTTCGTGAACATCCGTGTTGCGGCAAAGCACGAGAGCCGCGAGTTCATTCGCGACTGGATGCCCGGCTCAGGGGTCGAGGACTACGTGGTTTCGGCGACCATCGAGGCGACCAAGCCCGGCGCGGGTTGCTGTGAGCCGTCGTGCTGTGGGTCGGAAACAGCCTCATGATCGAGGGCGCGGCTCCGTCGGATTTCGCCGGTGACCGTGCGTGGCGCGAGCTCGAGGCAAAGCTGCGTCCGTTCGTGGCGAAGCGGGTGTCCGAGGCAGACGTCGACGACGTCGTGCAGGATGTCTTCCTTCGCATTCAGCGCGGGCTCCCGTCCTTACGGGATGATCAGCGCTTGGGGCCTTGGGTATACCAGGTTGCTCGCAGCGCGATCGCGGACCACGGCAGAGCGGCGGCACGACTAGCGAACGTCGAGCCGCAACGTTCGGAGCCGACGAGCGAGCCCGACGACGCAGACGAGCGTGCGGTCGCGCGCGAGGTGGCCGCATACGCTGCGTTGTTCGTCGTGATGCTGCCATCACCGTATCGCGAGGCGCTGACGCTGACCGAGCTACAGGGGCTCACCCAGAAGGAAGCCGCAGAAATGCTCGGTCTCTCGCTTTCGGGGATGAAGTCACGAGTGCAGCGCGGGCGCCAGAAACTGCGGACCGCGCTCGAGGAGTGCTGTGACATTGCCCTCGATGCGCGGCGTCGTGTCGTCGGCTGCGAGCCTCGGGCCGACGGCAAGCTGCCCGACGGCTGCTGCAGCTAGCGGTGGCTTCGGGCATTGGAGTGGCGGCGCTCGATCTTGCCCAAGTGCCAGAAAGGCCAGCAGGTTCGGGGGGCTAGCCGCGGGGACGAGGCCGAAGATCTCGAAATGGAAAGAAATCCTGCCAAATGCAGGAAAGCCCAGTCCGGCGGGACTGGGCTTTGTCTGACTAGTTGCGCGGGCAGGATTTGAACCTGCGACCTTCGGGTTATGAGCCCGACGAGCTACCGGACTGCTCCACCGCGCGGCAACTGGGCGGGAACATAGCTTGTCGCGGGTGGGTGTCAAGCGCGCCGAGAAGGGCCGTGGGGACGGCCAGCTAGCTGGGTTTGTTGCGGTTTCCAGGTGCGCCGGCGGACCACGCGGGCTTCGTCTTGACACCGTGGTGGGCCAGGGCTAAGTCGTGAGGGTCTCGCAACCCTCACCCGTGCGTAAGGGTTCTGGTTTGCGGTGACTATCCACAGATATCACACGTTACCCACATCGTATTACCCATACTCACAGTGACACCAAGTGCACGGGCCCGTTACGGACGGGTTTCGGCGGCCAACGCGTCTGGACTTGAGGTCACGGCGTCGAAATCAGCGGACCGCTTCTGCTGCCCGTTTAACGAAGCACAGCACTTTCGGCGTTCACGGGCGGGGGCAAGCGATCATTACTGCCAGCAATCGTGGTTTATCCACAGAAATAACACCTTACCCACACCTCATCCGGTGGCGCTCTTCACTGGGTTGTAACCCAAGCGACACACCACCGGCTCCAGGCTGACAATCGATGACTCACTCGAACCGCCGCCACCTTGCGATTGCGCCCCAGCCGGGAGCTTCGGCCGACAGCGAGCAACTCTTCGACGAAGACCAGCTGCTGCAGGTGGGGGAGCTGGCGAAGGCGACGGACAAGACTGTGCGCGCTATTCACCTGTACGAGAGCTTGGGACTGATCGAGCCCGTGCGACGCTCGAAGGGGCGCTACCGACTGTTCGCACCCGACGCCAAGGTGCGGGTGCGTTGGATCAGCAAGTTGCAGAGCCTGGGCCTGAGCCTCGGCGACATCCAGGCTATCGTGGAAAAGCGACAGGCGTCCGAATCCGCGCGGCGCGCGGCGGAGGAACTCCGCGACGTGTACGAAGAGAAGCTGCAAGAGGTGCGGGACAAGATCCGCAAGTACCGAGCGCTGGAGACTGAGTTGGCAGCCAGCGTCGAGTTCTTGGAGGCCTGCAACCACGCCTGCACGAGTGAACTGACGGCGGCTAGCTGTGCGCAGTGCACCCGTCATCCCGAAACTTCAGATGGCGCGCCCGACTTGGTCGTGGGCGCCCGCATCGAATCGGTGGTCGACCGCACCGCTTGACCCCCGAAGACTTCTACCGATCCCTCAGAGAAATATCCCATGACCCTCGAGCTCCCCATCTACATGGACAATCACGCCACCACCCGCATGGATCAGCGGGTGCTGGAGGCGATGCTACCGTACTTCACGAAACATTACGGTAACGCCGCCAGCCGAACCCACCGCTTCGGGTGGGAGGCAGAAGCCGCGGTCGAAGACGCTCGCGAGCAGATCGCGTCCTTCATCGGCGCCAAGCGCGCCAAAGAGATCGTATTTACTTCCGGCGCTACGGAGAGTGACAACCTGGCCATCAAGGGCGTCGCGGAATACTACAAGAGCCGTGGCAATCACATCGTGACGACGACCATCGAGCACAAGGCGGTGCTCGACTCGTGTAAACGTCTCGAGAAGCAAGGCTTCGAGGTCACCTACGTGTCGGCGGGAGACGACGGCATCGTCAGTCCGCAAAGCATCGCCGATGCGATCACGGACAAGACCATCCTCGTCAGTGTGATGCTGGCCAACAACGAAGTCGGTACCATTCAGCCGATCAAGGAAATCGGCGAAATCACCCGCGCCAAGGGCATATTGCTCCACACGGATGCGGTGCAGGGCGTCGGCAAGACGGACTTCGACGTCGAGGCGATGAACGTCGACTTGGCTTCGATCACCGCTCACAAGATCTACGGTCCGAAGGGTGTGGGTGCCTTGTACGTGCGGCGGCATCGCCCGCGCGTGCGCCTCACGGCTCAGATGGATGGCGGTGGGCACGAGCGCGGCAACCGCTCGGGTACGTTGAACGTGCCGGGCATCGTCGGCTTCGCCAAAGCGTGTCAATTGATGGTCGAAGAGCGCGCGACCGAAGTGCCGCGCATCCGCGCGTTGCGCGATAGGCTGCATCAACGCTTGACGGCGGAGCTGACCGACGTGGTGCTCAACGGCCATCCGGAGCAGCGCCTGGTCGGCAACCTCAACGTCTCCTTCGCTTTCGTCGAGGGTGAGGCGTTGATGATGGCGATCAAAGACGTAGCGGTCTCCAGCGGTTCGGCTTGCACCAGCGCCAGCCTCGAGCCGAGCTACGTGTTGCACTCGATGGGGCTCGACGAAGACTTGGCTCATTCTTCGATCCGTTTCGGCCTCGGCCGCTTCAACACCGAGGAGGAAGTGGATTACGTCGCGGACTTGGTCATCGGAAAGGTGAACAAGCTGCGAGCCATGTCACCCCTGTACGAGATGCACCAACAAGGCATCGACCTGAAGTCCATCGAGTGGTCGCCCCACTGACGGCTGCCTGCTGCTGCCATGGCTTGGCCTGAGGCAGGCAAACCCACCACGAACGAATCTGCAACCCGACCAAAAAGTAACGGAATCAAATCATGGCCTACAGCGACAAAGTGCTCGAACACTACGAAAACCCCCGCAACGTGGGCACCCTCGACAAGGATGCCGAGAACGTCGGCACCGGTCTCGTGGGTGCACCGGCCTGCGGTGACGTGATGCGCCTGCAAATTCAGGTGGATGATACCGGCGTGATTCAGGACGCCAAGTTCAAGACCTTCGGCTGCGGTTCCGCGATCGCGTCGTCCTCACTCGCTACGGAGTGGATCAAGGGCAAGAACGTCGACGACGCGGAGAAGCTCAGCAACAGCCAAATTGCCGAAGAGCTGAACCTGCCCCCAGTCAAGATCCACTGCTCCGTCTTGGCAGAGGACGCGATCAAGAGCGCCATCGAAGACTACCGCAAGAAGCAAGCGGCCAAGAAAGCCCTCTCCGGCTGAATCCTCCCTTTGCCCGACGACAACCCGAAAACCTCGACGAGAAGACTCATGGAAGCTGCCACCCAACGCAACGCCACGGAGCCACCACGCCCGAAAGCTCCCGAGCGCGGAGTGCACATCAGTGAAGGCGCGGTGCAATACGCCAAGCAACGCCTGAAGCAGCGCGGTACGCCCGATGCCGCCATTCGCCTGGGAGTGCGTGGCGGGGGATGCAGCGGCTTTCAGTACGTGATCGAGTTCTCCGACGACCCGCCGCGGGAGCGGGACACCGTGACCGAGTGTGATGGCGTCACGTTCTACGTGGACAAGAAGAGCCTCATCTACCTCGGCGGCTCGACGCTGGACTATCAGAACACGCTGATGTTCCGTGGCTTCAAATTCCTCAATCCGCAAGAGGCGACGAAGTGTGGTTGCGGACACTCGTTCACCGTCAAGTAGTGGCGTGGCCAAGAACGCATTCGAAACACTCGGGCTGGAGCCGAAGTTCGGCATTGCTCGCGGTGAACTCGACGCCCAACACCGTGAACTAAGTCGCACGCTCCACCCCGATCGCTACTCGGGCGCTCCTGCCGGTGAGCGACGTCGCGCACTGAACGAAGCCATCAACGTCAATCACGCGCACCGCGAGTTGCGCGACCCGGTCAAGCGTGCGGAGCTCTTGGTGGGCCTCGCGCTGCAGCGGGTCGGCAAGCAGGCACCCGACGGGGAGCACGCCACATCGCAGATGGCACAGGAGTTCTTGATGGAGATGATGGAAATGCGTGAAGCGCTGTCCGAGGCGCGTCACGCGAAGAACCTGGATGAAGCGCGGAAGTTGGCCGAGCAAGTGCGCAA
The DNA here is from genome assembly GCA_050301735.1 of Polyangiaceae bacterium. Taxonomy (GTDB): domain Bacteria; phylum Myxococcota_A; class Polyangia; order Polyangiales; family Polyangiaceae; genus SZUA-265. Next base: position 6,243 of record JBNKZR010000042.1, on the reverse strand, counting down.
ACGACAAGAGGAGCTGCTCTCGCAGCTGGCGACCGCGCTCGACGAAGGCGTGATCCGGACGGCCGTGATGGCCCCCTCGAGGGATGTTGACGCTGCCGTGAACTCGAGCGCTGCCGTGAGCTCGAGTGCCGCCGCGAACTCGAGCGCTGCAGATGCCGACACGAATGCGGCTGACGATACCCACGTCGCGACCGCCATCGATGAGTTGGAACTCGTGGGCGCGGTGGAAATCGCGCGCAATCTGACCAGTCAGCTCCGCTACATGCGCCGCTTCCTCGAAGAGGTCGACGCGATTGAAGACGAGCTCGACTGACGAACTCGCCCGACTGACGACAGGCGCCCGTGCGCCTTGGATACGCTCATGCTGCTAGACATCTACGATCCCAAAGCGCCGCCGACCCCGATCGGGATCGATCTGGGTACCACGAACTCCATCGTCGCCTACGTCCGCGATGGCAGCCCCTTCGCGCTGACCAATTGCGACGGCAAGCAGTTGTTGCCGAGCGTCGTGCACTACGGCGACCACGATCAAGTGGTCGTGGGCAGGGGCGCAGAAAGCTACGCCGAGCGTGAGCCCCAGCGCACCATCGTCAGCGTCAAGCGCTTCATGGGCAAGGGCGCGAGTGACGCGCAGACGAAGAAGCTCGGCGCCTACCGCTTCGTCGAACCCGAAACTGACGACGAGGCCAAGTTGGTTCGCTTCGACGTCGGCGACAAGGTCGTCACCCCCGTCGAGGTCAGCGCCGAGATCCTTCGCAGCTTGGTGCAGAGCGCCCGAGAGCAGCTGCGCTCCGTGGGCGGTGTGGTGATCACCGTGCCCGCCTACTTCGACGACGCCCAACGGCAAGCGACCAAGGATGCCGGCAAGTTTGCGGGGCTCAACGTGCTGCGTCTGCTGAACGAGCCGACCGCGGCAGCGTTGGCGTACGGGCTGGAGAAGAAGCAGAACGGGACGTTTGCGGTTTTTGATTTGGGTGGGGGAACCTTTGACGTCACGATCCTCGAGTTGGACGATGGAGTGTTCCAGGTGCGCAGCACGGGGGGCGATAGTGCTCTCGGCGGCGACGACATGGACCGCCTCATCGCCGAACGGATGCTCGGCGTCATGGGTTTCGTCGCGGACGAGAGCGGCACGCTGGTAGCTCCCCCGGAGGTCGTCGGTCTGGTCCTGAGCGCGGCGCGAGAGGCCAAGCACGCCCTGACGGATCGACAGCAGGTGCTCGTCGACTTGCCGAAGAAGGGTGGGGGAGAGACGGAGTTCGCGCTCAGCCGCGAGGAGTTCGACGCTCTGATTGCGCCCTTGCTCGAACGTGCGGCGAAAGCCTGCAGGCGGGCGCTGCGCGACGCCGAACTCGACAAGTCCGACGTCGATGGCGTCATCCTGGTGGGTGGCGCGACGCGCGTGGTGGCGGTCCGAAACCACGTGCGACAGCTCTTCGGTCAAGAGCCTCTGGGCGACATCGACCCCGATTTGGTCGTCGCCTACGGCGCGGCGCTGCAAGCGCAAATGCTCAGCGACTCGAGCGACGACGTGCTGCTGCTCGACGTGTTGCCGCTCTCGCTGGGGGTCGAGACCATGGGCGGCGCCGTCGACCGCATCTTGCCGCGCAACACGACCATCCCCACGGGTGCCAAAGCGACGTTCACGACCTACGCCGACAAGCAGACCGGCTTCGAGATCCACGTCGTTCAGGGAGAACGTGAGCTGGCGGCGGATTGTCGTTCTCTGGCGCGCTTCACGCTCAAAGGCATTCCGCCGTTGCCCGCGGGGCACGCGCGGCTCGAGGTGTTGTTCGAAGTGGACGAAAACGGCCTCTTGCGCGTTTCCGCCAAGGAGCTGCTCACGGGCATCGAGCAGCGCGTCGAGGTCAAACCCAGCTACGGATTGACGGACGAGCAGGTGGAGGAGATGCTGCTCTCGGCGCTCGACCATGGCGAGGAAGACTTCGACGCGCGCCGTTTGGTCGAGGCACGAGTGGAAGGCTCCCGCATGGTGCTGGCCACGAACAAGGCGCTGGAGGCCGACGCGGATCTGCTGAGCGACGCCGAGCGCGCGGACGTTCTGCGCGTCCTGGGCGAACTCGAGGCGGCGATCGAAAACTCTAAGAACCCCTCTCGGGTGCAAGCTTGTGTCGATGCCCTCGATCACGTGACTCACGAGTGGGCCGGGCGGCGCATGAACCGCGCCATCGCCGGGGCGTTGGGCGGCCAAAGGGTCACGGCCGTCGCCGAGGGGGTCAGTGCTGCCAAGGGCGTGGACGCACACGTCGAAGAACACCAACGGGCCCGCGCGGAAAACGTGCCCAGTGGTCCCGGGCTCGACATCGGTGACCCCAGCGTGGACTTCGACTACGACGCGGGCGGCGGCTCTGTCGTCAGCAAAGAGAGTGAGTGATGCCGATCGTCAAGTTCATCGATCAGAACCTCGAAGTGGAAGTGCCGACGGGCACCAGCATTCTGCAGGCCTCGAAAAAAGCGGGCGCACCCGAGGGAGACGCCTGTGGCGGTGTCTGTGCCTGCTCCACGTGTCACGTGTACGTGGAGAAGGGCGGCGAGCTGCTCTCAGAAGCCGAAGAGGAAGAGGAAGACATCCTCGACAAGGCCTTCGACGTGCAGCTGACCTCACGCCTGGGTTGTCAGGCCAAGCTGGAGGCGGACGGTGTGGTCGAGGTCCGCATCTCCCGCGAGAGCCTGGACGCCTACTACAACGAGCATCCGGACGTGAAGCGGCCGGCTTGACGGTTCAGTTGGTTGGGCCCTCGCAGATGAAACCGTAGGTCTCATCGCAAGGGGCGTCGGCCCACTGCCAGCCGTCCGACTCCGGCAGGATGCGAGCGCAGTTCTGGCTGTCGCCCGAAGGTTGATCACTCTTCCAATTGGCGTACTGGCTGCCGACCACACTGCCGCCGATGCCCCCTTCCCAGAACTGGGTGTCGTCCGTCACCCACAGCCACTGTCCTTCGGTGCCCGCGTCGGAAGCACCGATCCACAGTTGTTCTCCGGGTGCTTCGGCGGCGGCGAGGCCTTCGATGAAGGTTTGCAGGTTGGCGCTGCGGAGCGCCGCCAGATCCCAACCGTCGTCGTGGCTGCGACACGCCAAGCGGGCGTCGTCCCAATTGACCTCCGAACCCATGGTGGCGAAGACATAGAAGCAAGCGCCGTTGGGTCCGAGGCTCTCGTTGGCGTCACACGCCGTGACCGTACTGAAGTTCCAGGCGTTCGTCCCGCTGAGCCCTGCGAAGGGGTCGCCCCCGACTTCGCCGACGGCGTCGGCGCTGAGGGTTACGAAGTAACTCGTGTCGTACTTCAACGGGGCGTTGAGCTGGACCGTCACGATGGAGCCGTCGACGGTCACCTGAGGACCGTCGACGGCGATCGTCTCCACGACTCCCGACGCGGAGACGACGAGATCGCCGCCGAGGAGCTCGGCAGGGCCGGAGAACTCGAGCACCAGGGAGCGCGGCGGGGAGACGTCCGAGGCGTCGTCAGCTGGCTCTGTGGACGTCAGGCTGAAGGAGGCAGCGGTTCTGAAATCGAAGGCGTCGGCGGTCAAGAGGCCGCGGTAGGAGGCGCCGCTTTCACTCTCGAAGGTGCCCGCGCCGACGATGACGTAGTACTCCGTATCGTCTGCCAACACTCCCGTCGGATCGACGGTCACGGTCTGCCCGATGATGGTGACTCTGTCGTCGGTCGCGGGAATGGTCTCGAACACGGTGTTATCCATCGCCCGGAAGATGGTGATGTTGCCCGCGCCCGCAACCACCGCTTCACTGAAGACCAAGACGAGATTGGCGTTCGCATTGACGTCAGTCGCATCGTCCATCGGTGTGCTGCTGACCAGCAACAAGGGAGTGGGCGGCTCGGCGGCGGTCGTGAAGTCGAAGCTCGATGCGTCGTCCAGTCCGTCGTACGAGGTGCCGAACTCCGACAGGACGGCTCCAGAGCTGATGTTGACGTAGTACTCGGTGGAGTTGTCCAACGCTGCGGTCAGGTCGATGGTCAGCGCCACGTCAGTCACGGAAACGCGCGGGCCAGTGACGTCGAGCGCTTCGACGAGTTGGTCGTCACTGGCTTGGAAGACGCTGGCCAGCCCCGTGCCGACGGAGATGGGCACGTCGAACTGCAGCACCAGGTTCGCTTCGGGATCGACGCCGATCGCGTCGTCCGCTGGTGAGGTGCCGACCAATGCGGGTGCCGGTGGCGCACGGGTCGTGAAGGTGAGCGCGCCATCGTCGTCGAAGCCTTCGAACAGGGCGCCCGCGGCGCTGCGGATCGCGCCTTCGTTCAACGTGACGAAGTAGTCTGCCTCGTAGGCGAGCTCGACACCGGGGTCGTAGGTCAGGACTGCGCCGTCGATGGTGATCCGGGGGCTATCGCTGATGCGTTGTTCGTCGAGCACCTCCAAGGTGTCGGCCTCGACCAACGCGATGCTGCCCACCGCACCCGCCACGATGTCGACGTTGAACTCCAGCTCGATGTTGGCGTCGAGCTCGACGTCGACTGCGCCGTACTCTGGTGTCGTCGACGATAGCGACACCGGCGTGGGAAGGCCGGTACGAAATGTGAAAGCACCGGGCTCTGCCCAATCGACGAAGGGTCGTCCGTCGCTGTCGACGATCGCGCCCGCGGGGATCACGATCGTGTACTCGGTGTCGTGCGAAAGCTCGGCTTCCCAGGTGACGTCCACCGTGGTTTCGTCGAAGCTCACCCGTTGGCCCGTGACCTCGACCGAATCCACGGTCACGTCGTCCAGAGTCTCCAACAGCAAGATGTCACCACTGCCGGCTTCGACGGGATGGTTGAACGTGAGCGAGAGATCAGTCTCGGGAGCGACGTTCGTACCACCGCGACCGGGAACGGAAGTCACGAGTCGCAACGTCGTGCTCGCCGCGTCTGCTCCCGCATCGCGCTTCGTGCCCGCGTCCCTGGAGCTCCCGATTTGTGGCGGTGCGCTCATCGAGCCGGCGTCGCTCAGATCGGGTTTCGTGGATACACTGCCTTCTGAGGAGAGCGCGAATTCGTCGCCCACGCCTGCGTCCGACAGTTCCAGCGCTCCGGCTTCCGCCAGCCCGTCGAAGTCCAGGCCTGAGGTACATGCTACGATGCCGCTCGAGGCGAGCAGTGCGAAGACTCTCACCCCAAGCCGTAGCGCAATTCTGGCGTTTCTCACTCCCACGCAGCTCTGCTCGACCTCTAGTCGAGTTCCTACCCCATTGTTGTAACCAACGCACGCGCTGGAGCAGCAGGCTACCTCGGCGAACGTGGGGATCGCGCCGGTTCACCAGCGACACGCTTTGCCAGCGCTGGAACCACCCGCGAGCAGAACGGCCGGTTCGACGTAGTGGTGGTCGTAGGAGAGGAAACTGTCCCGATTTGAGCTGGCCAGATCACGTCGTAGTGCACACGAAGTGCCGACCTAGAACTCGATGCCGCGGCGCGCCTTGATGCCTGCTTCGAATGCGTGTTTCACGGCTCGCATCTCCGTGACCGTGTCGGCGACTTCAATCACTTCGGGTTTCGCGCCCCGGCCCGTGATCGCGATGCTCAGCTGCTCCGGCTTGTTCTTCAGCATGGAGACGACTTCCTCGACCGGGAGGTAGTCGTAGGCCAGTGCGATGTTCAACTCGTCGAGCACGACCAGCTGATACTTCGGGTTGGGGCCTCGGCTCGCTTCGATCATTTCGAGCGCCTTGTTCCAGCCTTCGCGGCAAGTGGCGATGTCTTGGGCCTTGTCTTGCGTGTTCCAGGTGAAGCCGCGACCCGACTCGACGTGCGTGATCTCGGGGAAGCGTTCGAAGGCCTTGGCCTCGCCGGTCTTCCAGGCACCTTTGATGAACTGCACGATGCCGACGCCCTGGCCGTTTCCAGCGGCGCGGATGGCCAAGCCGAAGGCGGCCGTCGACTTGCCCTTGCCGTCCCCGGTGTTGACGATGATGACGCCACGGTCGATGTCTTTTTGCCGAACCTTGCGGTCTTGCTCGGCCTTGAGCTCGGCCATGCGTTCTTTGTGGGCCTGGGCTTCTTCTTCGGTTGGTTCACTCATCGTCGGAACTCAGTAAGGTAGAGCGCATGGCCTCCGACGCCAAGCCCAGATTCCGTTCCAGGTTGGCCGTGTTCGGCACGGTCTCCGACGTCGGCAAGAGCCTGCTTACGGCCGCCTTCGGCCGGCTCTTGAGTGACGCGGGCTTCGAGGTCGCGCCTTTCAAGGCGCAAAACATGTCCAACAACTCCTACGTGGCCCTC